>JBPCOE010000136.1:0-55709 GCA_051000605.1 Jatrophihabitans sp.
GTGGGTTGATGCCGCTCGCGGCACCAACCCACCGCGCATCGATGGCTACGCGGGTCGGCGCGCCCGCAACAGCGCGTCGATGGCCGGGCGTACTGCTCCCTCGACGGGCCGCAGCACCTCGTCGGCCCGCTCCACGTTCAGGTCGGTCGGCGCCAGGTCGTCTACCAGATCGTGCGCCGTGTAAAGCACCGCCGGATCCTGCGGGCCGCCCACGCCGTCGGTCAGGTTGCGCGAGTCGTGGGCCACGACGAGCAGCACGCCGCCCGGGGCCAGCGCGGTCGCCGCAGTTCGCACGGCGCCGCGCCGGGCCGACGGTTCCAGCTGTAGGTACGCGAGCACGGCCAGATCGACCGGATCGGGCGACCGGAACGTCGTCGCATCATCGAGCAGCCACGTGATCCGGGCCGCTCCGCTGGCCTGCTGTGCGGCGACTGCGCCCTTCTCCAGGGCGACCGCCGAGAAGTCGACCGCGATGACCTGCCAGCCCAGCGAGTCGAGCCAGATCGCGTTGCGTCCCTCGCCGCAGGCCAGGTCCAGGGCGACGCCGGGGCGCAGCGAGGCGACCTCCTGCTCGACCCATCTGTTCGGCGGCGCGCCCCACACGCTCTCTGTGGCGCGGTACCGCTCGTCCCAGTGGGCGGCGTCGAATGCGCGGGTCACGGCGGCGGGGCTCCTAGTCAGTGGACGGGGCGGCCGTAGCGGTCGGCGAGCTTGGCCGCGCGGGCATCCTGCAGTGTGCCAGTCGGTGCGTCGTCGAACTCGGCGAATGCGTCGGAGACGGGTTCGGGCTCTGCGGCGTCGTCGAAGTCGCCGGACTCGTGGTGCTTCGTCTCTGCCCGGGCCATCGCGAGCGGCGCGGCGAGAGCCAGCAACGCGAAGAGGTACCACTGGATCACGTAGGCGAAGTGCTGCGGTTCAAGCGCGCCACCGGCCGGGTTCGACAAATCCGGACGGGGGATCGCGCGCAGTCCGTCCGTCCCCGGCTGGCCGGGTTCGAGTTCGGCGTAGCCGTCGTACAACCGCCCGCCAAGGCGGGACGCCTGCTGGCCAGGGTTGATCGTCTGCACCTGGCGGCCGCTGTTCTCGCGCGCCCTGTCGTTGCCCGTCTCGGGAAGCTGCGCCCGGGCGAGCACCGTGACCTGACCTGCCGGCGGCGCGGGCGCGATCGGGATGGCGCCGGAGGTCGGCTGGGTGATGAAGCCTCGCACCACGAGCAGGATCGGCCCGGTCGTTCGCAACGGGGTGAGGACGAGGAAGCCGGTGTCGTCGCCGAGCGTGCGGCTTCGGACGAGGCTCTGCCCGGCATCGTCGTAGACCCCGGTCGCCCGCACCGCGCGGAACTCGACGGCGTCGCGGGACGGCCGCGGCCCGCTCCCGAGGGTCGGCAACACCGTGGCGACGCCCGTGGCGACCCGCTCGGCGTTCGCGCGCAGATGATCGTTGGCGTGCTTCTTGGCTTCGAACCGGTAGATCTGCCACGTGCCGCACGCCACGCACACGATCGCGATGACGATCATCAGAACCCCCAGCGCGGCGTAGCGCGGCTGGCGGAGCGTCCGGAACACGACTTCACGGTACGGTGCTCGGCTGAGACGTACGGCGAGGCTTGTACCCTGGCGACGCGCGGCACCTCTGCGCCCCGGGCGTTTAGCTCAGCGGGAGAGCACTCGGTTTACACCCGAGCGGTCACTGGTTCGATCCCAGTAACGCCCACCGCGTACTACTGGGCTATAAGCACTTCCGCGCCGCGTGAGCGTTCGACATATGTCCATAGCCCGTTGGGGCCATACCAGCAGCGACGATCACCGGCCGTACCGGCTTCGTGCTCGTCGGCGACGCTGCCGACAACTGCGCGCCGGACGTAGTCTCCGGGTCACTGCTCGCAGCAAGGAACACCGGCCGGCTGGTCGTCATCGGCAACACCGTCGCCGGCACCCTGACCGGGCGAGGACGCGCCGATCGTGACCGACAACCACCGTCAGCCAGGGCTAAGTGCCCCTAGCATCGGACGGCGTGTTCTTCGTCGAGTCTTTGCACACTCGGTTTTTCGGTGATCGAGTCGCGCGTCAGCGCAGGCGGCGGGTGGCGGTGTCGACGCGCTCGGTCCACCCGATCGCGTCGAGGTGCTCGAGCAGGGGAATCGCGACTCGGCGCGTGGTGCGCAGCGCCTGCCGCGCGGCGCTGGTGGTGAACGGCTGCGGCAGCGTGCGCAGGAGGTCGAGCGCGTGCCCCACCGCGGTTGGCAGCAATACGACATCCGGCGCGAGCCGGAGCAGCACGCCGGCCTTGGCCGCCGCCGCGAGTTGACGATCGCCCAGGCCGAGCGAGTCGAGTTCGTCGTGTTCGGGGGCGGCGAACGGGTCGCTGCGCAGCCGCTCGACAATGCGGCCGAGGCCGGGCACCGCGGCCGGCGTGGACGGCGGCGCGCCGGGCCGACCGACCCGGCCGTCCGCTACCCGCAGACCGGCCTCCTCAAGCAGCGCGGCGACGAGCGCCGGATCGTCGGGCAGCCCCAGGGCGTGCCGGACCGCGCCGGGCGACGGCGCAGGCTCGAGCGGATTGGCCGCGGACCAGGCTTCGAGGGCAGCGGGCAGCCGGTCGAGCCAGGCCGTCCACGTCGACTCGTGCACCAACCACTCGCCCATGGACCGGACGTGCGGTGCGTTCCGCACCGTGACGCCGAGCCGGTCGAGATGGTCACGGCGCATCGCGCCGCGCCGCGCGACCTCGGCTGTGACCTCGGGCGTGCCGGTGGCGCCCACGAGTTCAGCAGCCCGGGCGGCCGCCGCGCCGCGGCGTCGCAGCTCAGGCGGATCCGCGTCCAGGACGAGCACGCCGGCGGCGACGGATTGCCGGCCGGGGTCGCGCAGGACAGCGCGATCCCCTGCCTGCACCGGCAGCGGGAATGCCAGCGTCAACCGCGCGACGTCGTCACCCAGCGGGCGGACCCGCACCGGGACCGCGGTCGTGCCGAGGTGCAGGACGAGCTCGGTCGGTAACCGGTCGGAGGTATTGAGCCGGACGTCCAGCGCATCGGTGTGCCACCATCGTCGGGGCGTCAGGAGCACGTCGCCGCGACCGACGGCGCACCGCTTCAGCCCGCGCAGATTGAGTGCTACCCGAGCGACCGCGGTGACCGACGTTCTTTCGGCGCCGGTGGTCTGGATACCGCGCACGGTGACGATCGAATCGCCAAGGGCCAGCGCCTCGCCAGCGGCGATCGAACCGGCGCTCAGGGTGCCGGTGACGACCGTTCCCGCGCCGCGGACACTGAAGCTCCGGTCGAGCCAGAGACGAACGCGCGCACCAGGGTCTGGCCTAGGCAGCCGGGCGACGAGCCGGTCGAGCGCCGCGCGCAGGGTGTCGAGGCCGTCGCCGGTCGCGCCGGACACCGACACAGCCTCGATTTCGCCGAGGCTCGACCGGGCGATCCGCTCGCGCGCCTGCGCCAGGGCCGCCGCCGGGCCGGCGAGATCGCAGCGGGTGACGGCGAGCAGCCCGTGGCGGACGTCGAGCGCGTCGATCGCCGTGAGGTGCTCCTCGGACTGCCGCGACCAGCCCTCGTCCGCGGCGACGACGAACAGGACTGCCGGTGCCGGACCGAGCCCGGCCAGCATGTTCGCGATGAAGCGCTGGTGCCCGGGGACGTCAACGAACGCCACCTGCACGCCGGACGGCAGATCGGTCCACGCGTAGCCGAGATCGATGGTCATGCCGCGGCGCCGTTCCTCGGCGAAGCGGTCCGGCTCCATCCCGGTCAGCGCGCGCACGAGCGTCGATTTGCCGTGATCGACGTGCCCGGCGGTGGCGACGACGTGCATCAGATCGGGGCGTTCATCAGATCGGGGCGTTCATCAGAGTGCAAGCACGAGGTCGCGCACGACCTCGTCCAGCTGCTCGGGGACGCAGCGCAGATCGAGCAGGCATCGGTCGCGTTCCACCCGTCCGATGATCGGGGGATTCACGGCTCGCAGTAGGGCGGCATACGCGGCGGGTAGCGCAACCGCCCAGCCTGGCAGCGGCACGCCGGGAGCACATCCACCGCCGACCGCGCCGTCGGACGCGACGACCTCCCCGCCGACCGCCTCGGCAAGCAGGTCGCAGCGGCGCCGCAGATCGTCGGCGCTGACGGTCAGCGAGGTCCAGGTCGGGGTGGGCGGCCCGGTGAGCGTCGCCTCGAGGGCGGCGATGGTGAGCTTGTCGACTCGCAACGCCCGCGCGAGGGGGTGCCGCCGCATCCGCGCGACGGTGTCGGGCCGACCGAGCACCAGCCCGGCCTGCGGGCCGCCGAGCAGTTTGTCGCCGCTGCACGTAACGACGGACGCTCCCGCGCGAAGCATCGACGCGACGTCCGGCTCGTCAGGCAGCAGCGGATGCGGACTGAGTAGGCCGCTACCCACATCGGCGACCAGCGGCAGACCCAGACCGGCCAGTTCTGCCGCCGGAACCGAGCTGGTGAAGCCCTCGATCCGAAAATTGCTCGGATGCACCTTGAGGACCGCGGCCGTGCGCTCGCTCATCGCGTCCCGGTAGTCGGCCAGCGTGACCCGGTTCGCGGTGCCGACTTCGTGCAGGTGAGCGCCGGTCGACTCGATCAGATCGGGCAGGCGGAACCCGTCGCCGATCTCGACCATCTCCCCGCGGCTGACGATCACCTCGCGCCCGGACGCCAGAGCCGTGGTGGCCAGCACCAGCGCGGCCGCGCCGTTGTTCACCACGAGCGCGTCGCCGGCGTCCGGCACCGCGCGGAGCAACGCGTCGAGCATGCTGCGAGCCCGCGGCCCCCGCCGTCCGGTGGCAAGATCGAATTCCAGCGCGGTGTAAAGGGACGCCGCGCGAGCGGCCTCTGCGGCCACCCGGCTGAGCGGTGCCCGCCCCAGGTTGGTGTGCAGCACGACACCGGTCGCGTTGATCACCCACGCGGGGCCGTTAGCGGCCGGTAGCGATCGCGCTGCTTCCTCGACTGCGCAATCCGGCGCAACGTGGCCGTCCCGCACACGTTGCAGCACGCCGACGACGAGGCTCTTGACGAAGTCGCGGCCGAAGCGTCGCACGGCATCGGCGAGCCTCGGATCGTCGAGCACCGTGTTGGTGCGCGGGACGGCTCGCCGCGGATCGTCCATGCTCGGCCCCTCCCTTCATCACACAGTCTTTCTCGACACGCTGGCGGAGGCGGACGGGAATCGAACCCGCCAAACCGAGTTGCTCGGCTTCACCGGTTTTGAAGACCGGGAGGGCCACCAGGCACCCATACGCCTCCGCTGCGAACCGTACCCAGCGCGTACGTTCGAGTCGTGAGCGACGCCTGCGCAGCGATTCCCGAGGAGCCGTCATGACGGTCACCACGCCGATCCGGCTCACCCAGTACGCGCACGGCGGCGGCTGTGCCTGCAAGATCCCGCCCGGCGAGCTCGAGGACATCGTCCGCGGGCTCATCGCCCCGTCGTCGCCCGAGCTGCTCGTCGGGCTCGACGACGGCGACGACGCCGCGGTCGTCCGTATCGACGAGCGCACCGCGGTGGTCACGACGGCCGATTTCTTCACCCCGGTCGTGGACGACGCGTACGACTGGGGCCGCATCGCCGCCGCGAACGCGCTGTCCGACGTGTACGCGATGGGTGGACGTCCGCTGGTCGCGGTCAACCTCGTCGGATGGCCGCGCGACGTGCTGCCGGCCGAGGTCCTGCGCGAGGTCCTGCGCGGAGGCCTGGACGTCGCCCGGGAGGCCGGTTGCCACGTCGGCGGCGGGCACAGCATCGACGACCCGGAGCCGAAGTACGGGATGGCCGTCACCGGCATCGCCGACCCGTCCCGACTGTTGCGCAACGACGCCGCACGTGCCGGTCTGCCGATCAGCCTCACGAAGCCGCTCGGCGTCGGCGTGCTCAACAACCGGCACAAGAGCACCGGCGAGGTCTTCCCGCAGGCCGTCGCGTCGATGGTGGCGCTGAATGCCGCAGCCTCGGTCGCGGCCCTCGACGCCGGGGCGCGGGCCGCAACCGACGTGACCGGGTTCGGGCTGCTCGGCCATCTGTTCAAGATGGTCCGCG
The DNA here is from genome assembly GCA_051000605.1 of Jatrophihabitans sp. Taxonomy (GTDB): domain Bacteria; phylum Actinomycetota; class Actinomycetes; order Mycobacteriales; family Jatrophihabitantaceae; genus Jatrophihabitans. The sequence continues at coordinate 6,051 of JBPCOE010000136.1, forward strand.
CGTCGGGCGTCTCGGCCGTCATCGATGCAGCGGCCGTCCCATATCTGGACGGCGCGCGAGCAGCGCTACGGGAGGGTTTCGTCAGTGGCGGGACGCGGCGGAACCTCGACTGGGTGCGTCCGCACCTGGCCTCGGCGGTCGACGAGGACGAGTTGCTACTGCTCGCCGACGCCCAGACGAGCGGCGGGCTGCTGGTGATCGGCGAGGTGCCCGGCGCGCCCGTGATCGGGCAGATCGTGGCGCTCACCGAGCACGCTATCGCGGTGCGGTGAACTGGATCCGGGAGCGTTGTGCCCCGTCGAAGGGCGTTACGCTCCCGGATCCCGCTGGCGCTGCCGGCCGGCCAACCGTTCGCGCTGCGGGACGACGGTGTACTTGGGGTCCCGCGCGGACGCCTGACCCGCTTCGAAGATCGCGAAGCGGGTCGCAGCGGAGCCGGCCAGCAGCGCCGCACCGCCCGCCACGGCGGCGATGCGGCTCCGACGGGCAGCGAGGGCGGCGAACGTGCCCGCGGCGGTCAATGCCCGGCTCGCCGCGGACAAGGTGCCCGCCCGACCGGTGTGCAGCGCCTCCGCGGCGAGACCCATGGAGCGTTCCATCCGCTGCTCGGCGACGAGCTCGGTGATCGCACCGCTGACCGCGAGCCGGCGAGCAGGCCCGGCCTCGCCCGGCGGCGCGCCGATCATGCCGAGGCCGCCGGCGGCCGTCGCGGCTGAACCGACGAAGACGAAGGGCAGCTCCCGGTAGGCCTCGTGCCAGGCGGGTGTCGCGGTGTCGGCCAGCAGGACCGCGGTGTATGCCGCGACGGCGGGGCCCAGCACCGCGGCGCCGAGTCCGGCCGGGCGCGCAGCAGAACCCAGCAAGCGGCCTACCCAGCGCAGACGTCGGGGCAGCAGGCCGGCCAGCTCCGCCGCACCGGCCGCCCCGGCGGCCGGGCCGTAGGCCATCAGGATCCAGGTGCCGGTGGACATGGGTGAGGTCGGTTTGGCCACCCGCAGCATTTTCAGGAATCGGGACGGTTTCCCGAGGTCATGGACGAGCGCGGCGAAGCTCAGCGAGATGCCGGCCAGCGCCCCGACCCGCCCTGTGCGCCGGAGCGCCGGCCGATCGCTGAGGTCCGCGCCGGCGGCGAGCAACGACGACGCGCCGGCCAGGCCGCCGAGGAACAGGTAGGCAGGTATGTCGTTCTCCCAGGGCGACGCCTTCACCACCGGACGGCCGTAGTACGAGGTGAACTCGACGTCCGGCACGACCGGCGCGCCGTCCGCAGAGCCGCGCCTGCGTCGCTTCGACTCGCTCATCGGCGACGGCCCAGGAACGAGCCGACGGCGGCGGCAAGCAGGCCGGCAGCAGCGAGGCCGGCCTCGCGCCACATGGCGGGCAGGTCACGCGTGGTGACGACCGGATCCGGAGGCAGACCGTAGACCTCGGGCTCGTCGAGCAGCAGGAACAGTGCTCCCGCGCCGCCGATGCCGTCGTCCGGATCCTCGCCGTAGAGCTTCGCGTCGGCGACCCCCTGCCCATGCAGGGTCTCGACGCGCGCCGCGGCCCGCTCGCGCAGCTCGTCCAGATCGCCGAACTGGATCGACTGCGTCGGGCACGCCTGCGCGCACGCGGGCGTCATCCCCTCACCGAGGCGGTCGTAGCACAGCGTGCACTTCTGCGCGACGCCGACGTTCTTCGTGCCCTGCTCGCCGATGCGCCGGTCGATCACGCCGAAGGGGCAGGCGGGAACGCAGTAGCCGCAACCGTTGCAGATGTCGTCCTGAACGACGACCGTGCCGAACTCGGTGCGGAACAGCGAGCCGGTCGGGCAGACGTCCAGACACGCCGCGTGGGTGCAGTGCTTGCAGACGTCAGAGGACATCAGCCAGCGGAAGTCGGTGCGCTTGCCGTCCGGATCGCTCGCGCCCGGCAGCGTCGCGGACGGCATGCCGAGCGAGATCGGCGACGCGACCGGCAGGCCGGTCAGTCCGGGATCCTGTGAGCCCAGCGACTTCGGCTGTTCGACGAACGCGACGTGCCGCCACGTCGACGCACCGAGCGCACCGGTGTTGTCGTAGGACGATCCGAGCAGGTCGAACCCGCTGGGATCACCGGCCGGGATGCCGTTCCACTCCTTGCACGCGACCTCGCAGGCCTTGCAGCCGATGCAGATCGAGGTGTCGGTGAAGAAGCCCTTGCGGGCGGGCGGGTCGTCCCAGCCCGAGTGCTCCGCGACGTTCTGGTCCGCACCGCTGCGCTGCGTCATGCGTTGCCCTCCGGAGGGGTGCGCTCCTGGTTGCCGGTCTCGACGGTGATGCCGGCGCGGCTCTGGTACTCCTGCACGTAACGCAACAGCGCGGGGCCGGTGGGCCGTCGGCCGGGCACGATGTCGCAGGACGACACCTTGGACTCCTGGATGTGCACGTTCGCGTCGAGCGTCACGCCGAACAGATCGTTCGCGGAGTCGCCGGTGCTCAGCGCCGACGAGCCGACCCCCCAGTGGTAGGGCAGACCCACCTGGTGCACCACGTGGTCGTTCACCCACAGCGGCGCCATCCGCTCGGTGACGAGCACCCGCGCTTCGATCGCCGACCGCGCTGTGACGATCGTGGCCCAGCCGAGATGCTCGAGGCGCCGGAGCCGCGCCAGCTCGGGCGAGATCTCGCAGAAGAACTCCGGCTGCAGCTCGGCGAGATACGGCAGCCAGCGGCTCATCCCGCCCGCCGTGTGGTGCTCGGTCAGCCGGTAGGTCGTGAAGACGAAGGGGAAGACGTCCGACCCGTGCTGCGGCGGTGAGGGGTTCTGCAGGTTGTCCTTGCGCTTGAACACCTGCCGCGTCGGGCTGGCCTGCTGCCCGTAGAACGGGTTGCGCACGGGTGACTCGGCCGGCTCGTAGTGCGCGGGCAGCGGACCGTCGAGCAGCCCGGCCGGCGCGTAGAGCCAGCCCTTGCCGTCGGCCTGCATGATGAAGGGGTCGTCACCGGCGAGCCCGTCGACGCCACCGGTGCCGGGTTCGGGCCGGTAGGACGGCGGGCGGTCGGCGACGAAGTCGGGGACGTCGTGCCCCGTCCACTTCTGCTCGTGGCCGTCCCACCAGACGTAGGCCTTGCGCTCGCTCCACGGCCTGCCGTCCGGGTCGGCGGACGCGCGGTTGTAGAGGATGCGCCGGTTCGCCGGCCACGCCCAGCCCCATTCCGGAGCCACCCAGGACTGCTCGGAGCCGGGTTTGCGCCGCGCGGACTGGTTCACGTCGTCGGCGTAGACACCGGTGTAGATCCAGCACCCGCCGTCGGTGGATCCGTCGTCCTGCATCTCGAGATAACTGCTCAGCGGCTGCCCGGCCTTCTGGCCGCTGCGGTGGTAGCCGTTGATCTCACGCAGCACGGCGTCCGCGGAGGGTTCGGCGAGCGGGCCGTCCGTCGGGTAGTCCCACGTCAGATCCAGGAGCGGACGGTCCCGCCGTTCGGTCGAGCCGGCGAGCCGCTCGCGCAGCTTGCGGCCGAGGTGGAAGAAGAAATGCAGCTCGCTGCGGCAGTCGCCCGGCGGCTCGACCGCCTTATGGTGCCACTGCAGCATCCGCTGCGTCTGGGTGAACGAGCCGTCCTTCTCGACGTGGGACGCGGCCGGGAAGAAGAACACCTCGGTGGCGATGTCTTCGGTGCGCAACTCACCGGTCTCGATCTCCGGGCCGTCCTTCCAGAACGTCGCGGACTCGATCATGTTCAGATCGCGGACGACCAACCACTTCAGGTGCGACATGCCCAGGCGCTGCATCTTGCCGTGAGCCGAACCGACGGCCGGATTCTGCCCGAGCAGGAAGTAGCCCTCGACCTCGTCCGCGATCATGTCCATCACGGTCTGGTAGGTGCCGTGATCGCCGGTCAGCCGGGGCAGGTAGTCAAAGCAGTAGTCGTTCTCGGCCGTCGCGGCCTCGCCCCAGTAGGACTTGAGCAGCGACACCATGAATTTGCGCGCATTCGCCCAAAAGCCCTTCTGGTCGGGCGAGGTGATGGTGGCGAGGTAGTCGTCGAGGTTGTCGTGCTCGCCCGCCTTGGGCATCGGCAGGTAGCCGGGCAACAGGTTGAACAGCGTCGGGATGTCGGTCGAGCCCTGGATGCTCGCGTGCCCGCGCAGGGCCATGATCCCCCCGCCCGGACGGCCCATGTTGCCCAGCAGCAGCTGGATGATTGCCGAGCCGCGGATGTACTGCACACCGACCGAGTGGTGCGTCCAGCCGACCGAGTACACCCAGGCCGTCGTCCGCTCCCGGTTGCTGTTGGCCGTGACCGCTTCGCAGACCTCGAGGAACTGTCCGACCGGGACGCCGCAGGTACGCGACACCATCTCCGGCGTGTACCGGGCGTAGTGACGCTTGAGCACCTGCAGCACGCAGCGCGGGTGTTGCAGCGTGTCGTCGCGCTGCACCTCGGCGTGATGCAGGCTCGCCCCGTGACCGCCCATCTCGTATGCCGATTCGCGGTCTTGCCGAGACTCCTCGCTCTCACCCTGGCTGGCGTCCGCGGTGGTGTCGCGCTGGCCGCCGGCGGCGGGCTCCTCGACACCCTCGTACTGCCATGAGGACGTGTCGTAGGTGTTCGTCTCGGGGTCGTAACCGCTGAAGACACCGTCAAGATCCTCGGTGTCGGCGAAGTCCTCCCGCAGGATCGTCGACGCGTTGGTGTACGCCACGACGTACTCGTGGAACCACTTGTCGTTGCTCAGGATGTAATTGACGATCCCGCCCAGGAAGGCGATGTCACTGCCCGCCCGCAACGGCACGTGCATGTCCGCCACCGCCGACGTCCGCGTGAAGCGCGGGTCGATGTGGATCACCTTCGCGCCGCGCGCCTTCGCCTCCATCACCCACTGGAAACCGACCGGGTGGCACTCGGCCATGTTCGAACCCTGGATGACGATGCAGTCGGAGTTCTGCAGATCCTGCTGGAAGGTCGTCGCACCGCCACGACCGAAGGAAGCCCCCAGACTGGGGACGGTGGCGCTGTGTCAAATACGGGCCTGGTTCTCGATCTGGATCGCGCCCGTCGCCGTGAACAGCTTCTTGATCAGGTAGTTCTCTTCGTTGTCGAGCGTGGCGCCGCCGAGCGCGGCGATGCCCAGCGTGCGACGGACTTCCGTGCCGTCGTCGGTGGTGTGCTGCCAGGTCCGCGCCCGCGTGTCGATGATACGGTCGACGATCATGTCGGTCGCCGTCTCGAGGTCCAGAGACTCCCACTCGGTGCCGTAGGGGCGGCGGTAGAGCATCGCGGTCTGTCGGCCCGGGCTGTTGACCAGTTGTTCGCTCGCCGCGCCCTTGGGGCACAGGCGCCCGCGCGACACGGGGGAATCGGGGTCGCCCTCGATCTCCACGACTTGGTCGTCCTTGACGAACACCCGCTGGCCGCACCCGACGGCGCAGTAGGGGCAGATGCTCTTGACGACGCGGTCGGCCGTCGCGGTGCGCGGTGCCCGCGCGGTCGTGCTGGGCGACTGTGCGGCAGCGCCGCGAGCGAGCCGGTCCGGCCCGCTCAGCTGGCGCACGACCGGCCACGCGAGGAACGTCCTGCGCAGTTCCAACACCGACCTCCTGTTCTCGGGACGCTACCCAGTCGACGCGGCCGCGCAACCGTCAGTCGTCGATCGTCGCCGTGTCGATCACGAAGCGGTAACGAACGTCGCTGCCGACGACGCGGTCGTAGGCCTCGTCGATCTGATCCGCGCCGATGACCTCGACCGTGGCGCCGATGCCGTGCTCGGCGCAGAAGTCGAGCATCGCCTGTGTCTCGCGGATACCGCCGATCATGGAGCCGGCCCAGCTCTTGCGCCCTTCGATGAGCGAGAACGCCGGCACCTCGAGCGGTTCCGGCGGTGCGCCGACACTGACCAGCGTGCCGTCGCGCTTGAGCAGCGAGAGGTACTTGGCCATCGGCAGCGAGGCCGACACGGTGTTGACGATCAGGTCGAACGAGCCGCGCAGCTTCTTGAAGGTCGCGTCGTCGCTGGTGGCGTAGTAGTGATCCGCACCGAACCGCGTGCCGTCGTCCTGCTTGGACAGCGTCTGCGACAGCACCGTGACTTCGGCGCCCATCGCGTGCGCGATCTTGACGCCCATGTGCCCGAGCCCGCCGAGCCCGACGATCGCGACCCTCTTCCCGGGTCCGGCGTGCCAGTGGTTCAGCGGCGAGTAGAGCGTGATCCCGGCGCAAAGCAGCGGGGCGGCGACGTCCAGGCCGATGCCCTCGGGGATCCTCAGCGTGTAGTTCTCGTCCACCACGATGTGCGTGCTGTAGCCGCCGTCTGTGGGCCGGCCGTCCTTGCCGAGGGCGTTGTAGGTGCCGGTCATGCCCCGCAGGCAGTACTGCTCCTCGCCGGCCTTGCAGTTCTCGCACTCCCGGCACGAGTCGACCATGCAGCCGACGCCGGCGCGGTCGCCGACGGCGAACGCCGAGACCTCCGAACCGACCTCCTCGACCGTCCCGGCGATCTCGTGACCGGGGACAAGCGGGAAGCGCGCCTTGCCCCACTCCTCGCGGGCGGTGTGGATGTCGGAATGGCAGATGCCGGCGTACGCGATCTTGATCAGGACGTCGTGCGGGCCGACGTCGCGGCGCTCGATGGTGGTCTTCTCGAACGGCGCCTTGGCAGCGGGTGTGGCGTAGGCGGTGACGGAACTCATCGGGTGCGGGACTCCTCGCTAGTTCATGGACAACTCAACTATCACCGTACCCACGGCAGGCGGTCGAGGAATCCGGTCTGGGCTGTGACGAGTCTGATGCGTGCGGTGTCGACGTCGACCCACTCGGCCCGGTCGATCTCCGGGAACGACTGCCGGCGCCCGGACCGCGGCGGCCACTCCATCTCGAATGTGTTGCTCACCACGGTGGTTGTGTCGAAATCGCCCTCGAGCGCCCAAGCGGTGACGATCTTGCCGTTGCGTTGGGTGACCTCGCCGAGTTCGTGCCACGCCCCATCGGGCGGCGGCGAGCCCAGCTCCTCGGCGAACTCGCGGCGGGCGGCCGCGCGGGCGTCCTCGTCCGGGTCGTATTCGCCTTTCGGGATGGACCAAGCGTGCTCGTCCTTGCGCGCCCATAACGGCCCGCCCATGTGTGCGATGAGGACCTGCGGGCCACTGGCGGGACTGGCGTCGGGATCGCCGACGCGCCAGAGGAGCAGTCCGGCGCTGCGTGCTGGTGCTGCCACGGCATCAGCATGCCCCGTCGTGGTGGCTCCCGGAGTCGCTGAACCAGTAGTGGTGGTCTCAGAGTTTGTTACGGCCGTTGTACAACTTCGCAACCGGTGTCCGCTGCTATGGCACGATCGTGCCGCTCCACCGCAACAGGTACGTGTGAGGATCATCCGGTGGCTGCAGCAAGCCGCGCCTGCGCGAGCGACTGATACGACAGCGTCATCGTCCTGGATCCGGCGGTCTGGTATTGCGCTCACTGCCGACGAACGTCGACCCGACGAAACGGCGCCTCCTACGGCGCGTCGACGATGGGCACGGACGACGGCGGCACGTAACGAGCGGAGTTGCATCCGCATGCGCTGCCCGCCGGGCTTGTGATCGGCGGGGGAGGGGTGGCTCCGACCTAGCTCCTCCTGGGATGGCCAGCCTGGTACGTCTGAACGCAACGTCGCTGCCGGGGGTCCGTCTCGATGTCGAAACGATGGGCCGACTCTGGATGCGGTCGCCACTCCGCCGCGCTGAGGGGCTCAGATCTCGCCGAGGGCCACCGCGGGCCGTTCGACGCAGTCGGCGACGAAGCGCAGAAACCCGCCGGCTGTGCCGCCGTCGCAGACCCTGTGATCGAAAGCGAGAGTCAACTGCGTGACCTTGCGTATTGCAAGCTCGCCGTCGTGCACCCACGGCTTGTCGACGATCCGCCCGATTCCGAGGATCGCGACCTCGGGGTGGTTGATAATCGCCGCTGAGCCGTCGACCCCGAAGACGCCGTAGTTGTTGACGGTGAACGTCCCGCCGCTGAGGTCGGCCGGGCTCAGGCTGCCGGCGCGGGCCGAGGCCGTCTGCGTGCCGATGGCCTCGGATAGTTCGCGGGTGCTGAGCAGATCGGCACCGCGGATGACCGGCACGACGAGTCCACGCTCGGTCTGCGCGGCGAAGCCGAGCCCGATCGCGCGCGAAAGCACGATCGCGTCCTGCTCGACCCATCCGTTGAGTTCGGGATAGATCCGCAGGCCAACGATCACGAATCGGGTCACCAGGGCGAGCACGCTGACGGGACGGACGGCGTCGCGGGCGTTCAACGCGGCGCGGGCGGCCAGCAGCCCGGTGGCGTCGACGTCGACCCAGACGGTCGCCTCGGGAATCTCGCGTCGCGAGCGGGTCAACTTGTCGGCGACGACCTTGCGCAGGCCGGTCAACGGTATGCGCCGGGTCTGGCCGTCGTCATCGGTGCTGGGCTTCGGCTGCTCGGCCACGGACTTCGCGGCTACGGCTTGCTCGACATCCGAGCGCATGATCAATCCGGCCGGTCCGGTGCCGGTGACGCTGTGCAGATCGAGTGCGCATTCCCGCGCGCGCTTTCGGACCAGGGGCGAGACCACCGCGAGCGCACCGCTCGTTGTCGGCGCGACGCGTGCCGATTCGGCCGCTGGTCGGGGCGACGAGCGGCGGCGGCGACCCCGAGTCGGTGGCGTGCCGTAGCCGATGAGCACGTTGCCGCTGCCCTCGTCCGCCGCCGACGAGTCGGTCGCCCGCGAGTCTGCCGGCGGCACGCGCCCGGTGACGACGCCGGGCTCGCGGAAGCCCACCGTCGCGGATGTTTCGCCGACACTGATGAGCCGCGTGCCGACCGCCACCGTCTCGCCGGCGCGGGCGTGCAGGCGGGACACGACGCCGGCGAAGGGGACGGGGATCTCGACGGCGGCCTTGGCCGTCTCGACCTCGACTACGACCTGGTCGATGGTGACCTCGTCGCCTTCCTCGACGCGCCAGGCGACGATCTCGGCCTCGGTGAGGCCTTCACCGAGGTCGGGCAGCAGGAAGTCAGGCATTGTCGTCCCACTGCAACCGGCTGATCGCATCGAGGATGCGGTCGACGCCGGGCAGGTGGAACTCCTCCAGCTTCGGCGGCGGGTAGGGGATGTCGAAACCGGTCACCCGCAGGATCGGAGCCGCGAGGTGGTGGAAGCACTGCTCACTGAGCCGGGCGGCGACCTCGGCCCCGTAGCCGCCGAAGCCGGCGGCTTCGTGCACGACGACGGCCCGCCCGGTCCGGCGCAACGAGTCCGCGACCGTCGCGTCGTCGAAGGGGGACAGGCTGCGCAGGTCGACGACCTCGATGTCCCAGCCCTCGTCCTTGCCGGCCTCGGCGGTCTCGAGCGCGGTGGAGACCAATCCGCCGTAGGTGATCAGCGTGACGTCGCTGCCGGGGCGCCGGACAACGGCCTCGTCGATACCCGGTCCGTCCTTGCGCAGCTCCGCCTGCTCCTTGCTCCAGTACCGCCGCTTCGGTTCGAGGAAGATCACCGGGTCGGGGCAGTCGATGGCCTGACGCAGCAGCCGGTACGCATCCGACGGGGTGCCCGGCGTCACGACGCGCAGGCCGGGCGTGTGCGTGTAGTAGGCCTCGGATGAGTCGCAATGATGCTCGACGCCGCCGATCCCGCCCCCGAAGGGGATGCGAACGACGACGGGCAGCTCGATCCGCCCGCGCGTGCGGTTGTGCAGCTTGGCCAGGTGGCTGGTGATCTGCTCGAAGGCGGGGTAGGCGAAGGCGTCAAACTGAATCTCGACCACCGGGCGCAGCCCGTTCATGGCCATGCCGATCGCGGTGCCGACGATGCCGGCCTCGGCCAGCGGGGTGTCCATCACCCGCTCGTCGCCGAATCGTTCGGCCAGCCCGTCGGTCACCCGGAACACACCGCCCAGCGTGCCGATGTCCTCACCGAAGAGCAGCACCCGGTCGTCGGCGGCGAGCGAGTCGGCCAGCGCCCCGTTGATCGCGCCGGCCATCGTCACCGTCGGGGCGGTCGGGGCGGTCGAAGCGGTCGGGGCGGTCGTGGTCCGGTCCAGCGTATGTGTCATGACTGATCCTGTTCGGCCAACTCGGCTTCGAGCGCGGTCCGCTGGGCGAGCAGGCTGGCGGTCGGCGTGACGTAGACGTGCTCGAACAGCTCGTCCGGGCGATGCTCGACGTCAGCGTTCATCCTTTCGCGCAGACTTGCAGCAAACGCTTCAGCGGACGAAGCGAGATCAGCGGCGCGGGCGTCGTCCAACTCGCCGATGTCGCGCAGATAGGTCTCCAGCCGGGCCAACGGATCGCGGGTCAGCCACTCGGCAACCTCCGAGGACTCCCGGTACCGCGTCGCGTCGTCGGCGTTCGTGTGCGCCTCCATGCGGTAGGTGTGCGCCTCGATCAGGGTCGGACCGTTTCCGGCCGCGGCCGACTCGACGGCCGAGCGCACCGCCGAATACACGATTGCCGCGTCGTTGCCGTCGATCGACATCGACGGCATGCCGTACCCGATGCCCTTGTGGGCCAGTGACGGCGCGGCGCTCTGCTTGGCCAGCGGGACGCTGATCGCATAGCCGTTGTTCTGAACCAGGAACACGACTGGCGACTTCCAGACCGCGGCGAAGTTGAGGGCCTCATGGGTGTCGCCCTCGCTGGTGGCGCCGTCGCCGAGCATGACCAGGGCGACGGTGTCCTCGCGCTTGAGCTTGGCCGCGTGTGCCAGCCCGACCGCGTGCAAGGTGTTGGTCGCGAGCGGCGTGCACTGGGGCGCGACGCGGTGGAGGTAGGGGTCGTAGCCGCAGTGCCAGTCGCCCTTGAGCAAGGTGAGCACCTCGACCGGGTCGACGGATCGGGTGACGACGGCGACCGAGTCGCGGTAGGTCGGGAAGAGCCAGTCGCTGTCGCGCATCGCCAGCGTGGCGCCGACCTGGCAGGCCTCCTGTCCCCGCGCGGACGGGTAGACCGCGAGCCGACCCTGCTTGGTCAACGCGGTCGCCTGGGTGTCGAAGCGGCGCCCGATCACCATCGCGCGGTGCAGCTCGCGCAGGATCGACACGTCGGGAAGCGGTGACGCGGTCTCGCCGGTGATCCGGCCGTCGGCGTCGAGCAGGGCGAGCGGCTTTTCGGAGGGCAGCAGGTGGAACGCCCCGGCGGGGGTGGCGAGTGTGGTCACGGCGAGCCTCCCGGACAGGTTGTAAGCCCAGTCTCGCTCTGCTCGGGCCAGTCGTCTACGAGAACGCTGCCGTCCAAGACCTAATGGCACTGATTCGGGTATTGTCCGGACGTATGGATCCCAACGTGCCGGCAAGCGGCAGTCCGGTTGGACGTATTGCGGTCCTGGACGAGACCGACCGTCGCATCGTCGCCGCGTTGCGGTCCAACGGGCGACTGTCCATGCGGGCGCTGGCCGAACAGCTGCACATCTCGCGCGCCAACGCCTACGCTCGCGTCGAACGCCTGCAGCGCGACAGGGTGATCACCGGATTCGTCGCGACTATCGATCCGCAGCGTTGCGGCTACGGGCTGGCGGCCTACGTGTACCTCAAGATCAGCCAGCACTCGTGGAAGGACGTCCGGAAGCGGTTGATGGCGATCCCCGAGATCGAGCACGGCTCGCTCGTGTCGGGGGAATTCGACCTCATGCTGCTGGTGCGCACCACCGACGCGGTTAGCCTGCGCGAACTCGTCCTGACCACTCTTCAGGGCACGCCGGACATCCTGGCCACCCAGACAGTGTTGATCTTCGACGAGCTGCCGCAGGGCGTGCCCGAGCAGGCTTCAACGCGTCTGTAGGAAGGCTCGCAGGGCGGTTCCCCACCGCTCGCCGGCTTCGACGTGGATCAGATGGCCGACGTCGGGGAAGCGGATGAATCGCGCGTCGGGCAGGGTGTCTGAGATCTCCTGCATGTGCGCGCTGGGCACCCGTGCGTCGAGTTCACCGCTGAGAATGAGGGCGGGTGCTCGTATTTTGTCTGACTCGCGCAGCAAGTCCAGGCCGGACATGATTTCCTGGCCCATGGGGCCGGGTGCGGCGAAGTTCACTGGCGCTTCGCTGAGCCGATCGAGGTAGGCGGCCTCCTTCGGTCCGGGGTGGGCGACGAAGCACTCCATCATCATGCGCAGCGATCGGCGTCGGGCGTCTTCGTCGGGCGCTGTTCGCAGGCTGGCTGCGGCAATATCGGCCGCGTCGAGACGCTCACTACCTCGGTTCGCCGAGGTCCGGAACCGTTCACGCGCCTCTTCGAGTGCCTGGAGGAAGCTGCCGTCCATGCGAGCCGGCCCGGCGGCCAAGATCATCCGATCGACGTGGTGGGGATATGAACCGGCATAGGCCAGTGCAACCGAAGCGCCGTGACTGCTGCCGCAGAGGGTTAGTTGCTCGACGCCGAGATGACCGCGAAGCTCCTCAACGTCCTGGACGTAGCCGGCGATCCGATAGCCGTCCGGCGATCCTGGCGGGTCCGAGTCGCCGGTTCCGCGCGGGCAGAACACGAGCTGCTGGATTCCGGGCAACTCGACGTTCGCGAAGAAAGCTGAGGGGTCCAGACCGGGACCGCCGGGGAGCAGGATCAGCGTTTTCCCGCTGCCCCTGATCTCGTAAGACAGTGCGCGACCGTCGGACGTCTGGAAGCTTCGCTTGCCGGCTTCGCCAACCTCCGTGGGCGCCGACCCGCCGTGGCTCATCGCTGGGTCGTTCCCGCCCGCGACGATGCGATGAGTTCAGTGACCGGGTTTGGCGCCAGTGGACGCGCGGCGGTTGTGTCGCCGATCCAGGCGAGGTCGGCTCCGTCCGGGCGATACACAGGCCACGGGGTCCCATCAAGTGATCGGGGGACGCCGGTGCGGGCGAACTCCGTCCACGCGTGCTGCACTTCGCCGGCGACTGCGGCATCGATCTCGTCGTAGGCGTCTGCGGGCACCATGGTTCCGAAAAGGTAGGGGATCTCTGCGCTGTGCTTGGCCAGCAGTCCCGACTGCAAGGCTCCGGGCGACACACGCGCGAAGCGGTAGGCGTAGCAGACGCGGTTGAGTTGGGCGAACCGTTGGAGGGTGGCCCACGCGGGCTCGTGCCAGACAGCGGCGGTGATGAGCTCCGCGATCGCTTCGTAGGGTGTCATCCCCTCTGCGGCGTAATGAGCGAGGACGGCGTCAGCGCGGCGGCCGGCCAGCACTTCGGCCATGTGTGCGAGCGTCTCGGGGGTATAGGTGTCCTCGGCACGGACTTCGGGGTGGCCGTACAGCGAGGTGGGTTGAACAAACATGCGGGCCTCGTCCTGGGTGCAGCCCAGCATGACCGGGACGTCTTCGGGCCAGCCGGAGAGGTCGTGCTCCATGACGGCGTCGTCGACGACGGGGTACCAGACCAGATTGGCGGGGGTGTGCACCTGGCCCGGGGGCGGGAAGATACCGGAGAGGGTCAGGGAGGCTTCGCGGACCGCTTCGGTCGGCGCTTGTCGCAGGTCGTCGAGGTCGCTCGCTCCCAACCGCTCGAGCAACTTGGCCGACGCGGTCGTGGACCGCTGGTAGGACGGGGAGCCTATGACGGCGTAGTCCTCGAACCCGGCGCTCTGGATGATCGCTCGGTGGAAGAGGCCGGTCGCAGCGGGAGTGGACAGCAGCGCCCGGACTGCGGCACCCCCAGCGGACTGGCCAAAGACGGTGATGTTATCGGGATCGCCGCCGAACGCGCCGATGTTGGCCTGCACCCAGTTCAGTGCGGCCACCCAGTCCTGCACACCGAAGTTGGCACCTGCATTTGGATGGCTCAGGAACCCGAAGGCGCCGAGTCGGTAGTTCAGCGAGACGACAGTGACACCCGCCCGGCACAGGTGGTCACCACGCCACAACCCCAGCGAGGCCGAACCGTTGAGGAAACCGCCGCCGTGGATCCACACCATGACTGGTTGCTGTTGCGCGGTTGACAGCGCCGTCGTCCACACATTGAGATACAGGCAGTCCTCACTCTGCGGGGCGCCGAGGTCCATGCCGGTGTCCGCGGTCGGAACCGCCGCCGGGCCAAATGCGGTCGCCTCCCTAATTCCGTCCCACGATGCCGGTGGGGCGGGCGGTCGCCACCGCCGGTCCCCGACCGGGGGTGCGGCGTAGGGAATGCCCAGGAACGCATGGACACCGTCGCGTTCAACGCCGGCCAGGACGCCGTGCTCGATTCGTACGTTGGTCATGACTCCTCGTCCGTACTGGTTCGGTATAGCCGGTGGGACGCAGTTGATCAAGAGGCTCACAAACTGCGCGGCGCCGGCTGGACAGTGGCCGCCGCGCTTGTGAATCCAGCCCGGGCACGCGCGCGACCAACTGCTCGAATCGCCGGAACCGGCCAAAGGCCGAGGACAGCGCCGAGAATGTCCGAACGCTGTTGTGATTGGCGCCGCTTTGGGAGGGTGCGCCACCGTAGTTGCTCCGCCAACGACCGACGTTGCACCCACCATATTCGACAGGTAACAAGATAGCTAGTGTCTAGGTGACTTTCGTTTGGTCTGTTCCTCGACGCGGCTGCGGACCAACTGCTCAGCCCTTCCCGTGTAGGCGAGCAACGCTCTCTCGGCGGCGACGTTGTCACCCGCTTCCAGGGCGTCAACGATTATCTTGCGCTCGGTGACGAGGCCACCGGCGATCTCGCGCCAGGCGGCTGGCGAGCGTTTGGTCATCTCGTCGGCCAGGGCGATCTGCGTGTCGATCAAAAATCCTGACAGGCTGATGAGTAACGGATTATGTGAGACGGCGACAAGGGCGTGCAGGAACGTCGACAGCGCCTCAGCGAAGTCGATATCCCGGCCGGCCGGATCGAAGCGGTCCGCAGCGGCGCGAAGAGCTTGGAGATCTTCGGCCGTCGCGAACTCCGCGGCACGTCGGACAGCTTTGAGGTACAGCGCTTCCGACACGTCCAGGATGCTCAACAGGTCCACGCGTTCGAGCTGCACGACGGCCGTCATCGCCGACGACAGCAGCTTCGCGGTCTCGGCGCTGACATATGTCCCGGACCCGTGCCGGATTTCGATGAGGCTCATCGAACTCAGCGCCCGCAGCGCCTCGCGAACAGTCGGCGAGCTGACGTCGTAGTGCGCGGCCATTTCCTTCTCCGACGGCAGCCGATCGCCGCGCTGCAGCCGTCCGGTGATGATTTGTAGTCGCAGATCCTGGAAGACCTGATCCGAGGCTCGGGTGCGGTCGCGGCGGAACGGCTCGCCTGCCAGGAATCCGGCCTCTGCCATAGCGGACTCTCACCTTCATCCTCGCGTCCCACGCAGCCACCCTCGGTTGGTGACCTGGTGTCTTGGGCAGCCAGTCTCGCACGATTTCGACGCTCAGCGGCGACCCCGCAGTGACCGAGCTCGGGCGCGTCGATCGAGGCAGAGTCGATGGGCCAATTCTGGAAGTGACCCTTGACACTGAGTGGCGCGAGTCCCAAACTCACCTGGTCACCCAATAACTAAGTCAGCTAGGAGCGATGTCGATGATGTCGCCTGGCGGGTTGGACGAGGAGTCCCGAGTGGTTTCCAAGCGAGTCACGCTGGCCGTCGCTGCAGCAGCAGTACTGGGGCTGGCCGCATGCAGTTCGAGTTCGTCGTCGCCGAAGGCCACGACGCCGCCTGCGGGTGGGAGCTCGTCCGCGCCGGCAGCGACGGGTAGCTCCTCGGGTGGCGCACAGCCGTCGGTCAAGGCCAATATCACGATCGGTGTAGGAACGGGCGCGTTCGTCGCGCCGCTCGCCACGACTGCCAACTTTCCCGGGCTGACAATCAAACAGCAGATCGTCAACTCCGGCGCCGCCGCGATTCCTCTGCTGCTCAACGGCCAGATCCAATTCACGGCGGCGGACTCCGTGGGCGCGCTGACCGCCATCTCCCACGGGGTGCCGATCCAGATCGTCGCGGTCGCCGCCTCGACCGGTTCGACGCCGCAGAACGACAACACCGGCGTACTGGTGAAGAACGGCAGTTCAATCAAGTCCGCAGTTGACCTGGCCGGTAAGAAGGTCGGCGTGAACGGGATCGGGAACGCGGCGCAGCTGTATGCGGCCGCGGCGATCGACAAGCTCGGCGGAGACTCAACGAAGGTCCACTTCGTCGAGCTGCCGCCGCCCTCGTTCAACGCTGCGGTCGCGAAGGGCACGATCGACGCGGCGGTGACCAGCGAGCCCGGGCTCGTTCTCGGCAAGGCCGCCGGTCTGCACGTGCTTTTCTCGCCGGGTGCCGAGGCGCTGCCGTCCTCGCCGCTGTTCGTATACGTCACGAGCAAGTCCTATGCGGGCAGCCATCGTGACGTCGTGGCGGCCTTCGCCAACGACATGGTCAAGGCAAACACCTACGCCTCCACGCATCCGCAACTGACCCGCAACTTCGCCGCGCAGGCCAACCACCTCACGCCAGCGCAGTCCGCGGCGTTTATCCTTCCTCAGTTCACGCCGGCCGCCATCTCCTCGAGCGCGCTGCAGGGTGTGGTGGACCTGATGGTGAAGTACAAGACGATCGCCTCGCCCGTCGATCTGAGCAAGGCGCTCTTCACCCCGTGAGCTCGGCAACCGCGTTGCACCGACGCAGCGACAGGGCTCACCCGGCGCGGGCGGCCACGCCCTCCTCGCGGTTGGTCTCGGCCCGCAGGCTGGCCGGTCAGCTGCTCTGCGTCGTCGTGCTGATCGGTCTGTGGCAGGCCCTGGTGGCCAGCGGGACGGTGTCCTCGGACACGCTCGCCCGCCCCACCGCGGTCGCCCGGTCCCTGGGCCATCTGGTGCGGACGTCGGCCCTTTGGTCGACGGTCGGCGACACCGCCCACACGTGGATCATCGGCCTGCTGATCTCCGTGGTGGTCGCGATCCCGGTCGGGCTCGTCCTCGGGGCCAGCGATCTGCTCTACCGGATGTTCCGGGTGGCGATCGACTTCCTGCGCACAATTCCCCCGGTGGTCCTCATCCCGCTGGCCCTGCTGCTCTACGGCGCCACCGAGAAGATGGTGCTGGTGCTAGTCCTGTTCGGCGCGATATGGCCGATGATGCTTCAGACGATGTACGGGTTCCACCAGGTCGATCCAGTGGCCCGCGACGTTGCCCGGTCCTACCGGCTGCGCCGCCGCGACGTCGTCCGCTCGCTGGTGCTGCCCAGCGCGGCGCCGTTCATCGCGACCGGCATCCGGATCGCGGCGACGATCAGCCTGTTGCTGGTGATCGGCGCGGAGCTTCTCGGGGGCGCCCCGGGCATCGGTTCCGAGATCGCGCTCGCCCAACAGGGCCACGACGTCGCGCGGATGTACGCCTTCGTGATCGTCGCCGCTGTCCTCGGCGTGGTCCTGAACCTCGCGATGATCAACGCCGAGAGGAGGTTGCTGTCGTGGCATCCCGCGCATCGAGCCCGCAACGCACGCTGACCCGCCTGCTTGGCAACGTCGTCCTCGAGCTGATCATCCCGGTCGCGATCGTCACAGCGTGGTGGTTCGCCAGCGCGGGGAGTGCCTCGCTGTACTTCCCGCCGCTGTCCAAGATCCTTACCGCGTTCGGGCACGTCTGGCTGTTCTCGCACTTCACAACTGACGCCGTGCCCAGCCTGGAGCACCTGGCGCTCGGCTTCACGCTGGCCACCGTGCTCGGCGTGCTCGGCGGAATGCTGCTCGGCCTCATGCCGGCGCTGGCCAGTGCATTCGCGCCGACGCTCGAGTTCCTGCGCGCCATCCCCGGCGTCGCGCTGGTCCCGGCCGCGATCCTGCTGCTCGGCATCGGCACGACGACCCAGGTGACCGTTATCGTCTCGGCCACCGTATGGCCGATCCTGCTCAACACCGTCGACGGCGTGCGCGGGATCGACCCGATGATCACCGACGTGGCCCGCAGCTACCGGATCGGCTGGTCGGTGCGGCTCCCGCGCCTCGTACTGCGCGCCGCCAGCCCGCAGATCGTCGCCGGCATGCGAACGGCGCTGTCCGTCGCGATCGTCATGATCGTCTTCAGCGAACTCGTCGGCTCCACCAACGGTATCGGCTTCCAACTCCTGCAGTCCCAACGCAGCTTCGACATCCCCGCCATGTGGGCCAGCATGATCCTGCTCGGCATCCTCGGATACCTGCTCAACGTCGCGTTCCGCGGATTCGAACGCCTCGTGCTCGGCTGGCACCGCTCCATGCGCCTGATCGCACGTTAGGACCGATCTCATGTCAAGGCTGACCCTGATGACGAACCCGAGTACCGGCAGTGAAAAGCAGGGCGACCCGATCCTGTCGGTGCGCGGGCTGGGCAAGACCTACCGCACCCGCGCGAGCGAGAAGCGCGTACTCGACGGCGTCGATCTGGACGTCCGTCGTGGTGAGTTCCTCTGCATCGTCGGGCCGTCCGGAGCGGGCAAAACCACCCTGCTGCGTTGCATGTCCGGCCTGCTCGCGCCCAGCGAGGGCGAAGTGGTCCTCAACGGCGAACCGATCGACAAGCCGCCGCCAAATCTCGCCGTGGTCTTCCAGGACTACAGCCGCTCGCTGATGCCATGGATGTCGGTCGAACACAACGTCATGCTGCCGCTGCGTGCCCAGCGATTAAGCAGGAAGGCGCGCGTCGAACGCGCTGCGGCCGCGCTTGAGGCGGTCGGGCTGACAGGCGCGCGCACGCAGTATCCGTGGCAGCTCTCGGGCGGCATGCAGCAGCGGGTCGCGATCGCTCGCGCGCTCGCCTTTAAGCCCGACGCGCTACTGATGGACGAGCCATTCGCCTCCGTTGACGCGCAGACGCGAGCCGACCTCGAGGACCTTATCCTCGGCGTCCGCGCCGAGTTCGGGGTTACCGTCGTCCTGGTCACCCACGACATCGACGAGGCCGTCTACCTCGGCGACGAGGTCGTCGTACTCTCCGGCTCCCCGACCTGCGTCCGGGACCGGATCACAGTGCCCCTCGGGGCCGAGCGCGACCAGCTCAGCACCAAGGCGCTGCCGGAATTCACGGCGCTGCGCACCCGGGTCCTCCAACTGCTCCGCACCGACGCTGTCGGCAGCGAGCCCAGCGGCACGGCGACACCCGAGCCCAAGGCACAACCTGCACTCGGAACAGAGAATCTGGCATGAATTCCGTCCAGATCGAACCGGGCCTGCTTGTCGGCCTCGAGCAGGACGGATCTTCGCGCACCTCGGCATCCCCTGCGCGCAGCCGCCGGTCGGCGAACGCAGATGGCAACCGCCAGCGCCGCCGCAGCCCTGGACCGGCGTACGCGACGCCACCGGGTACGGCAACGCCGCGGTTCAGGTCGCCAACACCGGACTGGACACCCGCGCCCCGCAAAGCGAGGACTGCCTGTACCTCAACGTCTGGACGCCGCCCTCGACCCGACCGCGAAACAGCCGCGATGGTCTGGATCCACGGCGGTGGCTTCCTCAACGGCGCGGCCTCGACGACTTCGCCGGCTGGCCGGCCGATGTGCCGGTCCATGCTCGGCTGCACGAGGACAAAGCGCGGTTCTACCTCAAACCGGACGCGGTCTATGCCCACCCCGAGTTGCGGCCCGAGGACGTGTACACGCGCGAGACGATGGCGGAGGTGTTGAGCGAGGCCGCCGGCGACATCCTGGCCCACTTCGCAGCGTCCGAGCTGACGCCCTACGAGGCGCTGACGCAGCTGTGCAACAGGGCCGTCTGGCACGAGCCGGCGCTGGCCACGATGACCCGCTTCGCCGACTTCGACCGCACGTCATGCCACTACCGGTCACCCGGACGTCACCCGGAGCGATCCAGGCCAGGCCCGCGCGTCTTCCACAGCGCCGAGATCGTCTATCTCTTCGGTCAGGTCGCGGCCGTCCCCGGCTACGACGCCGTCGATCAGGCCGTGTCACACGCCGTGCAGCATGTCTGGGTCACTCGCTGATCCCCACGGGTCCACCCATCACAACCGGAAAGAGGAAGGTCACATGGCCTCACGCTGGAATCGTTTTGTCGTCGGCCCGGACGCCGACGGGAAGTCCGCCATCTTGGAGGCCGAGCAGACCAACGTCCAGGAACAGCCCGGCTTCTTCTGGCGCGCCACGCTGTGGGGGACGAAGGAGACGCCGGTCGACAACAGCATCGAAGGCGACCGGTCCTTAGACGTCACGACCCGTGAGCCCTTCCCGGGCGGCATGCTCTGTCGCAACCTCGAGATCCCGCCGGAGCCCAAGGATCCCGACGAGCACCGCAAGGTGTTCGCCGAGCTGAACAAGGAGATCGGGCAGAAGATCGAGCCGTCCGCCGAGGACAGCCAGCGCCACCCCACCATGCACCGGACCAACACCCTGGACTGCATCACCTGCGTCATCGGCGAGGTGTACCTGATCACCGACGTCGACGAGGTGCTGATGCGCCCCGGCGATACCGTGATCATCCGCGGCACCAACCACGCCTGGAGCAACCGCTCCGATGCGCCGTGCCTGCTCAGCGGATCCATGATCGACGCGATCCCGCAGGGCAAGTCCGCATGAGTTCGCAGACGACGGACCTGAGCCTGTCCGGCGTGCACCACGTCAGTTTCGCAGTAAGCGATCTGAACGCCAGCATCGAGTGGTTCACCCGCTGCCTTGGTGCGCAGCAGGTGGACCGGCTCGGGCATCACGACGCGGACGGCAAGGTGTTCGCGGTCGTGATGACGCTGCCCGGCGACGGACCGACGATCCAGCTTCGCCTCGACCCGGCGGCGGCGAGGGGGACCGCGGGGTTCGATCCGGTGACATTCGCCGTGCGCGATCGCGCCGATCTCGATCGCTGGGCCGAACACCTTGATGCCCAGGACGTCGCCCACTCGCCGGTTCTCACCAAGCGGATCGGGGAAGCGGTCGAGTTACAGTCGCCCGACGGGGTCGTGCTGCGCCTCTACACCGACCTGGTCGGTGACCTCGACACCGTCGAGTTTACCGAATGACGACACCCATTAGGGCAAGCGAGCTGAGGCTGGCGGACGCGCGGATCATCGTCGACGCGGCCCTGGACTATGCACGCGAGCAGCAGCTACCGGCGATGACGGTCGCTGTCCTCGACGCTGCGGGCAGCCTGTTGGCTTTCGCCCGCGAAGACGGTTCGAGCCTGCTGCGCGAACGCATCGCCCGCGGGAAGGCGGCAGGCGCTCTCAACATGGGCGTCGGCAGCCGCGCGCTGGCCGCGCGGGCCCAGTCGCATCCTCAGTTCGTGGTCGCGCTCATCGCCCTTGCTGGCGGCGACCTCGTCCCGGTGCCCGGAGGCGTCCTCGTCCGGACGGACGATGGTTCGGTGATCGGCGCGGTAGGCGTGAGCGGCCATCAGCCTGACCGGGACGAAGCGTGCGCGATCGCCGGGATCCACGCGTCCCCTTTCACGCCCGACTCGGGCGCGACGGAGGCGTCGTGACCCAGCCGACGACCAGGGATTCGGTCGTTTCGAGCCGATCAACCGCGCTCGGACTAACGCGCGTTCATGCGCTTGCTCCCGTTCGGCCTGGACGGATTCGTCTGCATGGGCGCCAACCGCGTCGCCGTGGATCTCCGCGCGTGCCCGCGCTGTTCGCCGGGCTATGCGCCCGGTGCGCCGTCGATCGGTGCGTAGTAGACCTCGAACGGTGCTGCCAGGCTCAATAGGTGCTCGCGGCCGAGAGGAAGAACGCCCGATGACCCGAAACCGACTGTTGACCATGCTCGATGAGCACCTAGTTCCCATAGGCATGCAATGTTTCACCGGCAACCACACCCTCATCGAAGTGCTCGGCGCCACCGGGTTCGACTACGTCTGGCTCGACAGCGAACACAGCGCCCTCGACCCTCGCTCGCTTGAGGACACGATGCGCACCTGCGAGCTGGCCGGGCTCGTCCCACTCGTCCGCAT
The DNA here is from genome assembly GCA_051000605.1 of Jatrophihabitans sp. Classification (GTDB taxonomy): domain Bacteria; phylum Actinomycetota; class Actinomycetes; order Mycobacteriales; family Jatrophihabitantaceae; genus Jatrophihabitans. Next base: position 27,815 of record JBPCOE010000136.1, read on the forward strand.
CCCCGAACCCACGGACGGCACGTCGGCGCGACGGGCTCTCGAGGCCGGCGCGCAAGGCATCGTCGTGCCCATGGTGCGCTCAGCGGCTGAGGTGCGCGAGATCGTCAATGCGCTTACCTTTCCGCCTTACGGCAAGCGTGGCCTGTGCCCAGCCCTGCGGGTGCCCGGCTACACGGTCGCCGGCTTCAATGACTACATGCGCGAGAGCGACGCCGAGTTGCTGATCATCCCCATGATCGAGACCGTTGAGGCCCTCGAGCACATCGACGAGATCTGCGCCTTAGAGCAGGTCAAGATGCTGGTCTTCGCAGCCGGCGAACTCGCGTTCGCGATGGGCGAGGGTGCAAACATGCACAGCGGTACCAAGATCCAACAGGCGCAGCAGGCCGTGTTCGACGCCGCCCGCGACCACAGCGTCGCGGTGATCGGCGGACCGATTTTGAACCCATCGAAGGAGAGCTGCGCAAAGGCTCTCGACGACGGAGTCTCCATGCTGTGCATCGGACTCGACGTCCTCGCCTTCCGCCAGCTCTGCGAAACCACCGTCGCCGCCGCCAATGCGGCGGTCGAAGCCAACGCGACCTACCAGCGGCCCCCGGCGCCCCCGAGCGGCTTCCCGGCCGCGTACTGAGCGCACCCCGCTACCGTCTGAAGGACCCGACTGTGAGCGTTCAAGCAGGAACCGGCTGCCCGGCGTCCGCAGGCTTCGACCCGTTGAGCCGCACGTACCTGGCCGACCCGTACCCGACCGTCGCTGCCGTCCAGCGGGAGACTCCGGTCTTCTGCGCGCCCGCGATCGACATGTGGGTCGTCACGAGGGCGCCCGACATCGACGCGATCTCGCCGAGTCCGCACGTGACGAACTAGGCGCGGATTTCCACTGCCCAAGACGACGTCGAACTGCGACCCACCCGAACACGCGAGAATCCGTCGGTTCAACCTGCGCACGTTCTCTGCTCGTCGTACCGCCGTAGTTGCTTCTGCTGCGCGCGGCAGCGGGCCGTGATCCCGCGCGTTTCCCCAGCCGGAGACCTTCGACATCACCGGGATCGACGCCGTAGTCACCTGGCCTTCGGTCGGGGCATCCACTACTGCCTGGGCGCACCGCTGGCCAGGATGGAGCTACGAGTCGTGCTCGAACTGCTTACGCGGCCAGGCCCGGACGTGTGGCCTCGTCTTATGGATTCAACTCGACGGCGTTCAAGTCACGCGGATACCGCACCTCTCGAATAGTGCCGCTCTACCAGTCCTATAGATCGATCAGGAGATCAACGACTGCACGACGACGTTCGCCGCCGGCAAGGGCCACCGGACGCTGTACCGGTGGGACGACAAGAAGGGCGAATACCGTAAGGCCTGATCGTCTAACTAAAGTCGGTCGGGTGACCCCACCATCAACGCAGCGAGCGACCGAGCACGCGGATGTGATCGTCGTCGGGGCCGGCCTCGCCGGGCTGGTCGCGACGCACGAGCTGGTCAAGGCCGGCAATCGGGTCCTGGTCGTCGACCAGGAGAACCGCAACAACCTCGGCGCGCAGGCGTTCTGGTCGCTCGGTGGGCTGTTCCTGGTCGACACTCCCGAGCAGCGCCGGCTCGGCATCAAGGACTCCTACGAACTCGCCTGGCAGGACTGGCTGGGCAGCGCGGGCTTCGATCGTGATCGCGAAGACCGCTGGCCACGGCTTTGGGCACAGGCCTACGTCGAGTTCGCGGCCACCGAGCTGCGGCGGTACCTGCACGAGCTCGGCCTGCGGATCATGCCCATTGTGGGCTGGGCCGAGCGCGGGGGGACGGACGCGACCAGCCACGGCAACTCGGTGCCGCGCTTCCACCTCACCTGGGGCACCGGCCCGGAGGTCGTCCGGGTGTTCGCCGAGCCGGTGCTCGCGGGGGAGGAGCAGGGTCGGGTCACGTTCGCGTTCCGGCACCAGGTCGACAGCATCGTCGTCGAAAACGGTGCTGCCGTCGGTATCCGCGGTTCGGTGCTCGAGGCGTCGGACGCCGCGCGCGGCGTGGCGACGTCGCGGACGAGGATCGACGGCTTCGAGCTGCGCGCACCAGCCGTCGTCGTCACGTCCGGCGGCATCGGTCACAACCACAAGCTCATCCGCAAGAGCTGGCCGACCAAACGGCTCGGGAAGGCGCCGAAGACGATGATCTCGGGCGTACCTGCACACGTCGACGGCCGCATGATCGAGATCTCAGAGCGTGCCGGCGCCAACATCATCAACCGTGACCGCATGTGGCACTACACCGAAGGCATCAACAACTGGGACCCGATCTGGCCTGACCACGCGATCCGGATCATCCCCGGGCCGTCGTCGCTGTGGTTCGACGCGACCGGCAAGCGGCTGCCCGCGCCGAACTTTCCCGGCTTCGACACCAACGCCACGATGAAGGCGATCCTGGCCACCGGCTACGACTACTCCTGGTTCGTCCTCACCCAGTCGATCATCGAGAAGGAATTCGCGCTCTCGGGTTCCGAGCAGAACCCCGACATCACCGGCAAGGACCTCAAGCTCACGCTCAAGAGCCGGGTCGTCAAAGGCACGCCCGGGCCCGTCGAGAACTTCAAGAAGTACGGCGCGGACTTCGTCGTCGCCGACCACCTCGACCAACTGGTCACGGGCATGAACAAGATCGGACGGGGCGCGACGATCGACTACGCGGAGCTCGAGCGCCAGATCGTGGCCCGCGACCGCGAGATCGAGAACAAGTACTCGAAAGACCTGCAGCTCATGGCCGTCACCAACGCGCGGCGGTACCTCGGCGACAAGGTGTCCCGAGTGGCCAAGCCGCACCGAATCCTCGATCCCGCGCACGGCCCGCTCATCGCCGTCCGGCTCAACATCCTGACCCGCAAGACGCTCGGCGGGATCGAGACGAACCTTGACTCGCAGGTGATCAAGGCCGACGGCGAGCCGTTTCCCGGCCTGTACGCGGCGGGTGAGGTCGCCGGCTTCGGCGGCGGCGGCGTCCACGGGTACAACGCGTTGGAGGGCACCTTCTTGGGCGGCTGCATCTTCTCCGGACGTGCCGCCGGACTCGCGCTGGCCGGCGGATGAGCGACGCTTGCGAACGAGTCATCAGCACAGCTGGGCGCGAAGTCATCCACCGAGCGCAGCGAGGTCGGGCGTGAGCGACGCTTGCGAGCGAATCATCAGCACAGCTGGACGCGAAGTCATCCACCGAGCGCAGCGAGGTCGGGCATGAGCGGGCATCGCTCCCGACTGATCGGGTCGTTCGTCGCCACGGCCGCCGGCAACATCCATGTCCGGGTGGACGGTCCGGTGGATGGGCCGCCGCTGCTCCTGCTGCACGGGTTCTGCGGCTCGATGAACTGGTTCGACCGCGTCGTCGGGCTGCTAGCGGACACGTTCCGGGTGGTCCGCGTCGACCTGCTCGGCCACGGCCGCACCGGCGGCCCGGCCGTCGACGCCGGCGAGCAGGCGCGGATGGTCGAGGCCGTCCTGGCCCACCTCGGGGTCGAGGGCGTGGTCGCGGTGGGACACTCGTTCGGCGCCGACGTCGCCGTCGAGCTGGCCGAGAAGTCCGACGTCGTCCAGGCCCTCGTGATCATCACGCAGGCGCCGGACTACTCCGACGCCACGCTGCCGCGGGGCAGCGTGCTGATGACGACGCCGGTGCTTGGGCGCGCCCTTTACGGCATCGGCGGCCTGCTGTCGTCGGCGGTGCACGCGACGTTCGCGCTGATGCGCGGCTACCCCGCCGGGCGGGAGCTCATCACCCTCGGCTTCCGCGACTTCCGGGCCCTGAACTTCGGGATGTTCCGGATCATCCTGATCGAGCGACGCGACCGTATGGCGATCCGTCCGCTCGATGCGCAGGTCCGCGACGCCCAGAAGCCGACCCTGGCGATCCTCGGCGGCCGCGACGCGTTCTACGGCGCGCGGGCCGCCGACCGGTACGAGGCCGCGGGCGCGCGGGTCGAGATCCTGCCCGAGAGCGGGCACTCGCCGATCGTCGAGCATCCCGGCCGCACGGCGCAGCTCATCCGCGCCTTCGCCACAGCCAAGGGCACCCTGCCCTGATTGCCCGAGATCCACCCGCGGGAGGGAAGAAATGCCTGACAAGACCGGAGTCCTGTTCGACGTCGACGGCACATCGGTTTGCGGTTGGCGTCGAGAACCGTTGGAGTCCCTGTTTTCTGGGCATTCCAGAGTTGGGCGGTATGGGGAGACGGTGGCACCTAATGGCGCCGGCGTGTACCCGTTGTGTACCCGACAAGATCATCACGTGCGGCGGTGATGCTGTGCCGAGCAGCCCCGATGCTTCGGCGCACGCCTGGAGCGGCAAGGGTCGTCGGCCGACGCGATAGGTGGCACGTCTGGAAACGACCCAGCCATGCCAGCGCGCCGACGTGCCGCGCCGGGTCCGGAGGCGCAGGCACAGTCACCCAAATCGAATTGGGTCCAACCACGCCTCGACCCCGTCTCCCACGCGACGAACGTTCTTCAACCCAGCGGATTCCCGACTGTGCGTCGCCGCCGGCCTCTATGGTCGTGGTTGTGCGTCGGCTCCTGGTGGTTGAGGACGACCTGGTGATCGGCGGTGCGCTGCGAACTGGCTTGTCCGGCTGCGGGCACGAGGTGGTGTGGGTGACGACCGGCGGTGCGGCGGTGTCGGCGGTGCGCGACGCTGGGTATGACCTCGTGTTGCTCGATCTCGGGTTGCCTGACACTGATGGGCTCGACCTGTGCCGGGGCATTCGCGTCGATCAACCTGGCGCGGTGATCGTGATCTTGACGGCTCGCGACGAGGAGATCGATGTCGTGCTCGGGTTGGAGGCGGGCGCTGACGACTACTTGACCAAACCGTTCCGGCTTGCCGAATTGTTGGCCAGAGTGCGAGCCCACCTGCGCCGCGGGCCGGCAGCGCCAACGAGTGCGTCGGCGGTGGTGCGCGTGGGCGAGTTAGAGATCGACACGGCCGCGCGTCGAGTGCACCTAGCGGGCACAGAAATTGCACTGCGCGCGAAGGAGTTCGATCTATTGGCGCGTCTTGCTGCCGATCCCGGTACCGCGGTGAGCCGAACCGAGCTCATGACCGACGTGTGGGACGAGAACTGGTTCGGATCGACCAAGACTCTTGATGTGCATCTGTCGACGCTGCGCCGCAGGCTCGCCGACGCCGCGCGCAGCGTCGGCGCAGCGGCTCCCCAAATCGTGACCCTGCGGGGGCGGGGGTTCCGGTTGGACGATTCGACTAGAGGTCGCGCAGCACATTGATCGCGGGTTTGCGCGCGGCGCGGATTGCTGCGGCGCCGGCTGCGGCAAGAGCGCCGACGGTGATGGCGCCCAGCGCGGTGAGGTAGAGCCACGGGACAGCGATGACCGACGGCGCTGGATCGAACACGCCGGTGAGAACCTTGACCAGCATCAGCGACAACAGCCAGCCGAGTATGCCGCCGGCGACGAGGCCGAGGACGGCCAGCACGATGGCTTCGCTGGCGATCATGCTGCGCAGGTGCCGCGTCTTCGCGCCGAGCGCGGTGGCGATTGCGAAAGTGCGGCGCCGCTCGGCCAGTCCGAGCGCGAGCGCAAGGCCGCCGGCAGCTGCGGCGAGCAGCAACGCGAACGTGAGCTCGACGCGGGTCAGCCCTGCCAGGTCGACCGAGGTGAGGCTAGAGCCGACATCGCCACGCACGTTGGCGATGTCGGTGACGGTCACGTTCGGTCCGAGCTTGGACTGGACCCGGTGCGCGACAGCGGTCGTGTCTTGGCCGTTGGTGTTGATCAGGAATGCGCCGACACCGTCGTTGCCGGTCTGTTGTGCGATATAGGTGGCGTTGGCGACGAAGAAGCTGTCCTTCGGTGCAGTGGGGAATTCCGAGACTATGCCGACATAGTGAAATGCGACGGAGTGTGGCGTCCTGGTGCGCGCGTCGACGAGCCGAAGTTTGATCAAGTCGCCGGGGTGCAATTGATAGTCCTTCACCGTCTCGGCCGACACCAGGATCGAGTTGGGTTTGGTCGCGAGGGTGTTCATCAGCCCACCGGCGGTTCCCCCTTGGAAGTAGGCGTCCTGTAGCGCGGTGACGTCGCGGATGTGGTCCGGGCGTACGCCGTAGAGATCCTGCAGGTCGGCGCCGATGTAGGCGTAGCGATGCTGGATGGGTTCGACGCCACCTACCCCCGGCACGGACGCGAGCTCGGCCGCGGTCTGCGGGTGGACTGATCTGCCGGAGGAGATGGTGGCGGTCACGTCGGCACCGTTGGTCAGTTGTGCGTCGGCTTCGGCCTGCTGACGGTAGGTGGCGTTGAAGGTCGCGGTGGAAGCGGCGAAGGACAACGCGAGCGTCACCAGCACGATCGCGCGAATCAGGGGTCGTCGCTGCCGCGAGATCCCACCCGCAACCGGTCCGGACATCCGGCCGGTCAGCGGACGCAGCAGCCGGCCCAGCAGCGGGCGCCCGCGGCCCAGCAGCAGGTCCGACAGACGCCAGGCGAGCAGGCCGGCGCCGATCCAGAGCAGCGCGGGCGCGAGGAAGGCCCAGTAGTTCACCGAGATCGTCGGGACACCCTCGGGAGCGAGGACGAGCTGGTAGCCGTTGCGGCTGGTGATCGAGTAGACCAGGTAGGCGATCGCCAGCAACACGGCGTCCAAGCCCGCGCGGGCCCACCAGGGGTAGGTGCGGGTGCCGATAGCCGCGCGGCCGGACGCGACCGTGGTCTCGCGCAGATCACGCCGGGCCGGAATCAACACGACTCCTGCGGCGATGAGCAGCCCGATTACCGCCGCTGCCGCGGCCCAGCCGATTGCGGAAGCGGTGGTGGTGCCGAATCGCGCCGTGCCGAACACGGCATGGCCCACGAGCGCCGCGCCGGCGAGCCCGAGCGTCGCCCCGGCGCTGCCGATCACAGCCGCCTCGGCCGCGGCCAGCCGCAGCAGCTGCCGCGCCGAGGCTCCGCGAGCTCGTAGCAGCGCCTGTTCGGCGCGGCGGCGGCTCGCGCCGGAGGAAGCGATCGTGGCGGTGAGTAGTGCGGCGACGATGGCGCCGGGCAGGCCGAGGAACAAAAACAGCACTTGGGCGTAGGCGGCGTCGCCCCGCGCGGCGTCCAAGGAGGCACCGAGGTCGTCGCCGACGAGCAGCGCGCCGGAGCTGCGTGCTTCGAGGTTGCGTGCGGCGGCCGCGTCGGTCGCGAACGCCGCGGCCGGGTCCGCCGGCAGACGAAGGTCACGGCTTACGTGGAATTGGGTGCTGATCAGATCCGGGCGGGTCTTGACGAGCGGGTCGAAGACCTGGTGCCACTGCGTCGAAGGCAGCAGCACGACGTTGTCCGGCGGCGCAGCCGGCTGCGCGCCCACAGGGGCGCCGACCTTCTGGAACAACGAGTCCACCTGGGGGAGATCGACAACCCCGGACACGACAACGCGGACTGGCGATAGTCCGGCGCGACCGATTGCGACCGTGTCGCCCGGGGCGGCGTGCAGATTGGACGCTGTCTGCTGAAAAAGCAGAACCCCGGCGGCCGATCCGGACAGCGACCTAATCTCCTGCGGAAACTTCGCGGTGTAGCCGGCCGGGATCCCGAGTACGAACCCGGTGCCGGTGCTCTGGGTGCTGCCGCCGGCGGTAGCGCTCAGGCCGCTCGTCGTGGCGAAACCGACGGGCTCGACGCTTCGCACGCCGGCCGTACCTTGGAGCAGAGGTTGCAGCGCGGGCGGATCGGCACCCTGCTGGACCTGGACCTGCCAGTCGACCGCGACCCCACGGATCGCCCGGGCGGTCATGGTCGCCTTCGAGTGGGCCAGGAACGAGCCCAGCGACGCGAGCAGGGCGACCGCGATCGCGATGCCGATCGCCGCGCCGGCGAGTCGAGCGGGTCGGCGGCGGAGCAGACCACCTAGCCAGGTCGTAATCATTGCGAGGCCCCGATCGTCGGCGGGGGGTCAATACGGCCGTCGCGCATCGGCCACTGCACGTCCAGTCGCGCGGCGATGATCGGATCATGGGTGGACACGACTAACGAGGCGCCGAGTTCCGCACTGGCCTCAAGCAGGACGTCGATCACGAGTTGTGCCGCGTGGTGATCGAGCTGGCCGGTGGGCTCGTCGGCGAGGATGAGGCGCGGCCGCGACGCGAGAACCCGGGCGACGGCGGCGCGCTGCGCCTGGCCTCCGGAGAGCTGTTCGGGCAGCTTGTCGCCGAGCTCGTCGATACCCAGCCGGCGCAGGGCCTCGCGGGCGCGTCGGGCCGCCTCGCCCTCGTCGACATCGGCCAGGAGCAAGGGAAGGGCGACGTTCTCGGCAACGTCCAGTGCAGGTAGCAGGCTCGGGCCTTGGAACACGACGCCAATGCGTCCTGGATGGCCCTGCGGGTGCCCGTCCAGCGCGGGCCAGTTGATAGTGCCCGCGGTGGGCGCTTCGAGACCGGCCATCAGGTGCAGCAAGGTGGATTTCCCTGAGCCGGACGGTCCGGTGAGCGCGATGCGGCTAGTAGGCGGAACGATGCAGCTGACTCCGTGGACGGCGACGACTGCCGTGGGGCCGGTTCCGAAGGTCCTGGCGAGGTCAGTGCACACGACGGACGGCGCGGCGGTCAGGGTGATCAGGTTCGAGTCGGTGCCGTTCGCGCCGCCTCTCACGACACGACGCGCCCGTCGGCGATCGCCACGACTCGATCCGCCGCTGCCGCCACGGCAGGGCTGTGACTGGCCACGAGTACAGCGACACCGGTGGCGGCGCGCACCTGGAGCAGGTTGAGCACGGCACTCTCGGTCGCGTGGTCGAGTTCGCCGGTTGGTTCGTCAGCCAGCAACACGACCGGGTCGTTTGCCAATGCGACGGCCAACCCGGCGCGAGCGAGTTCGCCGCCCGAGAGCTGGCTGGGGTAGGCATGCGCACGGGCAGCGATACCGAGCGAGTCGAGCACTGTTTCCGGGGGCGTTGGTCGCGCGGAACGGCTACGGGGCAGGCGCTGCGCGAGGGCAACGTTCTGGCGCACGGTGAGGTGGGCCAGCAGGTTGCTGCTCTGGAACAGCAGCCCGATGTTCTGGCCGCGCATGCGGGCGCGGACCGTTTCGGTTTGGTGGCTCAGCCGTGCGTTGCGGATGCGCACGGTTCCGCCGTCCGGTTCGTCGGTACCGGCCAGGCACGCCAATAGGGTGGACTTGCCCGAGCCGGAGGGCCCGACGAGAGCGACGAACTCGCCGCGCTCGATGCACAGACTCACTCCTTGCAACGCGAGCGTCTCCTCCTCGCCCGCTCGGAAGAACCGGTACAGCGAGTGCGCCTCGATAGCGGCTGGCTGGTCGACGACCGTCGTGGTCGTCATGCGCGCCAGGCGAAGGAATCGGTGACCTTGCGCCATGGGTCGACGTTGTCGGACCCCACAGGCGACGAAAGGGTCAGCACGATCTCGGCTCCATTGCGCCAGAACTCGTAACGCTCGACCGCTTCGACGACGACCTTGCCGGTAACCGCGTTCGGCGGGGAGTCGGCCCGGTAGGTGATCTCGATGGGCTTGCCAGCGGTGCGGGCGACCGCAGTGACTGCGCCGGGGGCGTAGCCGTGCGTGGCCGCCTTGATCGTCGGTAGCTCGGTGGCTGTGGCGGACGCAATCGTTGGGGCCTGGGCCAAGGTGAGCTTCTCGACGCGGATGCTGTTGAACTTGTCCGTGAACAGCGTCGCCTGAGCTGCCAGTGTCATCGCCCAGCCTTCGGGAACCTTGAGTGAGTAGCCGTGGCCTGGCGGCGTGTAGGGGACAAACGCTTGGTTGTCCGGGATGTCACCAGGAGGTGGTGTCTCGGTCGCGTTCGGATTCGGCCCACTACCGGAGGCACTCCCGCCGCCAGAGCCGGCAACCGTACCGGTCGGTGCAGGGGAGTTGCTGACTGCGCCCGAGCTGCTGCAGGCGCTTGCGATGAGCGCGACCGGGAAGCAGAGCACGACGAGGTGCGCCGACCATTGACGACGCGGGTCCTTCATGACGGTGCCTCTCTGCGGTGAACTGGACGGAGTCGACGCTAGGCAACCGTCGGATAGCGGACCGTTCGACGACGGTTAACGCAGAGCAAGAACTACTCGAGCCCGACAGTGCAGGCCACACTTGGTCGTCGCACACGGGAAGGGGCGGGGGATGCGCAAACGGATCGCCGGGCTCACCGTGCTTGCGGCGATGCTGGCAACCTTCGTATTCGGCGTTCCTCTCGCTATCGCGGCCGCGCACTACTTCGTCATCGACGAGCAGCGTGAACTCGAGCGCACTGCCGATGTCACCGCACTTGCGGTGTCCGGGGACCTGACACGTGCACACCAGGCAGCCAACATTCCGGCCCATGAGCATGGCCTCGAAGTGAGCGTGTACAACGCGGCCGGGGCCCGAGTCGTCGGACCTGGACCCGCCCCTTCCGACGGCCTCATCCAGCGAGCCCTCCACGGCGCCGTGGCCTCCGGTGACATCAACGGCCGGATCGCCGCGGCTGTCGCTGTCTCGGACGGGGACTCCGTCGTCGGCGCCGTCCTGGTCACTGCCGACCACTCGCAGGTCGACGCACGCATCGCCCGCGCGTGGGCAGGCATGTTCGCGCTCGCGCTCGCCGCCGTCGCCGCGGCGTGGCTGATCGCTCACCGCCTGTCTCGACGCATCGCCGGCCCGATGGAGCGCCTCGCCATCGCCGCGGAGCGGCTCGGAGACGGGGACTTCAGCGTGCGCACGGCGCCCTCGGGCATTGCGGAGATCGACACCGCCAACGCCTCACTCGCCCGCACCGCCGAGCGTCTGGGGAACCTTGTTGAGCGGGAGAGGGCGTTCTCGGCCGACGCTTCGCACCAACTACGCACTCCGCTTACCGGACTACAGCTCGGCCTCGAGGCAGCGCTCGACACCACCGACGCGGACCTGCGCGTAGCCCTCGGGGACGCGCTCGTCATTGTGCGACAGCTCGAGGGCACCGTGTCCGAGCTTCTAGCGCTGGCTCGGGACCGCCCGCGAGACAACCAGATACTCGACGTCGACATCTTGATGAACGATCTGCGGACGCGGTGGAACGGTCTGCTGGCTGCATCTGACCGCCCGCTACGCATCGCGGTGGAGCGAGACATCCCGCGAACCCCTTTTTCGCGAGCCGCGGTCAACCAGATACTCGACGTCCTGCTCGACAACGCTCTAAAACACGGTCGGGGCTCGGTCACTGTCACCGTTCGTGACGCCGAGGGAGCGCTGGGCATCGACGTGTCCGACGACGGTCCACCGCTCGTCGGCGATTCACGCGAACTGTTCCGACGACGCTCGGCCGACGCAGCGGGAACCGGCATCGGTCTTGCGCTGGCCCGCCGACTCGCCGAATCCGAGGGTGGCCGCCTCACCCTGTCCTCGACCCACCCGCCGAGATTCACCCTGCTCGCACCACCGCACGGCGATGACCTGACGAGGTCGGACGAACAGATCCCACCGCCGAAGAGAGCCCCGTAGCCTGCACAGCCGAAGAAGGAGATCGGGTGGCCAGCATGGAAAAGCAAGGCGCCGCCGGCCAGGTTTGCGTGAACGTTTCGCTGGCCGCGCGGTAAGGGGTGGTGTGCGCACATCGGCACTACATAAAGGTTCTGCCACGCTGTGAAAGTGCAGACGCCCCCGGGCTTACGTGCGGAAGCATCGGTCGGCGGTTCCGGGCGCGAATGCACATCGGTTGGGCCAGTGGCGCAGTTGGTAGCGCGCCGTTCGCCCGGCGCGCTGCTCGCAGCGTGTTGGCCGGATGGAGGTCGAAGGTTCGAGTCCTTCCTGGTCCACAGCAGATGCGTCCCCGCACGTTCAGGGCTGGTCGCTGGCGGCCGTGTCCACGGGTTTCGCAGCGCTGCAAGTGGCGTTGGGTCCCGCGCGGCTTGGGTTGGGGTGGGACGAGACCGTCTATGTGAGCCAGGTGAGCCCAATCCCGGCGGCGGCCTTCACGGCGCCGTGGGCCCCGGGAGTCAGCCTGCTGGTGGCTCCGGTCGCGTCATGGACGACCAGCACCGGCGCGTTGCGCGCGTATCTCGTCCTGGTCGCGGCGCTCGGGTTGTTCCTGGCCTTTCGGATCTGGGTGGGTGTGTTGGGTCGCGCAGTGGGCGTCCTAGCCGCGGGACTGTTCGCGTCGTTGTGGGTCAGCTTGGTGTACGGCAACGAGGCGATGCCGAACTTCTGGCTCGCTCTGCTGATAGTCGCGGCGGCGGGCTTCGCGGTGCGGGCCGCGCGTGATGCTCGCGCACGGACTACGTGGGCGCAGCCCTCACCCTGATCGGCGCAATGTTGCTGCGTCCCTCGGACGCGGCCTGGTTCAGCCTCGCGCTGCCGCTGCTCGTGGCCATTGCCGTGATCACCGTTCGACGCCGCGTGCAGTTCTGCCCGCTACTGCTCGCCGCGGCGGGCGCAGGGGCGGTGGCGATGCCGTATTTGTTCCTGGTCGGCTACGCCGCACCCCGTTTCTTGTTTCCGACCTACGCGCTCGTCTCGTTGCCCATTGCCGACGGTGAGGTTCGTCTTGCGCGTCGTCGACCAGCGCGCTGCCCCAATGGATGGCGGTGGGCGGTGACCGCTGGCGTTGTGGTGTGGGTCATGGCACAAGCGAGCGTCGCTTGCCTGCGGTTCCCCGCCCAACAGCCCTCACGGGTCGACTATGCGCGCATAGTCGACCGACTGCACAGGCTCGGCGTCCGCGCGCCGTGCTTCGCGCACGGGGACGGACGCGCCGCCGAGCGCGTACTACGCCGGCTGTGCCTCCACCTCGTTCCCGATCCCCGGCCGGGTGACGCGGGCGGTCGTCCGAACCGATGCGTGTCGACCCGCCGAGGCTGTGGTCACCGGGTCGGGCGATCAGCGGCCGGCCTACACGCGTCACTGGCGTGGTTACCGGCTGCACGGTCTGGTCGGCCGCAAATCGTGGACGGTATATATACCGGCCGCGTGCGGCCTCGTCAGCTCGCCCGATCTGGCAGGGTCAGGCACACTCGAGCGCCGGGGTCGTTGTCCTCGATGTGCACCGTGCCGCCGTGCGCGTGCACGATGTCGCGGACGATGGCGAGCCCGAAGCCGACGCCCCCCGTGGCTCGCGTGCGAGCGTCGTCTAGGCGCGTAAAGCGTTCGAAGACGCGTTCTCGATCATTGACAGCGATTCCGGGACCGTCATCGGACACGGTCAAGTTGACGCCGGTCGGCTTCGCCTCCAATGCGACGGTCACGACGGTTCTCGCGTGCCGGACGGCATTGTCCAAGAGGTTGGCCACGACCCGGTCCAGTGCGGCACGATCGCCGTTCACCTGAGCGCCCGAGACGTGACTGACGTCGATGCCGATTGTGGTCGTTGGTTTGACGTGTTGCCGCTGGTCGAAGATCAGATCGTCCAGGTCGACCGGCCCGTGACCGAGCTCGACGGTGAGCGTCCAGTCGGGCCAGGCTGAGCAGCGAATCGACGAGTGCGGAGAGTCGGGCGGTGTCGGCGGCAAGCTGCACCTGGACCTCGTGTGACAGCGCCAGATGGGGGTGGCTGGCATGGACTTGGAGACGGGTGTGGAGGGCGGCGACCGGATTCCGTAGCTCATGCGCGGCGTCGGCGAGGAACTGCCGCTGCCGTTGCGTGCTGTCGTCGATACGGGCGAGTAGCTGATTGAACGTGCTTGCCAATCGTTGTAGCTCATCTCGTGCCGGCATTAGCGGGATGCGGTGATGCGGCTCGGCTCCGCTGATGGCGCTGACCTGGCGGCGCATGGCCTCCATGGGTCGCAGCGCTCGGCCGACCAGTGTCCAGGCGATGGCTCCGAGCAGCGCGATGAGGAAAGGGCAGCCGACCGCCAACGCGCCGACGTCACGGGTGCTCTGGTCGCTGTACCTGTGGCACTGGCCGCTGATCGTGCTGTGGACAGCGCACAACGGACGCTGGCTATCGAGACGGCATTGCGCTCGCGGCGGCCGCGGGGCTGTTGGCATGGCTGACCAAGATTCTCGTCGAGGACCCGGTGCGTCGAGCGCCGATGATCGCAGCACGTCCGGGCCGGTCGTTGGCCACAGCATTGACCTTGGCCGTGCCGCTCGGCGCCGTCGCCCTGTACGCGGCGCCGCGGCTCGGCCCGACCAAGCTCGACGCGACCCATCAGGGAGCCGCGGTGGTCGCGCCCCAGCTTCGGCGCCGGACCGCCCGTACCGCGCCGGCCTCGTCCCCGAGCCCGACGGCGACGCTGCCCACCGCGATCCCGGCCTCGCCCGTCCCGCCGATCGGGCTCGCGCCGCAAGACTTCGCGCCCTACAGCCAGTGCGAGACGCCGCCGGCTGAGGTGGCGCCGCGTCCATGCTTCTACGGCGACCAGCGGCATCCCCGGCTGCGGGTGGCGCTGGTCGGGGACTCGGTGGCGAATCAGTACCGGTCGATCCTCGCCGATATGGCTACATCACGGCACTGGCTGGTGATCAGCGACCTGCACAGTCAGTGTCCGTGGACGGCGACCGTGACCACGCTGCAACACTCCGGCGCGCCGTACACGGTGTGCCGCGACTGGGGCGCCCGGGTGCTGCGCGACCTGCTGACCCGCTACCACCCCGATGTGCTTGTCACCAGCGACCGGCCCGTCCTGGGCACAGCCGCGCACCCCGCCGCGGACGCCGTGTCGTTCGGACAGATCGCGGGCGGCATGGTGACCTACTGGAGACAGCTCGCCGCGCACGGGACGCGGATCGTCGCCGTACGGGAATCCCCCGAGCCCGGCCGCAACATCCCCGACTGCCTGTCGCGGCCCGGCGCCACGATGCGCTCGTGCACCACGCCGACACGCAAGGCGATCGTGGCGCATTCGCCGCTGCAACAAGCGGTCGCCAGGATGGGCGCCGCCGCCGAGTTGCTCGACGTCAACCCCGAAATTTGCTACCCGAGCGTCTGCCCGCCGATCATCGGCAATGTCGTCGTCTACCGCGACACCCACCACCTGACCCAGACCTACATCCGCTCCCTCGAGCCCTACTTCGTTCGCAAACTACTGGTCACCCGCGCCGTACACCTCGCCCAGATGCGCGCAGATCTCACCATGGGTCAGCCCCTTGGCCGACAAAGAGATCACCAGATCATCGACCCCCGACAGCCGGCGTTGCCGCTTCTTGACCAGCTGCGGCGTGACGCTGCCGTCACGGTCGCGGGGCACCGCGAGCTCCACCGGCCCGGCCTCGGTCAACACCGTCTTGGCTCGGGTGCCGTTGCGTGAGTTGCCGCCATCCCGACCGCTCGAATCATGCTTGGCATAGCCGAGATGATCATCCATCTCGCCCTCCAGAGCCGACTCCACCACCCGCCTCGTCAGCCGAGCCAGAAGCCCGCCCTCGCCGGTCAGCTGCAGCCCCTCCGACCGGGCACGCTCAGCCAGATGCGCGACGAGCTGCTCATCGATCGCGTCCAACGAAGCGTCCTCGGCAGGGAAATCTCGGGTCTCGCTGCGCTCTGTCACTCCAGTCACAAGTGCCTCCTACGTCTCAGGAGTTACACCGTTCAATTTACAGTCCCGCGGCCCCGTCACCGGGCGCATGCCCGCAGGCGATCCGTAACTGGGACGCGGCAAGCGGCTGAAGAGCACCCGTGCTGCGTGCCCATCGCAGACGGGCTCGGCGTCGTGTGGCTCAGTCTAGGCGGAGCGTGAGGGCGGTCTCGGCCGGATCGGTGAAGCCAAAGGACCGATACAGGGCCTCGCCATCGGCGCTGGCATGGAGGTTGACCGTCTTGGTGTCCGTCGAGCGCATCCAGTCGAGCAGGGCCGTCAGCGTGATTCGGCCGAAACCGCGGCGCCGGAAGTCGGGCTCGGTGCACATGTTGGCGATGTAGCCGACGCGGCCGGTCGGGTTTGCGGTGCCGATGAGGTGCTGGTCCAGCCAGCCGATGGCGACGGCGGCCAGCCCGCCCTGGGGGTTGTCGATCACGTAGCCGGCGAACACGTCCGGTTCCGCAAGTCCGGCGGTGAAGTGGTCGATGTTGCGACGTCGCCACCTCGCGTCCAACAAGCCTGGGTCTCGGCCCATGTCTTCGAACATGAGGGCGCGGAGACGAACGATCTCCGCGGCATCGATCGGCGTTGCTCGCCGGGTAACGAAGTTGGCTTCTCGGTCTGACACGTAGCGCATCCTGACACCGGGCACCGACAACATTCGGCCGTCTCGATGGTGGAACCGTCCGCGCTCGCGATGCGGAGGTCGGATACGGCCGGCACCGGTGAGCAGCCGACGATCTTGACCGTTCCGTATGACGCACCTTTGCGGGCGGTCGTCCACTATGTCAGTGGGGATCGTCATCTGGCACACTTCGACCAGCAGGTTTTGACCGCCGGATAGTGCTCTGCGGACCGTTCCTGATTCGGAAGGTCTGTCGCTACGGCGTTGGAGAGTTCCGTGGCTTTGCCGCGTAGGTCACCTGGACGAAGAAGCTCGTTGTCAGGGTCCGGGCCAGGATGGCCGTGGCCTGCGAGGCGATCGTTTCGACAGTCTTTGCGGCCGGGGCGCGTGGCGCCGACCCGGTGCCATGCCGCAGCGGCGAGACTAGACGGATGAACCTGCGGGAGCGTACGCCGGCGGATACGCAGGCGTTGAGTGCGCTGCTAAGGCGCGTGCACGACACCGACGGCTATCCGACGGTGTGGCCGGGCGACGTGGGGAGCTGGCTCGCCGGTGACGACGCCTACGGAGCGTGGGTCGCCGACCTCAAGGGTTCGGCGTCGGTCACGTGAGTCTTGCTCGCCCAGGCTCGCACGCTGCGACACACGTGTGGATCGCGGCCACACAGCGACCGATCGAGCGTCTCGCGGAAGTGACACGGTTATTCGCGGCGCCCCAGGCCCGCGGTACCGGAGTCGGACGCCGGCTCCTGCAGCAGGCTGTGGACGCGGCGCACCGACTCGACTTCTGGCCGGTGCTCGATGTGCGCCACAACGGTCGCTCGGGCGCGTCGCGCCTCTACGAGACAGCCGGCTGGCGTCTTGCCGGCAGCGCCCCACTCCGCCTGGCCCCAGAGGTCGTCCTCCCGTTCGACTGCTGGATCGGTCCTCCGCCTCCTGCCTGATCCCACAAGACGATGGCGGAACGGTCATCGTCGAACCGGGCGCATCGAGACAAGGGTATTGAGATGGCTGCAGTATCTGGCCTCGCCGCGGTCCACTCGTCGTGTTGCTCGGCGAGCACCGCAGCGCCGCCGCGCTAGCCTGGACCCGCGAGCAATGCCGACACTGGGCGGTCGAGCCCCCGGACCAACGGCGCTGGATCGATCCAATGATTCGCCCGCCACACCCAGACCCAGCGCAGGTGAGCCCAGGGACCGAGATATCTGGAGGTCAAGACATGGCCGAGAACACGTTGGAACGGTCCGTGCTCGCCTACTGTCGCCGCGTGGAACGCCACGGACACGGCGACCTGCCGGGAGCTGCTGGAATGCTCCTTCGCCGCCAACGGCACCTATAACGACCCCGCGGCCAACGTCGTCGGCCGGACTGCGCTGTTGGACCACGTGCGGGCGCTCGCCCATCGCCGGCCTGGCGCGTCCATCGCCGTGACCAGCCCGATCGACGCCCACGGCGGCGGCGGGTGCTTCACCTGGCGGCTGGTCGGACCCGACGGGGCAACGCTGCGCGAGGGCATTGACTTCGTCGCGGCGGCAGCGGACGGCCGGCTGGGCGAGGTGCGCGGGTTCTTCGGCGCCTACCGCGCGCCGGCCGGCAAGAGCGCCGATCTCAGCAGTGGGTCCCTGTCCTGACGGACGGGCCACGGTCGGTCACGAGCCCCGACCACGGCTATGTTCACAGTGGCATCGGCTGCGTCTCTGTCAACCTCCACAAGCAGGTCCGGCGACGCACTCGGTCGGGCTCCGGACTTCCATCCCGGACCGCTGGAAAAGGGATGGACAACGCCAGGCGGTCGCGGTTGCCTGGGGGCCGGCGGTGGCGACCAGGGAGCGAGCATGGCCCGAATACATACGTATGACCTGACCGTCTCCTGGACGGGCAACACCGGATCCGGGACAAGCGGGTACCGCGATTTCTCCCGGGATCACATGATCTCCGCGGTCGGGCCGCAGCCGATCCGAGCGAGCTCGGATCCGGCGCTGGCAGGTGACCCGGCACGCTGGAACCCCGAGCAGTTGATGACCGCAGCGCTGTCGCAGTGCCACATGCTCTGGTACCTGCACCTGTGCGCCGTAGCGGGTGTGGTCGTCACCGATTACGTCGACCAAGCCCACGGCGAGATGGCCGAACACCGGAACGGTGGCCAGTTCACCGACGTCGTCCTGCGGCCACGGGTGAGAGTTGCCGCGCAGAACATGGTCGAGAAGGCGATCATGTTGCACGAAGACGCACACCGCTGCTGCTTCATCGCCAACTCGGTCAACTTCCCGGTCCGCTGCGACCCGGCAGTCACGACAGAGTGACAGCCCATCAGAATGCCCGGCCCGGCGGGGTCGTCAGGCCTATCACCCACCGGCCCCACAGGCCCCGCCGTGACTGTCTCAACATCCCGAGAAGGCCGGCCACCGCCCCGGAACCGCGAGCAGGCACCACTTTGCTCGACTTGCTCATCACGTCGCGCCATCACCGCAAGCCGATCGATTAGCGGAGCAGTAACAGCATGGTTCAAGGTCGCCGTGATGCGATATCGGACGTCGCTGTCCTCGTGCGTCGCATCGAGTGCGTGGCCAGTCCGACGACGTAGCTGCCGACGGCGACGGCGAACAGCGCGGCCATGATCATTGACGAGTAGTCCTGGTTGAAGTCGAGGAAGCTGGTGCCATTGAACGCGGCACCGAGGATCGCGGCGCCGCCGAGAACCGATGTACTGGTGGCGACCCGGTTGCCCGAGCGCGTTGCGAGGATGATCGTCACAATGCCGCCCAGGACCAGAGCCAAGCCGAGGCTGACGTGGGCGGCCAACCACACCCCGCCGCGTGGGATGGCCCAACCGATGCTTTGGGCAGAGCCGGTGAAGTAGTTCGACGGGTGCCCGCCGGGATGATCTGCGGGAATTGTGACGAACAGGTTGACGGCCATGCCGAGCACGAACTGCGCCAGCAGCAGTAACGACATCAGCAGGTAGGCGCGCGGCAACGTCACGATCGCATCCGGCCGCGACCGGGTCGGGCCCGCTGTCATGTCGACCATCATCCGCCGTGGCGGCTCACCGGCGTCGATGAATCACTGACGCGGTGGTCCCGACCTGATCGCTGACCGGTGACGGTTCCTCAACCGGCACTTCTCGGCCTGGTCCGCATCGACTCGCCTCGCTGGCGCAGAAATGGGGCCCCTGTGGCTGGTCGCTGAGCACGATGACGAGAATGGCGGCATGTTGAGCATTCGAGAGCAGTTGAGGGGTCTGCGTTCGCTGGAGGGCACACCGCCGGCATTCGATCCCTCGATGGTTCCCGCAGATCCGACCGAGCTCTTCTTGGAGTGGTTCCAGGTCGCCGTCGACGCGAGGGTCGCCGAACCACACGCGATGACACTCTCAACGATCGGACTCGATGGGGTTCCCGACGCTCGGGTACTGATCCTGAAGGATGTCGCCGATAGTGGGTGGTGGTTCGCCAGCAGCCTCGAAAGCGCGAAAGGGCTCCAGTTGGACGCGGCTCCGGTCGCGGCCCTGACGTTCTATTGGCCCGAGCTGGCCCGTTCGGTGCGGCTCAGGGGCCGGGTCGAACCGGCAGAACCTGAGCAGAGTGCGGAGGACTTCAGAAATCGTGGGCTGGGCGCTCGTGCTGTGGCGCTCGCCAGCCGCGAGAGTCAGCCCCTGGTCAGCCGTGCTCACAGCGAGAACGCAGTCGCGGCCGCACGCGACCGGCTCGCGGATGACCCACGCCTAGTCTCGACCACTTGGACCTTATGGTGCCTACTCCCGAACCACGTCGAGTTCTGGCAGGCCGACCAGGAACGCCAGCACCTACGCATCCAGTACCACCGTGGAAGCGGTAACTGGTCTTCGACCATGCTCTGGCCCTGAAGTCCGTCTCGGACCTAGCGAGATCCCTTGCGGGTCCAGGTAGGCGACCCTGTTGCGGTCATACGGCGTCGTCGCATGCGGATCCCCTGCGGGACGCACTCAAGGGGCGCCTCGGCCCAGGCGACGAGGCCGAAAATGCTCCGGTAGCGGTAGCGGTAGCGGTTGCGCTTGTGCGACTCGATGATCTTGGGCTGGCCTCGCGGGCGAATCGTGCCGCAGACGCTTCCGCTCGTCCGGGAGGCGCTCAGCTGATGAGTTGTGCCAGTTGCTCGTCGGCGCGGAGGATCATCCTCGACCCCCGACATGTATCAGCGATCGGTATATCTGGTTACGCCGCGGCAGATCGGGCTGGCTGTCGCCGAGGGTGTCCGTTGCGCGGGCGACCAGGCAGTATTCCCCAACTGACGGCGGGGCCCAGGGCAGTGCGAAGCGTTGCCACGAATCGCCTTCGTGCGAACTGAGTTCGGCGTGCTCCCACGAGTGCCCGCCGTCGGTGCTTACGTCTAGGCGGGCGATCGGATGCGCGCCCCAACACCATCCCCAGATCTCCAGCGGGGACGCGTCGACTGGTCGACCGTTGACCGGGGAAACGATGATCGAGTTCGGCGCGACCGTCCAGACCGGTGTTTCTCGGGTCGAGTTGCCGACGATTTCTCGGTCGGTGTAGTAGGTGGTCGTGAAGGCGCTGGTAGAGCGTTGGGCGCAGAAGCAGAGTGTCTGAAGCCATTTCGTCGAGTTGGTGCCATAGAATCCGGGAACGACGAGTCGTAGCGGGCCGCCCCGGTCGATCGGGATCGGCTTTCTATTCATTTCGAACACGACCATGACCGACGGATCGCTTGCCTTCGATAGGGGGAGGTCCTTCTCGTAGCACGGATGCTCTGAACCTCGCCAGGCTCCGCCGTCTGCACCCTGTGATATGACGTACTTCGCTTGGGCACTGACTCCGACCGCTTCGATCAATGTGGTAAGTGAAACGCCGGTCCACATGACATTGGCGACTCTGCGCTGCGGAATGAGCGGAGAGGCGGGGTTCCCGGCACATTCGTGGACTGCAGTCACCTCCCTTTGCGGTAGTGCTGTCAGGTCGGATACGGACAACTCGAGTGGCCGATCGACCAGCCCGCCCACGCTCAGGGACCAATTGGCACGGCTTACGTCGGGCACGCCGAAATGGTCTACTTGAAAGACGTTCGGCGCTGGGGTGATGTAGTCCACAAGTTCGTGAACAGGAGTGTATTCCATGTTGTCCGTCATTTCGACAGCGCAATCGCCTCGACTGCTATCAGGGCAGCATCGGACGGCAGTGCAGCCGCCTGGACCACCGACCGCGCGGGCGGCACGTCGAACCGGGCACGCCAAACTCCGTCGAATATGGCGAAGTCAGTCAACTCGCGCAGGAATACCTGCGCTTTCGCCGTTCGCGCAAGCGAACTCCCCGCGCTTGTCAGAGCTGCGTCCAGCCGATCGAGAACCCATTCCGTCTGGCTCTTGATCGTCGAGGAG
The DNA here is from genome assembly GCA_051000605.1 of Jatrophihabitans sp. Lineage (GTDB taxonomy): Bacteria > Actinomycetota > Actinomycetes > Mycobacteriales > Jatrophihabitantaceae > Jatrophihabitans. The sequence goes on from JBPCOE010000136.1 coordinate 49,263, forward strand.
TAGTGGGGGTAGGAAGGGTGCGCGACAAGCCCAGACGGAATCTTGCCGGAATCCATACCGACATAGATTCCGGCTGAAAAAACCAGTTCTCCACAGCCCAGCGCATCCGGACCTCGCAAGGTCGCGCCTATCGACGGCAGGACAGTCTCGCCGAGGTAGGCGGTGAGATCGATTTCGATGATCGTGCCGGTGACCAGCAAGGCTTTGATACCGGCGATCCCCAGCGTCGCACGATCTCCGAACGCAGCACGCCAAGCCTCGCTGAAACGGTTCGTGTCGGACACGTCGGTGAGCAGTGCTTGCCCTTTGACGACCTGGTCGCTTGCGACTCCCGCGGCACTGAGCGAGCGCAGCATGTTCTCCACGATGTAGGTGGTCTGCTTGGTGATGTCGCGCGGGGTCTGGTCGCCCGTCGCCTCAGGTGGTACACCGTTGACAGCGTCGTGGGCGAGTTGACCGGACGTGAATGCGAACCGCCCGGCAGTGATGGCTTCGACTTTCCTGGTCATCGGCCGGGGCGAGTCTGAGGAAGCCGGCTGTGCATCGATGCCGCTACCCGCGTGTAGGGCTGTGACGGAGACTTCGATTCTCGCGCCGGGGATCAGCAGGCCGTCGACCGCGACGGTGGTTCGTGTTGGCGGCGTCGCGAAGTGGGTGCTCCATGCCCGGTCGAAGCCGAGGAAGTCCGAGGGATCGGTAAGGAAAACGTTCGCCTTCACAATCTGACTCAAGCTGCTTCCGGCCGCGGCCAGTGTTTGCGACAACGAGTGCAAGATGTAGTTGGTTTGTAGCTCGATGGCTGAAGTGAAGTAGGGAAAGTCGGGGTGCGGCGCGGCTTCTGGTGCGATGCCGGAGTTCCAGTCGGTGGCGAGCGCCGCGGAAGTGAACACGAATGGTCCGGCGATCACGGCCTCCGACTGCCAGATCGGCGGCCGCGTGGTCTCACTGTGGATGACGCGGATCTGGTTTGCGGTGTTCAATGCGGGAATCCCTTCCGGAGCGTAGGTGTCGAGCAGTGATGCTTAGTCGACGGTGACTGGCCCGGTGATACGTTCAAGCCAGAGCGCGTGAGCGAGCAGGGCATCGTCTTCATATCGCGTGCCGACTACTTGAACGGCGAGCGGAAGGCCGCCGGGGCCACGGCTTACCGGCAAGGAAAGGCAGGGGCGCCCGAGCAGCGTCCACGTCTTGTTGAACATCGCGTCGCCGGTCGTGGTCAAGCCGAGCGGAGCTTCTCCGGCTGCGGCTAGTGAGAGGATGAGGTCACAGCCGTCGGCGACCCCGGACATGGACGCAGCGAACTCGGCGGCCTGAGCCTTCGCGCTGGAGTAGGCGCGGAATGTTATCGACAGCCCTTCGCTGATTTCTTCCTGCAATGTCGGGCTCAGTCGCTCGCGTTGGGTCGCCCACTCGACCTGCAACGATCGTGCCGATTCATATCGTGAGATGGTTCGTTGCCAGTCGAGTGACCGCCGGAAGTTCGGGGGCGGGTCGAGGCGCAGTATGCGCGATCCGGCGTTGGTGCACTGGGCGGCGACGGCCTCCAAGGCATCGATCGCGCAATCGTCGGCACGGTCGGCGTCGGGGCCGAGAAAGACGCCGACGGTTCGGCGGAAGTCGCCGGGTGGGGGGATCGGTAAGCCGCGCTCGCCGCGCACCGCGGCAAAGAACAATGTGGCGTCCCAGACGTCGCAGGCGAAGACACCCAAGGTGTCAAGCGTCCACGACGGCGAGGTGGTTCCTCTCAACGAGATCGCGCCGAAGCTTGGCTTGAAACCGACAACCCCGCAGTAGGCGGCTGGCCGAATTATTGAGCCGCCGGTTTGGGTTCCTGTTGCAAGGGGGACTTGCCCGGCCGCCACCGCCGCGGCTGACCCCGCCGACGAGCCACCTGGGCTGTGAGCGACGTCGCGTGGGTTGCGGGTCGCGCACGGCTCGCCGCCACCGAATTCGGTCGTCGTCGTTTTGCCCATGATGACGGCGCCGGCGGAACGGGCGAGAGCGGCGCTGGCGGAATCAGATGTCGGGCGATGCCCGGGATGCCGCGCAACGCCGTACCGGGTCGGCATTCCTGCGACGTCGGTCAGGTCTTTGATGCCGACCGGAATGCCGTGTAGGGGTCGTCCTTCGCGCGGTTCCCGGTCGCGGTTCCGTGCCTCGGCTATGGCGTCGGATTCTGCAAGATGTGCCCAGGCGTGAATGTCGGCCTGCTGTTGCTCGGCCACTCGGCCCAAGCAACTGCGGACGAGGGCCTCGGAGGTGAGTTCTCCCGCGGCGATCAGGCGCGCGCTATGGGCGGCGCTGCCGGGTGGGGCGGTCATGTACATCCGGTCATTCGCCGGCTGAGACGAGCAGGCGGCCTTCGTCCATCACGACGCGCCCGTCAACCACGATGGTCGGGTCCCACATGAGGAAGTCATAGTGGCAGCTGGCTTTGACGGTGCCGCCCAGGTTGACGCTTGTGCCGATGCCGATGTGGCAGGTATTGGCTACGCCCTCATCCTCGAGCATCAATCCGGTCATCCTGCATTCGGGGTTCAGCCCGACCCCGAGTTCGGCGATGTTGTAGACGGCTGGGTCATTCATGGCGGCCCATGCCTTTCGCACCGTGTCGGCGTCGCGTCCGCCGGTGATGTCGATGACCTTGCCGTCGCGAACGTCGAGGATGACTGGGGCGCTGAGCACGCCGATGCCCAGATAGGGGATGCTCGCGTCACAGACGATGCGGCCTTCGGCTGTGACGGGTGAGACCGGCGATTCCACGTCCGGCACTGGGTGGAACTCGCCAGCGCGCACAATTCCGGTCTTGGCGTGGGGAGTACCCCGGCGGCCGCTGATGTCCAGGCGAAGGTCAGTGCCCCCCGCGGTGGTCACGTGTACTGCGTTCGCGTTGTCCCACACCCTCGCCAACGCGCGCACAGTGGGTTCAAGGGCGACGAAGTCGGCGTCGATGCCACCGGACACCATCATGCCGGCGGTCCATTGCGTCATGTTGACGATCCGGGTTCCGCCAGCGCACGCCTGCTGTCCCGCGCTGGTGTGGGTGATCGACGCGCTCAGCGGCGTGAACACCACCGCCGAACTCCTCATTGCGGCCGTCACGGCCTGGTTCGGCTCCGCCGAATCTGTGGCGATGTCGGTCATCACCATCACCGTAGGGCGGGCGCCGGCCGCGACGAGTGCCTGCGCCAGGACGGTCGCGATCCTCGGGTCGCGACCCGCGTCGGTGACGATCAGCGCCTCCTCGCCCGCCTGCACGGCGGCGCAGACGCCCACGAGCTTGGCGGCGCCCTTCATCATCATCGCTTCGTACATCTGCCTCGCCTCTCAATTGAGGAACGACCATCTGTTGCGTCTACCCTCTGGGCCTGCGCGCCGGTTTCACGCACACGATTAACCGATTGGGTCTCTGGGTCACCCAATCATAGCGCTTGAATTCGGATAGCGGAGCCCCACCCTAAAGTGACGTAGGCCACTGCCCGGCCCAGCTCTGCGGCGTGGGTGTTGACTTCCTAGAGTCGCTGCGAGGCAGCAGGGCTGCCGGTTCGGCGCCCTGGGTGACCGGTCCGAGCTCGAACTTGGACTCTCGCGCTGGGAGGCAACGGATGGGTACGAATGCTGGACTAGAGCCGGTGACGTTCACGGCCGCGCGCAGCCATCGACTGTATGAGGACGTCGTCCGACAGATCGTCGACATGATCGACTCGGGACAGTTCCAGCCGGGTGCCAGGCTGCCGCCCGAGCGCGAAATCGCCCAGCAGATCGCGGTGAGTCGCAACGTGCTTCGTGAGGCGTTTCGAGTGCTGGAAGAACGCGGCCTGGTCTTCTCGCGTCAGGGCGGTGGCCGATACGTACGAGCTGTCGCCCCAAACTTACAAGCCGAAGGCAACCCAGTGCCTGGGCTGGAAGTTACGTCCATACTCGACGTACTGGAATCCAGGTCGATCCTCGAGGGTCAGATCGTGGCGCTCGCCTGCCGTCGCGTGACGGCTGCAGAGGGAGGACACTTACGCGAAATCGCGAAGCGGGGCCGCTCGTGGCAGGACAACGTGGATTTCCATGTGACACTGGCCGCTGCCACGCACAACTTTCTCCTCCAGCGCGTGGTCCGGGAGCACCTCGACTTGCTGCACGAACTTCGTCAGCGCGACCACTACAACGCCCCTGAGCGAGGCGCACAGCTGCACCGCGAACACCTCGCCATCGCCGACGCCGTCGTCGCCGGCGACGTTACCCGCGCCCAGCACCTCATGCTTGATCATCTCGGTCATACGCAGCAAAGCCTCGACGCACTCCGAACCGCGGAATTACCCGACTGACCTTGCGATAGTTGCGTCCGGTTTTGTGTTGTTGGCCTGGGCGTCGCGTAGCAGAGCTTGGTAGATGACGTCGGACATCGTGCGTCCTGGTCGCGCCAGCCGGCGACTGGCGCACGGCCTCAGCAACCCCTTCGACGAAGCCGGCCCACTACGTCGCGATCATCACTCCGAACGGCTACGAGGAGTACTTCGCCAAGGTCGCGGAGCATGTTAGGCGAACCGGTGAGATGCCTGAAGCTGAACCGGGCCGTGTCCAGGAACTGATGTCACAGCAACTCCACTGTTCTCGCGCCGCCGCTGGCTGACGACGAACAATGACTCGAGCCGTCCCATAGCGCGAACGCCCGCAGAACACGTCCGGAGGTCGCGCGCGGCAGCAGGCCCGATGATCACGGTCGTCCCGTAGACCGCCCCGTCAGCGGGCGGCTGTGTCACTCGGGATCGATGCGCCCATGGATGTCAAGGCAGGCTGAAGCGCGGCTGTGCGGCTTGTCGGGTGGTGCCGAGCACGGTCGCGATTGGAGCTCCAGGTGGCGTGGTGTTGCCGGGCGCGCGTGACTGCTGCTGCGAGCGTGAGCGTCCACACCGCAGGCGTTCGGCTTGCGGGATGTTACGGGCCGCGGCCTGCGGCACTGGCCTCGGTGTCTAGCCAGGTGAGTACGGCCGCGACGAATGCTGCTGGTTGGGATTCATGGACGTCATGCCCTGCCGGGATGGTGACTAGCGTGCAGTCCGGCACGAGCTTCGCGACTTCAACGAGCTTGTCCTGCGGGATCTGGCTGGTCGGACCACCTGCGATAAGCAGGGTCGGCGCGCTGATGTCAGGCAAGTGCTTCCAGTACCGCAGGGTCGGGTCGTTCACCTGCTCGACGATGGCGGGCACGACCGCCCAGTCGAACGGCAATGCTCCAGGGGGACGTTTGGGCACTGCGCGTGTGCGGGGGAACGGTGGGGGCACGTCTTCGACTATCAGCCGTGCGATCCGGCTGGGCTGTGCCTGGGCGAGCAGGTAGGCGACAGTCCCGCCCATCGAATGGCCTATCAGAATGATGTCGTGCAGATCGAGCTCATCGAGTACGCCGATCACGTCGTCGCGCATGAGCTCGAAGGAGTACGTCCCGGGCCAGTCACTCGTGCCGTGGCCGCGCAGATCGAGAGTGATGACACGGAAACTCGAGGCGAACTTCGCTGCTACGTCGCCCCAGCTCGCGCCTTGCTCGCCGAGCGCATGCAAAAGGACCATTGTTGGCGCGCTCGGATCACCAGAGACTGGCCCACTCGCTCACCCGTAGGCCGCTGCCATACAGCCCGTCAGCGAACGCGCCATCGCGCTGCTCGCTGCGGCCCCGCCAGCCCGCATCGGCCCGCCCATCCAAACCCAGGCCCCGCAACCCCACATCGCGCCACCGCCGGTAGCCGCCCGGATCAAGCCACTTCACCCGCCAATCGCGCACCCCGTGCGGTCGAAGGTCGAAGTCGTCCACGGCCGCCACCGGATCGGCCACGCCGCGGCGGGATGCGGCCCAGCGGTAGAACATCCGCAGCGCGGCCAGGTTCGCCGCGAACGTGCTCCCCTCGACCAGCCCCGGATTGCTGGCGTCGCTGAGTCGCCACTGTTTGAAGTACTCGGCGTCCTCTTCGCTCGCCGCATCCCATCGCTGTCCCGACGCCAGCAGGAAGTTCAGCCATAGCGCTATCGACTGCGCGTACTTGGTCCACGTCAGTGGCGAGCGGGCGAGCATCCTCCCGGACGCGAAGAACGCGTTCACTCGCTGATCTGGCCGTCCATCCGGACCGATGAGGAATGGCTGGTCCTGGCGACGTCCCCGGTCGGCCAGATCGGCGAGCGTGGCCTGAACGAGCAATCGGTCTTTCTCGGCACTCGGAGGCGGCCACTCAAGGTCGTAGCGGAACACCAGCCAACGACTGGGCACATACGCAGTTCGCACACCCGGACGCTATCCAGCCCATTCCCTCAACAACTGCTGACCCGATAGAGAACGAAGCGGTGCGCGATCACCACGACGTCGCGACCATCGACCGCGCCGAGCCAGAATATTGGCGGAGGGCACCTATTCGTTGCCTGCACTATTCCGCTGCCTGAAGCGGCACCGCTCACCCGCCCCTC
>JBPCOE010000005.1:0-43548 GCA_051000605.1 Jatrophihabitans sp.
ATATTCTTCACCACGAAGGTGCTCCTTGATCAACAGTCTCAGTGACTCGACATCCCTGATTCTCGTTGACTTGGAGCACTTTTCAGTTGATCACCACGCAGTCACGGTGAAAGCGGCAGGCTAACTCTGCGTTGATCGACGGTGACCTGCTCGACGCCGTGCGTCATGAACGCCGCGAGCGCGACGTGATCGTCACCGGCAGCGTCAGCGTCGTGCGCTCGCTGCAGGACGCGGACCTCGTCGACGAGTACCGGCTGCTGACCTTCCCCTCGGTGCTTGCCGCTGGCGAACGGCTCTTCGCGTCACCCACCGCTGCGCCGCTGACCTGCACCCTGGCCGAACGCGTCGGGCCAGCGGTGTTCTCCCGCTACGACGTAGTTCGGTGATGGCGAGCCCGGCCACCTTCCTCGTCCTGTACGCCACCCCCAATGACCCGGAAGCGTTCGACCATCACTACGAGCAGGTGCACACACCGTTGGCCAGGGCACTACCCGGACTTCGGAGCTACACCCTGGGCAGACACCCTGTCACCATGCGCGGTGATGCGACCTACTATCTCGCCGCCACCCTGCGATGGGACACCATCGCCGAACTCCGGGCGGCATTCGCCACACCCGAAGGTCACGCGGCAGCCGAAGACATGCAAACGCTGACCCTCCTGACCACCGTCACCAGCATCATCTATACCGAAGACGCCGCGAGTCCGTGACGAGCCACTGGACTCGTCGCAGTGGCGACTGATCGACCAGCTAGCGCTAGTAATCGAGGCTTTGGTGTAACGTTGTAATCATCATTACGACGTTAGGAGAGGCCATGTTCGAAGCACACGGCGGTGGACGCAGCACAGGAGGGCGCGGCGGTTCGGGCGGGCGCGGCGGCCGCGGGCGCGGATTCGGCGGCCCCGGCGGCTGGCAACAGGCCGACCTGCCACCGGCCGACGACGCCGCCGCCTGGCTGACCGGGCGGCTGCCCGACGACTGGTTCACCGGCGCGCCGAGCGTCGCGGTCGACCGCGAGGAGATCGTCGTCGTCGGCGAACTGGCCGCTCCGGAAGCCGTGGCCGAGAAGTCGACGGGCGGCGATGCCGTTGCCGCGGCACAGGGGCGCATCGGGCGTTTCCGTGAGGACACCCGAGACGTCCGCATCAAGATCGCCGACGAAACTGAGGCGCGCTACGGGCGCAAGGTCGCGTGGGGCGCCTCGATCGGCGAAACCCGCGTGCTGTTCACCCACCTCGCCGTGCCCGTCATGACCCGGCTGCGTCATGACGAGCGGCGGGTGCTCGACACCCTGGTCGACGCCGGCGTTGCTCGGTCCCGCTCGGACGCCCTCGCGTGGTGCGTCAAGCTCGTCGGCGAACACACCGACCAGTGGCTCGCCGGTCTGCGCGAGGCCATGGCAGAGGTCGACAAGTTGCGGGCCGAGGGGCCCGAGCTCTGAGGCAATTCCGTCGCGCGGTCGCCAGTCCCCCTGACTGGCGGCCGGTTCCGCACACCATGTCGCGGTGTCCGGCACCGGCCGCCACGTCGTCACGGACGGGCGGCGGTGTGCCGGCTCAATGCGATGCCTGTGCCGGTCACGAATATCAGCAGGCACGGTAGCGACACCCACGCAGCTACGGCGAATGTGTTGTCCAGAGCGAGGTAGCCGATCGCCGAGACCGTGATCGTCGCGGCAAGTGCCGCTGCGACCTGGGCCAGCCAGTTCGGCAGGTGCACGTCACGACGGCGAATGGCGCGCGTCGCGACCAGGGCTACGACGGCGATGAGCAGCATCTTGACGCCGTCCAGCCGGTTGATCGACCGGAATATCGCGCCGGCGGCGCCTGCGTCGCGGTCGCTGATGACGCCGACACTCAGCCACAGGCCCAGAGCCAGCTGGACGAGCGAGACCGTGGCTGCGGCGAGACCGCCTGCGAGGACAAGACGACGCTTCGTCGTCGCCCGTTCGGAGATGGCCTGCGCGAGCAAGCACGCGACGGCGGCGAGGAGCACCGCCGGCAGGCCCTCGGTCAGGACGTACTGGAGCGCGACGGCGCCTTGGTGACCGGTGTAGCTGCGCAGGACCTGCGTGCCGGAGGAGCGGACCTCGGTCGAGGAGCTGAAGACGAACAGCCCGACGACCCAGGAGAGCGAATACGCGATTCCTGATACGAGCGGCAGCGGGCGGGATGCGCGCTCTATCGCTAGCACGCCGGTCGCCGAGCTTGGGGCGGTGGTGCTCATGACGTGTCTCCGTCGGTGGCGTCGAGGTTGGCGAGTGCGCGCCTGAGCAGCGTGGTGAACCGGGCGCGGTCGGTCGCGGTGAAACCGGTCAGGGCGTGGTCGTTGACGCCGGCGGCAAGGTCGGCGATGGCGTCGCAGAGATCGGTGTCGTAGGTCGTCAGGTACACGCGCTGGTAGCGGTTGTTGTCCGGATCGCGCTCTCGCCGGACGAGCCCCCGAGCCGTCATGCGCTTCAACATCTCGGTCAGCGTGGCCGCGTCGACCCCGGTGCGCCGGGACACCTCGTTTTGGGTCAGGCCGTCCTCGCGCCACAGGCACGCGAGGACGCCCCACTGGGTCGTGGTGAGGCCGTGCTCGGCGAGCAGAGAGTTGAACTCGGCGGTCATCCTCTTGGCGAGCTGGCCGACAAGGAACCCGAGACTCCGGTCCAAGTCGAACCCGACCTCCTGCTGGCCGGCCTCAAGCTCAATTCGTGTACGCATGCTTCGTATACTAATCATAGAAGCTGCGGTCTGTCACTCCTCGAGACGTTTTCCGCTCTACTGCGACGCACCGACCCTCAGACGCGTAGCGCGCGCTCGAGGTCCTCGACGGTCGTGACCGGCAGGTCGCAGACCATGCCCCGGCAGACGTACGCCGCCGCACCGCCGCGCACGAGCGGACGGCCGGCGAGCAACGGCAGTCCCGGGGCGTCTGGCTCGCCCGACACCACGACCGCACCCGGAGGCCGCAGGCGCCAAGCCGTCGCGGTGAGCGGGCCACCGACGGGTTCGCCGACGACCGCGACCTGGACGGGCCCGGCGACCAGCGCCTCGGCCGTGGCCAGCGTCCAGCCGAAGAACCGGGGCTGCCGCTGCGCCAGCGACGCGACGACGCCGATCGTCTGCTCGGCCTGCGCGCGATAGGACGTCAGCCCGGTCAGCGCAGAGTAGGTGAGCAGGGCACCGGCGAGCGCGGACGAGCCGGACGGCGCGGCATTGTCGCTCGGGTCGCGCGGGCGACGCACGAGTTGCTCGGCGTCGTCGGCGGTGTCGTAGAAGCCACCGCCGTCGGCGGCGAAGTGCTTTAGCGCGGCATTGAGCAATGTGGCGGCCTGCACCAGCCACATGGGATCGGTCGTAGCCTGGTACAACGCGAGCAGACCCTCCGCGAGGTCGCCGTGATCCTCCGCGACACCGGCGGCCGTCCCGACCGTGCCGTCGCGGGACGTCCGCCGCAATCGGTCGTCCACCAGATGCACGTCGAGCAGCAACCGCGCGCAGGCGGTCGCCGCGTCCAGGTAGCGCGGCTCGGCGAGCAACACCCCGGCCTCGCTCAGCGCCGCGATCGCCAGGCCGTTCCATGCGGTGACCACCTTGTCGTCGCGCGCCGGCTGCGGACGAAGCGTGCGCGCCGCGTAGAGCCGCGCTCGGAGGTCGGCGAACCGGTCGCGATCGTCCGGATCGTCGAGCAGCTGCAGGGTCGACGAGCCGTGCTCGAACGTTCCGTCGGCGGTCACCGAGAAGACAGCCGCCGCGCGTTCAGCGTCCGAGACCCCCAGCACCTCGACCAGTTGCGCCGGCGTCCACGCGTACGTAAGCCCTTCGACGCCGTCGGTATCGGCATCCAGAGCGGACGCGAACCCACCCTCGGCGGTCCGCAGGTCACGCAGAAGGAAGTCGGCGGTCTCGTGCGCCACCCGCTGCGCTAACGCAGAGCCGGTGATCCGCCACCAGTGCAGGTAGCCGCGCAACAGCTGGACGTTGTCGTAGAGCATCTTTTCGAAGTGCGGTACCACCCACGCCTGATCGACCGCGTACCGCGCGAACCCGCCGCCGAGCTGGTCGTACATCCCGCCACGCGCCATCGCGTCGAGCGTCTGAGTGGCCATGGTCAGCGCGTTCGGTTCGCCGCCGCGCTCGTGTGCGCGCAACAGGAACTCGAGCAGCATCGACGGTGGGAACTTCGGTGCCGTACCGAACCCGCCGTGCTGATGGTCGAACTGGTTGAGCAGATGCCCGGCCGCGCGGTCGAGGTCGTCCGGCCCGAGTGGCGCCGCCGCCGCGGTGAACGGCGCCGCGGACTTGGCCAGCGCGTCGACCACGCCCTGCCCCGCCGCCGTGACCTTGTCGCGGTCATCGCGCCACGCCTGCGTGATCGCTTGGAGCAACCGGGTGAAGTACTCGCGCGGGAAGTACGTCCCCGCGTAGAACGGCGCGCCGTCGTGGGTCAGCAGGCAGGTCATCGGCCAGCCGCCCTGACCGGTAAGCGCGGTCGTCGCGTCCATGTAGACGGCGTCGACGTCCGGACGTTCCTCGCGGTCGACCTTGATGTTGACGAAGTTCTCGTTCATCAGCGCCGCGACCGTCTCGTCCTCGAAGGACTCGTGCGCCATCACGTGGCACCAGTGGCAGGCCGCGTAGCCGACAGACAGCAGCACCGGCACATCGCGGCGGCGGGCCTCGGCGAACGCGTCGTCGGACCACTCCCACCAGTCAACCGGATTCTCCGCGTGCTGACGCAGGTACGGGGACGTGGACGCGGCGAGCCGGTTCATCCCTTCACAGTGCCAGTTCCCGCCGTCGGCCGACCGACAGGTTCCGGTATCGAGGAGTGGCTCCCGCCTGCGCGCTATTGACCAGCGTTCAACATAATCCGCTATGTTCGGACGATGGCCGCGCGCACCCGTCGTTCCACCACCCGTCCCTACGACATCGTCGTCTTCGGCGCGACCGGGTTCGCCGGCAAGTTGACGGCCGAGTACCTGGCTCGTCATGCGCCACCGAAGCTCCGCTGGGCCCTCGCCGGGCGCAACCAGGACAAGCTCGCGAACGTGCGCGCGCAGCTCGCGACGATCGATGCCCGGTTCTCCGCGCTGCCGCTGCTCGCCGCGGACATCACCGATGCGGCGTCCCTGCGTGTCGTCGCCGAGAGCGCGCGCGTTGTTATCACGACGGTCGGGCCGTACGTCCTCTACGGCGACGCTCTGGTCGCGGCCTGCGCCACAGCCGGCACCGACTACCTCGACCTGACCGGCGAGCCGGAGTTCGTGAACACGAGCTACGTCCGGCACCATCGCGAGGCCGAGCGCACCGGTGCCCGGATCGTCCACGCCGCCGGCTTCGACTCCGTCCCCCACGATCTGGGGGCGTACTTCACCGTCCTGCACCTACCCGAGGACGTGCCGCTGCGGGTCTCGGGTTACGTGCGCGCGTCGGGCATGGTCTCGGGCGGGACGTTCCACTCGGCGCTCACCGCATTCTCCCGGCCTCGACAGAACCTGTCGGCCGCGCGCGATCGCAAGGCGCTCGAGTCCCGCCCGGCCGACGGGCGGCTCGCCCGCGCGGTCGGTGGGCGGCCGCACCGCGACCCGATCGACGGCGGCTGGGCTGTGCCGATGCCCTCGATCGACCCGCAGATCGTGAGCCGGTCGGCCGGGGCCGTCTCACGTTACGGGCCGGATTTCTCCTACTCGCACTACGCGTCGATCCCGCACCTGCATACCGCGGTCGGCGGCGTAGCCGGTGTCGGCGCGTTGTTCGGCCTTGCGCAGATCCCACCCGCGCGACGCGCTTTGATGAGCCGGCTGAAAGCGGGCGACGGGCCGTCGGCAGCGAAGCGGGCCCGTAGCTGGTTCACCGTCACCTTCGTCGGCGAGGGCGGCGGCGAACGGGTAGTCACCCGCGTGTCCGGCGGCGACCCTGGCTACGACGAGACAGCCAAGATGCTGGCCGAGGCGGCACTGTCCCTCGCGTTCGACGACCTGCCACGCACCGCAGGTCAGGTCACGACCGCTGCTGCGATGGGTGACGCGCTCGTCGACCGGCTGCGCACGGTCGGCATCGCCTTCGAGGTGCTGACGTGAGCGACGCAAGCGGTGCGAACAGAAGGTATGGCGCCCTCCGGCGGCCGAACGAAGTGAGGACGTGACCCGGGACCCGCTGCGGGTGGGCCCGCTGGTCGCGGAGCGCAATCGCTTCGTCGATACCATCGAGACGCTGACCGACGACGAGTTCGAGCACGGTTCGACGCTGTGCAGCGAATGGTCGCCGCGCGACGTGCTCGCGCATCTGGTCACGACCGGGGACATGCGGGCATACGTACGCAACGCCGGGCGCATCGACAAGACGAACTCGGAACTCGTCGACTCGCTACGCCGCCTCGACCGTGCCGCACTCACCGCGCGCGGACGGCGCTGGGCCGTTGCACCGGGCGGGGTCGACCGGGCGGCCGCCCGTTTCCTGATCGGGGACGTTGCGGTGCATCACCAGGATGTTCTGCGTGGCCTCGGGCGGCGTCGCGAACTGCCCGCTGGCATCGCTGCCGCAATCCTGCGCGAGGGCATCACCTTGTCGTCGTTCACCGGCAATGTCCTGTGGCGTAACCGCGTCGATCCGACCGACGGCGAGCACCGCGCCGTCGGACGCGGCCGACTCGTGCGTGGCTGCACTGAGGCGCTCGGCCTCTGGCTCGGCGGGCGTTACGGCCTCGAAGCCGAACTCGAGTTCGCGTAGAACCTCCGACGACGGGCCGTCGTCGTCGGAGGCATGGTGAATTCACTCGGGCTGCTGGCCGAGCTCCTCGTCGTCGGGCGGACGTGGGAACTGCGTTGTCGGATGATCGCCGTCAGGGCGATGTGCTGGCTGTGGGGCTGGCTCCGGCCCGCGCTCCGGAGCGCGGGCTGGCCTCGGGGTCTGCTCACCGCCCTCGACCCGCGGGAGCACGGAGGTGGCATCAGCCGATCCGGATTCGCTCGCCGGCGTCCGACCCGATTCAGCCGCTCCGGACGGAGCAGGCCTTGACGGACCGGCCCCAGGCGGCGCGTTGACGGAGTCTTGCACCTTGCGCATCGACAGCGACCGGGTGGCCTCGGAATCCGGGCCGGGACGGGGCCGCTCGTTCTCACCGAAGTACGGGGGCGGAGGGTCGGGGTCCACGCCGGTCGCCGGCGGGGGTTCGAACGGCGCGGCGGCAGCCGCCACGGCCGAGCGACGGGTGATCACGGCGACGAGAGCGGCCACCAGGGCCGCGAAGAAACCCACCATGATGCCGGCCATGATCTGGTAACCGTTGGTGCCGAACGCGGTGTAGACGAAGCGGTTGCCGGCTCCGTAGCCGGCGTACTGGCCGTAGTTCTTCTGGACCGCTCGCTGCACCATCCCGTCGGCGATGGCGGCCACGATGACTGCGGTCCACACGCCGAAGAACGCCCGGCTGAACGTGATGAGTCCGCGGATGACCGCGAGCGTCAGCAGTGCGCCGATGACGAAGAAGGTGAGCAGCCCGAGGAGCTGGGCCGGGTAGATCCGCAGGTTGTCGTTGCTCATCGGGGTGAGCCGCCAGGAGTAGAAGAGGGCGGCCTGCGGAAACGCGTCTGCCGAGGGTGAGTGCCGAGCCTGGAACCGCTCGAGCGCTTTCGTCACGGCCTGGTTGCCGACCACCGCGACAATGATCAGTTGGACGAGGAACGACGTCAGCAGGACGAGCCAGGTCCGGCCCCGCGCCGGGCCGGGTTGCGCGTACGGACCGCCGCGCTGCGGACCGCCGCGCTGCGGACCGCCGTACTGCTGGCCGTACTGCTGGCCTCCGTACTGGCCTCCGTACTGGCCTCCGTACTGCTGGCCCGGATGCGGCTGCCCGTACGCAGGCGGACCGTCTCGACCCTGCTGAGCCTGATCGCGCTCGTCCGAGCGAGGGCCGTACCGATCGTTGTCAGGTTCGCCGCCAGGTCGCATGCCCGAAACCGTAGGGCATTCCGGACGACCGTCCGAGCGGCGCGCCATACACTGCAGGCATGGCAGCACGTCGCGACGAACCCGCTGAGAAAGACATCGACGAGGCCGTGCTCAGCGAGACAGCTCCGAGCAGCTCGGCGGCATCCGCCGATCCGGCCGACACCGCGTCCCACGACATCCCGATGCCCCAGCACCTGCGCGAAGCCATCTCGCGCGACTGGGACCCCGCTCCCCCGATGGTCCATCCGGCGGCAGCCGGAAATGCGGCATCGCCGGCGGCAGCCGGAAATGCGGCATCGCCGGCGGCAGCCCGTATCGCGGAGTTCACCGCTGCGCGGCGGGCTCGGCTGTCGGCCGAGTTCGCCGACACAGTCGTGGTCGTCCCGGCCGGCGAGCTGAGAGTCCGGGCCAACGACACCGACTACCCCTTCCGCGCGTCGAGTTCCTTCACCTGGCTCACCGGCGAGACGGTCGCCGACGCCGTACTGGTCATGACGCCCACGCGGCACGGCCACGACAGCACGCTGTACGTGCGGGAGTACGCGCAGCCCGGCGAGGTCGAGTACTTCACCAGCCGCGCCCATGGCGCGGTCTGGGTTGGCAACGTCCCGAGCGTCGCCGACACCGCTGCGGTCCTCGGCGTGGCGACAAAGCCACTCGCCGCGCTGGCCGACGATCTCGCGAGGTTCCGCGCGACGACAACCGCGATGCTGCACGGATTCGACGCAACCGTCGACGCCCTGACACCGGGCGCCGAGCACGATCGGCTCGGGCAGGTTCTCGACGAGCTGCGGCTCGTCAAGGACGAGTCGGAGCTGGACCGGCTGCGGCGCGCCTGCGAGATCACTGCTCGCGGTTTCGCCGATGTCGCCCGCGAGCTGCCCGTCATCATCGACCGACCGGACGTCCGTGGCGAGCGTTGGCTCGAAGGGACATTCTGGCGCCGGGCGCGGCTCGAGGGCAACGAGGTGGGCTACACCTCGATCGTCGGCTCGGGCCGCCACGCGACGACGCTGCATTGGTGGCGCAACCATGGTTCGATCGCGAACGGCCAACTGCTGCTGGCCGACATGGGCGTCGAGACCGATGAGCTCTACACCGCTGATGTCACCCGCACGATGCCGGTGGGTGGCGAGTGGTCACCTGCGCAGCTGAAGGTCTACCGGGCGGTGCTGGAGGCGCAGGTCACCGGCATCGCCGAGGTCAAGTCCGGCGCGGACTTCCTGGCCGCGCACCGCGCGGCGATGTACATCATCGCCGACCATCTGCACTCATGGGGCATCCTGCCGGTCACCGCCGATATCGCCTGCGGTGACGATCCGGACCGGCCCGGCGCTGGCGTCCACCGGCGGTACACGTTGCACGGGACGTCCCACATGCTCGGCATCGACGTCCATGACTGCGCGCTGGCCCGCGAAGAGACGTATCGCAACGGTCCGCTCGTGGCCGGCAACGTCCTGACCGTGGAGCCCGGCCTGTACTTCCAGGTCAACGACCGTTCGGTGCCTGCCGAGCTGCGCGGTATCGGCGTGCGCATCGAGGACGACATCGTCGTCACGGACGGCGAGCCGATAAACCTGTCGGCGCTGCTGCCGCGCGAACCGGCTGATGTCACGGCGTGGATGCGCGAGGTGCAGAACACCCCTGCCGCCCCGTGAGCGAGGATCAGCCGTCAACGTGAGCGACCGTGGCTGACATAGAGCTTCGCCCCCAGCGCGGGCTGCCGAGCGGGCTGACGATCCCCGACGCGGAGCTGGTCGAGCGGTTCAGTCGCTCGTCCGGACCCGGCGGACAGTCGGTGAACACCACTGACAGCCGGGTGGAACTGCGATGGGACGTCACGGCGTCGACCGTGCTGACCGACGACCAGCGCAGCCGGCTGCTCCACCGCCTCGCGTCGCGCCTCGTCGACGGCGTGCTGTCGGTCGTCGCGTCCGAACAGCGTTCGCAGCTGCAGAACCGCACGGCCGCGCGGGCGCGGCTCGGGCACTACGTGTCCGACGCCCTGGCGCCGCCGCCGCCCGCTCGGCGGGCGAGTAAGCCGTCGCGTCGAGCCAAGGCGCGACGGGTCGAGGCCAAGCGACAACGCGGTGGCCTCAAGGCGACGCGCCGGCGGCCACCCACGGACTGACCCGAGGGTCAGATAGACGAACGGCGCCGCGCGTGCGACGCTCCACTGACGATTCGGCATCGAGGAGCATTCTCATGAGCGACGAAGATCAACCACGGCCGACGGACGACACGACGGCCGGGATCAGCCGGCGCAGGTTGCTCGGCCTGGGCGCGGCCGCGGCCGGTGCGGTGGCCGCGGGCTCGATGATCCGGGGCGGGGACGCGGTCGCGGCCGAATCTGCGCCGGCGCAGTACCCGACCGCCCCCGCGGGTTCGACGCTCGCGACGACGCTGCAGCACGGCACGCCCGGCACCGCCGGCTACCGACGCATCGTCGCCGGCGCGGGCGAGCCGACGACCGTGCGGGGTGACCTGCTCGTCGGCGCGAGCCGGGGCAGTGGCACGCGCACCCCGCTGGTCACGTTCGGCCAGTTCACCGACATGCACATCATCGACGCGCAGTCGCCGGCGCGTGTCGAGTTCCTCGACCGGTTCAACGATCCGGGTGGCCCGCTGGCCTCGGCCGCGCCGTTCTCGTCGGCCTACCGGCCCTGGGAGATGCTGACCGCGCACATCGCCGAAGCGATGGTGCAGGCGATGAATGCACTGGCCGGCGGACCGGTCACCGGGCGTCCGCTCGACTTCACGATCTGCACGGGCGACAACGCCGACAACACGCAGCACAACGAAACAAGGTGGCACATAGACCTGCTCGACGGTCGCGCCTCGGTGTGTCCCGACTCGGGCAGCACGGCCACGTGGGAGGGCGTCGGCGGCAAGAGCGACCAGGACACCGCCTACTGGCACCCGGCCGGAACGCCCGCCGGCGGCTCACCGGACAACTACCGGAGCAAGTATGGTTACCCGACGGTCCCGGCGCTGCACGACGCGTGCCGCAAACCGTTCACGTCGACCGGTCTGACAACCGACTGGTACAGCGTATTCGGCAATCACGACGGGCTCGTCCAGGGCACGGTGCCGTCCCTCGGCCTGCTCGGCGTCATCGCGACCGGGCCGCTCAAGGTGACCGGCCTGCCCGCGGGCGTCGACGTCGCGAGCTTGCTAGCCCGACTCGGCGCGGGCGATGCGACGGTGCTGCAGACCCTATTGACGCTCGGCCCGGCGAAGCTCGTCACGCCCGATCACAATCGTCGCCTGCAGACGCACAAGCAGACGGTCGCCGAGCACTTCAACACCACCGGGACGCCGGTCGGGCACGGCTACACGCAGCAGAACCTGGACAAGAGCACGGCGTACTACAGCTTCGACCGGGGCCCCCTGCACTGCATCGCGCTCGACACAGTTACCCCAGAGGGCTACGACTCCGGGTCGATGGACACCGCGCAGTTCGCCTGGCTGCAGGCGCAGCTCGAGGCCAACAGCTCGAGCTACCTCGACGCCAACGGATCCCGGGTCACCGGCAGCGGCCACGACAAGCTCATCGCGATCTTCAGTCACCACACGATCGCCACGATGAACAACCCGCTCGGCGTTGGCCGGGTGCTCGGCCCAGCGGTGCGCGACCTGCTTCTGCGCTTCCCGAACGTCGTCGGCTGGGTGAACGGGCACACGCACGTCAACTCGGTCACCCCGCACGCCCGGCCGACCGGTGCGGCCGTCGGAGGCGGATTCTGGGAGATCAACACGGCCGCGCACGTCGACTGGCCGCAGCAGTCGCGGGTGCTCGAACTCGTCGACAACGGCGACGGCACATTGTCGATCTTCGGCACGATCATCGATCACGCCGCGCCCGCCGCGTGGCCGACGAATCCGTCCACACCGCTCGAACTCGCGGCTCTGGCCCGGGAACTCGCCGTCAACGACCCGCAGCGCGAGGCCGAGACGCCCGTGCGCGACGGTCGCCGGGGCACGGTGGCCGACCGCAATGTCGAGCTGCTGCTCGCGAAGCCGTTCTGAGCCAGTCAACGCGCGGGCGGTGGTCACGGCGAACGCGCGGCGCGCGGCCCGCTCACTACTTGCCGGTGACGGCAACGTTCGGGTAGCCGCGGACGACCGCGACTCGCGCGGCCTCGTCGTCAATCGCCTGCCAGGTCGAATTCGGCAGCGGACCGAACGCCTCGACGGTGACGGTGAGCGTCCGCCCCGACGCCTTCGTGCGCCACGTCCCCGCGACCTCGCCGTCTGCGAGCAGCGCGCCGGGGCGCCCGAGCACGGGCCACAACGCCTTGTGCACGGCCTTGTCGGGGACGATCACAGCGCGGTCCCGGGCCTGCAAGTAGGGATCGAACGGGCCGAGCAGCCGCACGAGGTCAGGCTCTGGTGCGTCCTGCACCGCGTCGAGATCCTCCTCCCGCAGCCACGCGGGCCGGCCGTCGACGGACACCCTTTCGAGGTCGTCGGGCCAGATCGCCTTGATGTCGGCACGCCGCGCCTCGAGATACCCGGCGAACTCGGCGTCGCCGGCCGGCCCGAGGTAGTGCAAGTAGTGAAGAGCCAGGGATACGACGGCGTCGGGGTCGGGCTTCGTCGGCCGCTTGGCACCGCGGCGGCGCAGGAGCACCGGCGGCGACGTCCCGGGTTCGAGTTCGAGACCGGCCGCCGGGGCAGCGGCGCGCATCGCCGAGTCACTGATGTGCGGCGTCCCGCACGCACGGCACTCGCGCAGCATGGCCGCGGGGATGCGCTTGCTGACCTCGGTGCTCACTGCCCCCTTGGCGGTGGGTGACGCGACGGCGGCGCGCAGCTCGGTAACCGCGATGCTGAACTGCTCCAGCGCCGCGATGCCCTTCTTCGCAACGGACGGCCCGGTCTCGTTCAACCGCGCGGCGGCATCGGCCTCCGAGAGCGGCCACAACGCCCGGGCGATGCGGTCCAGGTCCGCGCGGCGGTGGACGTGCGGCGCGCCGCGCATCGTCCAGGCAAACGCGAGATCATGGCCCGGCCCGACCTCGACCGCGTCCGGCGCCGCGGCGACTGGATCGGTCAACCGGGCTGCGAAGATCACCGACGCCGGGTGCCCCATCGCCTCCTGGACGCCGAGGTCGAGCACGCCGAGATCGCCCACCGACGTCGCCTGGCGATGCAGACCCTGGGCCGCGACCCGGTGGGCGATGACCTGTCTGCGGGTCAGCCGCATCAGACGCCCATGTTGGTGACACAGAACGGGTGCCCGGCCGGGTCGCACAGTACCCGCCAGCGGTCCGGGCTGGGCTGGTGCTCGGACTTCCTGGCCCCCAGTTCGATCGCCGCCTGCTCCGCCGCGTCCAGATCGTCCACCGAGAGATCGAGATGGAATTGCTTGCCGACGTCACCGTCCGGCCATCGTGGCGGGACGTACGCGTCCACTCGATACGCACCGATCCACACACCACCCTGGGTCTCGACCCCGATGAACGCATCGCTCGTGTACGCGACCTTGCCGCCGAGCATCGCCGCCCAGAAATCGGCCAGGGGTTTCGGGTCCGCGCAGTCCAGCGTCACCGACCAGAGTTTTCCGACTGCCATGTTCGCCGCCTCCTTCATCGTTGGTGGGCCAATCATCCCCGGCGAAACCTGACACCGGACGTCAGGTATTACTGCGAGAATCGCGTCGTGCGAGCGAGCCGCCTGCTGTCGATCCTGCTGACGCTCACCGTGCGCGGACGCGTGAGCGCGGCCGCGCTGGCCGGCGAGCTCGAGGTCTCGGTACGCACCATCTACCGTGACGTCGAGGCGCTCAGCGCGGCCGGCGTGCCGGTGTACGCAACGCGCGGACGCCACGGCGGCATCCAGCTGCTCGACGGCTACCGCACGCGATTGACCGGCATGACCGCGAGCGAGGCCGATGCGCTCTTCCTGTCCGGGATTCCCGGCGCCGCAGCCGATCTGGGGCTCGACGGTGTCCTGGCCGCGACGCAGCTGAAGCTGCTCGCCGCGCTGCCGCCGGAACTGCGCGAGCGTGCCGCGCGGATCCGCGAACGTTTTCATGTCGACGCGCCGGGCTGGTTGCGCGAATCCGAGGCCCCGCCGTTCCTCGCCGCGATCGCCGAGGCCGTGTGGGCGCAGCAGCGGATCGACGTGCGCTACGAGCGGGCCAATAGGATCGTCGGTGACCGCGTACTGGCTCCGCTCGGGCTCGTCCTCAAGGCCGGTACCTGGTACGTCGTCGCCGATCCACAAGACGGCCGCGGCCCGCGCACGTACCGCGTCTCGCGGGTGCATGCCGCGGCTGTGCGTGACGACACCTTCGAGCGTCCGGCCGACTTCGATCTGCAGACGTTCTGGTCCGGGTACCAGCGCGGCTATTCCGAACGGGTCTACCGCGATTCGGCGACCATCCGCCTCGACGAGGACGGCCGTGCCCTGCTCCTTCTCGTCGGCACGATCCCGGCCCGCCGTGCTCGCGTCATGATGTCCGAACCGAACGCCGACGGCTGGACGCAGACCGTCCTACCGATCGAGTCGGTGCACCACGCGCAGCACACCCTGATGCAGCTCGGCGAGCACGTCGAAGTGCTCCAACCGGTCGCGTTGCGAGACGCCATCGCCGCGTCCGCGCGCGCGATCGCCAACCGGTACGCCGACTGACGTTTAGCGTCGTTAAGCGCCCTCGGTGCTCCACCCGGACAAGCGATTGACGGCAGCAGCGCATCGGTCTCATCAGGTCAATCGATGTCGTCAGTCGATGTCGGCGCTGCCCTCTCGAAACACCGTCACCTGCTGGATGCAACCGGCGCGTATGGAGAAGAAGCATGCGATCGCGAAGCGACGCTGTTCCCCCTCCGTGGTCAAGACCTCCGCCATCTGAACCGCCGCTCGGCCCTCGTCCACCAACATGTCCATGACCGTCAGCGACGGTTGCATCGCCCACAGGCCATCGTCGAAGACCTCTTCCAGTTCTTCAATCCCGTGAAAGACGTCGGCTCCGGTCGACCAGACCACGTCTCGGGCCAAGCCGGCGAGCAGACGAGGACGGTCATGTGCGTTGAACGCCTCGACGTGATCCATTACAAGTGCTCGGACTGATTCGTCGGCGCTGCTGGTCATGGACCGAGTCTGCCTGCGGGTCTTTGGTCTGCGCTTGAGGGGGCGATGCGCGATCTTCTTGCGGGCCACGCGGGGGCGCGTGTGATGCAGGAAGATCCGTTAGTCGGGAGCGGACGTGGGTTTCGTTTCCTCGGATGTCCTCGCGGCAGTCGTTGTGGGCGGCGCGGCAGGCGGTTCGGCAGGCGGTTCGGGCGGCGCCGCCCCGTCCGGGAAGTTTTCCCGGACGTTTCGCAAATGCTTGCTCATCGACTTGAACAGGAAGTAGCACGCGATGCACAGGATGAGGATGACGGCCAGCCCGATCGGGCCCGCCTTCACCGCCTCGCCGCTCTTGGCCAACGGCTCGGCGAGGGCAACCAGGTTCATGACCACTTCTCCGGGCCGCTCACTGCGTTCGGGCCGGTCGTCGCGCCACACCTCGCCTGGCGGCTCGGACGATGCTTTTGACTCGCTCTCCAAGCGTGGCTCATGACGCCACCTTGTCGCGGATGCCGGCGAACAGGTCGTCCTCGGGGATCTCGGAGTCGACCACGGAACGAGCGAGCTCGAAATCTTCGGTCGGCCAGATCTCGCGCTGGACGTCGAGCGGGATCTTGAAGAACCACCCCTGCGGGTCGACCTGCGTGGCGTGGGCGAGCAGGGCGGCGTCACGGCGCTCGAACCAGTCGCCGACGGGTACCCGGGTCGTGATGTTCGGGGGACGGATTTTGTCGCCGCGCTCCGCACGCCGTTTGAACCACTCCTCGAACGGCGACTCGAGCCCCTTCGCGATGAGCGCGTCGTGCAGGGCACTCGAGCGTTCCCTTGAGAACCCGACGTCGTAGTAGAGCTTGAGCACCTGCCACGGCTCGCCGGCGCCGGGGAAGCGGTCCGGGTCCGCCGCGGCGTCGAACGCCGCCATGGAGACCTCATGGGTGCGGACGTGGTCCGGGTGCGGGTAGCCGCCGTTCTCGTCATACGTCGTCATGACGTGCGGGCGGAACTGGCGCACCTCGCGCACCAGGCGTTCGGTCGCCTCGTCGAGCGGCACGAGCGCGAAACAGCCGGCAGGCAGGGGTGGCAGTGGATCGCCCTCGGGCAGGCCGGAATCGACGAATCCGAGCCAGTCCTGACGAACGCCGAGGATCGCGCGGGCGCGGTCCATCTCGTCGCGGCGGATCGTGCTGATGTTGTCCTCGATGTCCTTGCGGTCCTTCAGCGCGGGATTGAGGATGCTGCCGCGTTCACCGCCGGTGCAGGTGACCACGAGCACGTCGACGTCTTCGTCGACATAGCGGGCCATCATCGCCGCGCCTTTGCTCGACTCGTCGTCGGGATGCGCGTGCACCGCCATCAGGCGCAGCTGTTCACTCACGCCGTCCATTGTTCACGACGCAGCGACAACGTGCCGCGGCAGTGGTGTCGGTGTTACGTTCGTAGCTTCGCCACCTCCCGTTCGTCTGCTTTCACACCTGGAGTTTCCCTGTGTCCCCCACCGACGAGACGCCCGTCACCTTCCTCACCAAGGAGGCCTTCGACCGCCTCTCCAAGGAGCTGGACGAGCTGATCGCGAACCGCCCGGTTATGGCGAAGGAGATCAACGACCGCCGCGAAGAGGGCGATCTGAAGGAGAACGGCGGCTACCATGCCGCGCGCGAGGAGCAGGGCAAGCAAGAGGGCCGCATCGTCCAGCTGCAGAGCCTGTTGCGCACCGCCAAGGTCGGCGAGGCTCCGGTCAGCGACGGCGTGGCCGGCCCCGGCATGCTCGTCAGCGTGCGTTTCGACGGCGACGACGGTGCTCCCAGCGACGAAACGTTCCTGATCGGTTCGCGCGAGGAGACCGACACAGCGGGCGTCGAGGTCTACAGCTCGGCGTCCCCTCTGGGCCAAGCCCTGACCGGCGCGCGCGAGGGCGACACCGTCGAGTACGAGACGCCGACCGGCAAGACCATGAAGGTCACGCTGGTGACGGCCCGCGCCTTTGCCGGTTAGTCACACCAGCGGTAGGACTCGATACGGGACCGGGTTCGACAGGGCGATCACCGACGATGTTCGGACGATGTCGGGAAATTCGGTGACCCGGTCGAGGACGTGCTGCAGGTCGTCGTTGGATTCGGCCACTACGCGGCACAGCATGTCGCCCTGGCCGGTGATCGTGTGGACTTCCAGCACCTGCGGGATCGACCGCAGGTGCGCCAGCACGGCCTTCCCGCGTCCCTGACTGATCTCGAGCGTCGCATAGGCGGTGACCGTGTAGCCCAGGGCGTCGGGATCGAGGGTCGGAGCGAAGCTCTTGATGACCCCACGCGCGATCATCCGGTCCAGGCGCGCCTGCACCGTGGCGCGGGCCACCCCGAGCCGGCGGGACAGCTCCAGCACGCCGACCCGTGGCGCGTCTGCCAGGTGCCGAAGCAGCCGTGCGTCCAGGTCGTCGATGCCGCGCGCCATGCCCTCAGCCTGGCATGTCCGGAATGCTGTCCACCGCGACTGCTACCTCGCACGCCGTGGCCGGGGACATCTCGTTCGAGTTCGGATCAGCGGACTTCGCGATCGGTGGCGGCGTCGGTGGTGTGCGACGTAGGTTCGAAAGGGTGAATCACCCCGCGATCGCCACGCTCGGAGAGCTTCGCGCCTCAGAGCACGTCCAGCGTTCCGTCAAGACCGAGATCCGTCAGAACCTCATCACCCGTCTGTCGGCCGGTGAACCGTCGCTGCCCGGCATCGTCGGTTTCGACAACACCGTCGTCCCCGAGGTCGAGCGGGCGCTGCTCGCGGGCCACGATCTCGTCATGTTGGGTGAGCGCGGTCAGGGCAAGACCCGCCTCATCCGGACCCTGCTCGGCCTGCTCGACGAGTGGACCCCGGTCGTCGAGGGCTGCGAGATCAACGACCATCCGTTCGCCCCGATCTGCGTGCGGTGTCAGAACCTGCTCGACACCGACGGCGAACTGATGCCGGTGGCCTGGAAGCACCGCACCGAGCGGTTCGGCGAGAAGCTCGCCACCCCGGACACCAGCGTCGGCGACCTCATCGGCGACATCGACCCGATCAAGGTGGCCGAGGGCCGCACGCTCGGTGATCCCGAGACGGTCCATTACGGACTCGTACCACGGACCAACCGTGGCATCTTCGCCATCAACGAGCTTCCCGACCTCGCCGAACGGATCCAGGTCGCGCTGCTCAACGTGCTCGAGGAACGCGACATCCAGGTGCGCGGCTACCAGCTGCGCCTGCCGCTCGATCTGCTCGTCGTCGCCAGCGCCAACCCCGAGGACTACACAAATCGCGGACGCATCATCACGCCGCTCAAGGACCGCTTCGGCGCCGAGGTGCGTACGCACTACCCGCTCGAACTCTCCGACGAGCTGGCCCTCATTGCGCAAGAGGCGGCGGTGCTGTGGGCAGACACCGATCATGCAGCCCCGCTAGTGCCCTCGCACCTGCTGGAGATCGTAGGCCGGTTCGCCCGCGGAGTTCGTGACGCCCCGCAGGTCGACCAGCGCTCCGGCGTCTCGGCGCGCTTCGCGATCGCCGCGGTCGAGACGGTCGCGGCGGCCGCGGTACGCCGCGCTGCGCTCACCCACGAGGGCGCAGCCGTCGCGCGGGTCTGCGACCTGCCGGCGGTCATCCCCGCGTCGCGCGGCAAGGTCGAGTTCGACGACGCCGACGAGGGCCGCGAGTTCGAGGTGCTCGAGCACCTGCTGCGACGCGCGGTCGTCGAGACGTTCCGCGCCCGCCTGGCCGGGCTCGACCTGCGGGTGCTGCAGGAGCGTTTCGACAACGGGCACACCGTCACCACCGGCGACACCATCCCAGCCCAGACATTGCTCGACCAGCTCGGACCGGTGCCGGTGCTGTCGGCGCTGCTGGACCGTCTCGAGCCGGACGGGGTCGGCGAGGGCCCCGCGGCAATCGGGGTGGCGGCCTCCGTCCTCGAGTTCGCGCTCGAGGGGCTGTACCTGAACCGTCGTCTCGCCAAGGACACCGACGGCGCCCGCACGATCTATGGTTCATGAACACCATTCGCCGCGTGATGATCTCGGTCGTACCTGACAGATTCGGCGGGTACGACCGAGATCATCACGAGCGGAGGGGTGGATCGTGAGCGTTCGCTACGGCGCGTGGCATGGTGGCCCGGACCCGCTCGAGCCGCCGTACGACATCCGCCAGGCTCTGGACGAGATCGGTGACGACGTGCTCGCCGGCATGGCGCCACGCAACGCGCTGAACCGGCTGCTACGCCGCGGCACCGACGGTCGCGACGGTCTGGACTCCCTGCGTCGCAAGGCCCGCGAACGCGCCCGGGAACTGCGCAGGTCCGGACGTCTGGACGGCACGCTCGACGAGGTCCGCGAACTGCTCGACACCGCACTCGAGGAAGAGCGGCGCGCGCTGTTCCCGATCCCTGACGACTCGGCCCGGATGGCCGAGGCCGAGCTCGACGCCCTGCCGCACGACACCGCCCGGGCCGTGCGCGAGCTGACCGACTACCAGTGGCGCTCGCCGGAGGCCCAGGCTGCGTACCAGCAGATCCAAGATCTGCTGCGCAGCGAGGTGCTCGACTCGCAGTTCGCGGGAATGCGGGAGGCGATGCAGAGTGCGACGCCGGAAGACCTCGCCCGGGTGCGTGAGATGATGAGCGCACTCAACGACATGCTCGACGCCGACGCCCGGGGCGAGCACACGGCCGAGGATTTCGCCCAGTTCATGGCGCGCTTCGGCGATTTCTTTCCCGAGCAGCCGGCCGATCTGGACGAACTGGTTGACGCCCTCGCCCGGCGGGCGGCCGCGGCGCAGCAGTTGATGGATTCGTTGACGCCCGAGCAGCGCGAGGAGCTCGCCGGGTTGATGGCGCAGGCCATGGGCCAGGCTGGGCTCGCCGACGAGATGGCTCGGTTGCGAGCCGGTTTGCAGTCGGCGCGGCCGGACCTGCAGTGGGGCGGACGTCAGCGCATGGACGGCGAGCACGGGATGGGCATGTCAGATGCCACCGGCGCGCTCGCCGAACTCGCCGATCTCGACCAGCTCGAGGAGCTGCTCGGCCAGGACTACCCCGGCGCCAGCCTCGACGACGTCGATGAGGAACTCATCGAACGTGCTCTTGGTCGGCCCGCTGTCGAGGACGTGGCGCAGCTGCGCCGCATAGAACGCGAGCTACGCGAGCAGGGCTACGTCCAGCGCGGTTCCGACGGCCTGCGGCTCAGCCCGCGAGCATTGCGTCGGCTGGGTGGCACCGCGCTGCGGCGGGTGTTCGCCTCGATCGAGTCGCGTGGGCGGGGCGGCCACGACGTCCGCGACGCCGGCGCGGCGGGCGAGGTCACCGGCGCGAGCCGCGAATGGCGCTTCGGCGACGAGCAGCCGTTGGACGTCGTCCGTTCGGTGCGTAACGCGGTGCTGCGTGCCGGGCGGCGCGACACCCGGTTGACCGACGGGCCCGATGCGCGGCTCGTGAAGCTCGCCCCGGAAGACTTCGAGGTCGTCGAGACCGAGCGTCGCGCGTCCGCGGCCATCGCGCTGCTGGTCGACATGTCGTACTCGATGGAGCTGCGCGGCACGTGGGGCGAGGCGAAGACCACCGCGCTCGCCCTGCACGCGCTGGTCACGACCAAATACCCGCAGGACGCCATCGAGATCATCGGGTTCAGTGACTACGCCCGGGTGATGACGCCGAACGCGCTCGTCGAGCACGACTGGGACCGCGTGCAGGGCACGAATCTGCAGCACGGGCTGATGCTGGCGCGGCGGCACCTGGACAAACACCGCGGCGCCGAGCCGATGATCTTGGTGATCACCGACGGTGAGCCGACCGCGCATCTGGCGCCGGACGGGTTCGCCGACTTCGCCTGGCCACCCACCCGTGAGACGATCGCCGCCACGCTTGCCGAGGTCGAGCGCTGCACCCGCCGCGGCGCCACGATCAACGTATTCATGCTCGACGACGACCCGCGGCTCGTCGAGTTCATGCAGGAGCTCGGCCGCCGCAACGGCGGACGCGTGTTCCAACCCAAGCGCGGTGCGCTGGGCGAGTACGTGGTTGCCGACTACCTGACCAGCCGGCGCGGCCGGCGCCGCGCGGGGTGACCGGGCCACCAGGCCCCGACGAGCAGTGCTGGTTGCATCCGGACGTCGCCCTCGGGCCGTCCGTCATTGCCGGGCGGGGTCTGTTCGCCGCGACCGACCTCGGCGCCGGCACGGTGGTGTCGCGGCTGGGTGGGCGCCTGGTGGGCGATGACGAACTGTGCGAGCTGCTCGCCGCGGACCGGTACGTCGACGCGATCGGAGTGACCGAGGGCGTCCATCTCCTCCTCGCGCCAGGCTCGGACAATCGCTTCGGAAACCACAGTTGTGAGCCGAACCTGGGGTGGGCCGGTGAGTACACCCTCGTGGCGATGCGCGACATCGCCACCGGGGACGAGCTGACGCACGACTACGCCACGAGCACCGGCGACGCCGGGTTCGTCCTCTACTGCCACTGCGAGACCTACCGCTGTCGGCAGGTCGTCGAGGGCACGGACTGGCAGATTCCGCAGCTGCAGCAGCGATACGCCAGCTTCTGGACGCCGATGCTGCGCCGCCGCATCGACGGTCTCGCAGGCGCGTCCCGATAACCTCTGCGCATGTTCAAGATCCTGCTCGCCCTGCACCTCGTGTTCGCCGTCTTCGCGATCGGCCCCCTGGTCCATGCGGCCACGACGGCCGGGCGCGGCGTACGCAAGGGCGACAGCGCGGCGACGGCGTCCTCGACCCGGCTGCTGCGCATCTACGGCTACGCGTCGGTGCTCGTCGTTCTCACCGGATTGGGGCTGATGAACGCCGACCTGCCCTACTCCGGCGGAGGCAAGGCGGGCGAGGTCGGCGACCTGTGGATCTGGCTGTCGCTGGCGCTGTGGGTCGTCGCGGTCGGGATCATCCTCGGCGTCGTCGTCCCAACCCTCGACAAGGCGACGGCACTGATCGCGCAGGAGAAGTCGGTGGTGACGATGACGGCGCGGGTCGCGGCATCGGGCGGCGTCGTCGGACTGATGTTCGTGGCGATCGTGTTCCTGATGGTGTACCGCCCGGGGCAGTGATGATCCGCGTGGCGGTCGCCGATGCGGCGACGACGGCAGCCCTGCGACTGGCCGTCCTGCGCACCGACGCGACCGCCGGCACCTCGGCGCCGGGCGACGCCGGCGACGCGATCCACCTCGCCGCCTTCGACGGGCCGGTTGTCGTCGGGGCCGCGGCCTTGCTGGCTCGCCCGTTCCCGCTGCGTCCCGCGGTGCACAACGCGCTGCAGCTGCGCGGGATGGCCGTCGATCCCGCGCATCAGGGCACGGGCGTCGGAGCCCTCGTGCTCGCCCGCGCGCTCGACGTAGCCCGGTCGCGCGGCGATGAGCTGCTCTGGTGCAACGCCCGCTCGACCGCCCGCGGCTTCTACCAACGGCTCGGACTGGGTGTCGAGGGCGAGGAGTTCCTGTCCCTCCAGACAGGGCTGCCGCACTTCCTGATGTGGCGCCCCGTCCCTTGAGTGCCACGCGGCACCGTTCGGTCGTGATCGTCGGGGTACTCGTGCTCGTCCTGGTGCTGCTCGCCGTCCTGGCGGTGGTGGCAGGGCTGGTCTTCGCCGACCGGATCCAGGGCACGAGCATGAGCCCGACGCTCAGCGCCGGCGACCGCGTCCTCGTCACGCCGGGCACCGATCACAAGGCGGCCCGCTTCGACGTCGTGGTGGCCGACGACCCCACGCGCGGCAACACCGAGATCGTGAAGCGCGTGATCGCGTTGCCGGGCGATGCCGTGCAGATTCGAGGCGGTACGGCGGCGCAGTTCCAGGTGCTCGTCCGTCCCCACAATCAGGGTCCGTGGCTACGGGCGGACGCACCCGTATGGCGTCCGCAGTGGCAGACCCGCAGCACCTGCTGCACGCCGCAGGGCACGAAGTCGCAATACCCAAGGGCGAGTGTCGTCCCGGGCGGCTCGTACTTCGTCATGGGCGACAACCCCGACGTGTCCGTCGATTCGCGCACGTTCGGGTGGGTGCGCGGGACGAGCATCCACGGACGGCTCGGGCTGCGGATCTGGCCGCTGTCCGCCGACCGGAGCATCGGCAACCGCCCCCGGCTCGTCCCGGCCGGGTAGTTTCACCGAGCGGGAACCGAACCCGGCGCCCGCCTCGTCACTACATGTACATACCGGGACGGAGCAGTGGGTGCGTGACGAAGCGGGGTTCCGCGCGTTCGTCGAGGCGAACGGCGCCACGCTGCTGCACGCTGCCCGGCTCCTGACCGGCGACCACCACCGCGGCGAGGATCTCGTGCAGACAGCTTTGACCAAGATCTACCTGAAGTGGGGCAAGATCGACGCCCCGCTGGCCTACGCGCGCAAGGCGCTCGTGAACGCGCACGTCGACCAGAGCCGGCGACGGTGGTGGGGGGAGCGAGCGACCGAGACCGTGCCCGAGGCTCCGACCGCGACGGTCGAGGTCTCGGCGGTAGACCTGCGCGACGAGCTCAAGCGCCTCCTGACCGGTCTGCCCGCACGCGACCGGGCCGTCGTGGTGATGCGCTACTACTGCGACCTGTCCGAACAGGACACGGCCACCACCCTCGGGATCCCGATCGGCACGGTCAAGAGCAGTTGCTCGCGCGCGCTCGCCCGGCTGCGGGTCGAGGCGACGGCAGGAGGTATCCCAAAGTGAGCCCGTCCGAATCCGATCTTCGCGCCGCGCTGCGCGACGGGGAGGGTGACTCGCCCGACGTCGACCGCATCGTGGCCGGC
Source organism: Jatrophihabitans sp. (assembly GCA_051000605.1). GTDB lineage: Bacteria > Actinomycetota > Actinomycetes > Mycobacteriales > Jatrophihabitantaceae > Jatrophihabitans. Next base: position 23,777 of record JBPCOE010000005.1, read on the forward strand.
GGCGAATCTGTCCGCGCCAGGCGACGCGTGCAGCTGTTGACCGCGTCCGTGGCCGTCGTGCTCGTCGCCGCCGGCGGTATCACCACCGCGGCCCTCGTCGGCAACGGCAACGGCCCCGGACGCAGCATCAGCGAGGGCGGCGACACCCCGGCAAGCACGCCCACCGGCGACGCCACCGGAAAGCCAAACACTGCGGCGCGAGCGTCGGCCCGCACCACGCCGCGCGCCGACGTCGCACCGCCCGGCGCCCCGGCACCCGCGACCGGGAGCGGCGAGAGCGGCGTCGTCTGCCCCTCGGTGTTCCCGAAGCAATTGCTGCCCGGCGGCGGTGGCAGCGGTCAGTTCGGCTCGGCCGGAGCCCTGTTCAGCGCGCCGGTGCGCTCGATCGTGGTCTGCTCGTACGGCCCGGTCCTGAACGTTGCGGCGGGCGTCGGGCCGGCCCGGGCCGTCCTGACCGGCTCGGCGGCCTCGCAGTTGCGGGTCAGCCTCGAGACGGCGGCCAAGACACCGCCGTTCGCGGTCTCTTGCACGGAGGCGCAGACGCGGGCTTACGCCTTCATCGGCGTCGGCAACTACGGCGCTGCGCAACGTGCTGTCACCGCGACGGTCAGCGCGAGACCCTGCGCCGTCCGAGTCACCAACGGCACCGCAGTGCGCTACGAATGGCAGCCGCCGAAGGACCTGCTGACTGCTCTGCTGGCCATCGAGCCCGGGCCGCGAACCCTTCCCATGCCGCATCTGCCGTCGTCCGGGGTGAACCACGGCTCACCGGTGCGCTGATCACATCCCGCGCAGGCGCCGTGGCCCGGTGTCCGCGCGCGCCGTCGGTGGACAAACCCGCGCCGACACGGACGTGACGTGGGCGCCGAACGGGGTGGCGAGCGCGGTGAGCCGGCACTCGGCAATCTCGGGCAGTGCATCAGCCAGAGTCGACAGCCGCAGCGCCAGATCGGCCAGGGCAGCGGTGTCGCAGGGCTCGCTGCCCCGATAGCCGGTGAGCAGCGGGGCGGCCCGCGGCGTCGCGATGAGCTGGTCGGCGTCGGTTTCGGTCAAGGGCACTGCGGCGTAGGCGGTGTCCTCCAGCAGTTCGGTGGCCACGCCGCTGATGCCGAAGGACACGAGCGCGCCGAACGAGTGGTCGTCGAAGACCGACAACTCGACGGCCACCGTGTCGGCCGGGTGCTCGAGGGATCGGGTGAGCCCGAGGCTGCCGAGCAGCCGACCGGCCTCGTGCTCGGTGAGTTCACGACCTTGCGGGTCGCTCGCGAGGGCGCTCTGTGCGATCTCGCGGGCGACGCCCAGATCGACGTCCACCAATACCGGCACGACCCCGGGCGGCGAGGACCGCCACCTCGAATAGCGCACCGCGCGGGCCAAGGCCCGCACAGCCCGCTCCGGCGAGGGGTAGGACGGCACCGACCCGCGCGGCGGTGCGTCCTGACCTTCGGCGGCCAGCATTTCCGGTACACCCTCGAACCCCAGGAACGTCGAGAGAACAGGTTTGTCGCTGGTCGCCGCGATCGTCCGGACCGCAGTCGCGACCTCGTCACCGGCCTGGCGTTGCAGTGGCGGGACGAACACGACCGTGATGGCGTCGACCTGGGGATCGTCGACCGCGGTACGCAGCGCCCTGGCGAACGCGTCGCCACCTGCCTCGACCCCGATGTCGTCGAGCCGGGTGAGCCGTAGCCCCTCGGCCACGCAGGCGTTCGCGACGAGCACGCCGATGGCGGTCGAATTGCCGACCACGGCCACACGATCGCCCGCGGGCAACGGCTGCGTCGAGAGCAACAACGCGATGTCGAACATCCCGCTGACCGTCTCGACCCGGATCACTCCGGACGCCTCGAACAGCGCCCGCGCGCTGATCTCGGGCACCTCGACCGACGTCTGCTCGAGGCCGGCGACCGGCGCGGTCGCGGTGCCGCTCTTCACCGCCACAATCGGCTTGGAACGTCCCAACCGCCGGGTGAGTCGCGCGAACTTCCGCGGGTTGCCGAAGCTCTCGAGATACATCAGGACGACGTCGGTGTGCTCGTCGGTCTCCCAGAACTGCAGCAGGTCGTTGCCCGAGACGTCGGCCCGGTTGCCGGCCGAGACGAAGGTCGAGACGCCCAGGCCGCGTCGCGCCGCCTCACCCAGGATCGTCACCCCGAGCGCGCCGGACTGCGAGAAGAACCCGACGCGCCCAGACAGGGGCGGTAGCGGCGCCAGCGACGCGTTGAGCCGCACGCCGGGCTCCGTGTTGACGATGCCGAGGCAGTTCGGCCCCACCACCCGCATGCCGCTCGCCCGTGCCGACGCGACGAGCGCGCGCTGCGCCTCGCGCCCGGCGCGGCGTTCGTCGTCGGTGCCCCGCTCGCCGAAGCCGCCGGTGATCACGACGATTCCGCGCACGCCCCGCTGCGCGCATTCGTCGACCACCTCGGGCACCGAAACTGCAGGCACGGCAATCACGACGAGATCGATACCGTCGGGCACCGCCAGCAACGACGGGTACGCCCGCACACCGTGCACGTGCCGCGCGTCGGCGTTCACCGGGTACAGGGTCGCGTCCGGGCCCATTCGCAGCAGGTTGGCGAACATCGCGTTCCCGATCTTGCCCTCGTCGTTGCTGGCCCCGACGACGGCAACGGACCGGGGCCGCAACAGCCGGCCGATCGAGCGGGCTTCGGCGTGCTGCTCGCGCTCGCGCATCACCGCCTCGGTCAGCGCGGTCTCGTCGACGGCGAATTCGAGGTTCACCTCGCCGTACTCGACGTGCCGGGTGGCCTCGTATCCGGCCTCGCGGAAGACCCGGAGCATGCCTGTGTTCTCGGCCAGGACGACGGCGATGAAGCGGCGGATGCCGATCTCACGCGCAGCGGCCGCGAGGTGCTCGAGCAGCACCGAGCCGATGCCGCGGCCCTGGTGTGCGTCCGCGACGACGAATGCGACCTCGGCGTCGTCGGTGTGCGCTGATGAGGCCTCGGTCGAAGTTGGCGACGTCGTCCGTTCGTAGCGGCCGACGGCGATGATCTCGCCCGCGAGCTCGCAGACGAACGCGACCCGGTCGTGGTGATCGACATTCGTGAACCGGAACAGGTCCCGCTCGGGGATGCGCGGGTACGCGGAGAAGTAGCGCAGATAGCGGGTGCGTTGCGAGAGTCCAGCGTGGAACGCGACCAGCACTTCGGCGTCGCTCGGGCGGATCGGACGCAGATGCACCGTCCCGCCGTCGGCGGCCACGACATCGGCCTCCCAGTGCGCCGGCGGGTCGGGGATGGGTTCGGCGTCAGTCACGGGGATCGTCCGGATCGAGCCCGAGCAGCGGGAACACGGCGCGTCTCGTCGCCCCGATCGCGCCGTCGAGCCAACCCTCCCCACCAGGGATCCACGGAATGACCTCGCGCAGCGGCCCCTCCCCCATCAACGCCGGCAGCTCGCTCGTCACGCCGCGCTCGCGCAGGTGTCTCGTCCACCCCGGGGGCACCGGGGCGTCGGCAGGCACCGGGTACCCGGTCGCTTCGGCGAGCAGGTGGGTCCAGGTGCGGGGGACGCAGCGGACGAGCCCGTACCCCCCGCCCCCGAACGCCACCCACTTGCCGCCGGCGACGTCGTGCGCGAGCCGGTGCATCCGTGCGATCGCCGCGCGCTGACCGTCGATCGTGAGTTCGAGGTTGGCCAGCGGATCCTCGTGGTGGGTGTCGCAGCCGCATTGCGAGACGAGGACGTCCGGCCCGAACGCCCGCACCGCGCCCGGCACGATCGCGTCGAACGAGCGCAGCCAGCCGGCGTCGTCGGTGCCCGGCGGCAGGGCGACGTTGACGGCCGTGCCTTCGGCGTCGCCCGACCCGATGTCGCCCGGCAGGCCCGTCCCCGGGAACAGCGTGCGGGGGTCCTGATGCAGGCTGATCGTGAGGACGCGCGGATCGTCGTAGAACGCGGCCTGCACGCCGTCGCCGTGGTGGACGTCGATGTCGACGTAGGCGACCTTCCGCGCGCCCGCGTCGAGCAGCGCGTGGATGGCGAGAACGACGTCGTTGAAGATGCAGAAGCCGGACGCATGATCGCGCATCGCATGGTGCAGCCCGCCGGCGATGTTGACCGCATGCTCGACGTCGCCGCTCCACATCGCGAGCGCCGCCTGCACCGAACCGCCCGCCACCAACGCCGCAGCCTCGTACATGCCGGCGAACACGGGATCGTCGCTCGTGCCGAGCCCGAAGCCGGCATAGGTCGGGTTCTCGCTCGCCTCCCGGACGGCCTGGAGATAGGCCGCGTCGTGGATGGTGAGCAGTTGCTGCTCGCCTGCTGCCCGAGGCGCCACGACGTCGAGCCGATCGAGCACCCCGAGCTCACGCGCCAACCGGACGGTGAGATCGAGCCGCACCGGATTGAGGGGATGATTGCCGAAGTCGTAGGCCAGGTACCGCTCGTCCCAGATCGCGCGCGTTCGGCAGTCCATCCCTCGACCGTACTGAGCACGGCAGTATCGACGCACTACCGTGGCCAGGTGCTGAGCCCGGTCTACCCGATCGCCACCGACCGGTTGTTGCTGCGACCGCTCGACCGGATGCGCGACGTCGACGCCGTGCTCGCCTACCAATCGCGACCGGAGGTCATGCGCAACCTGCGCGTCGCTCCGCGCTCCCGCGAGGAGGTGGTCGAGTTCCTCACGTCGCCCGCGACGAGGTCGACGTTCGAGCTGCCGGGCCACATGATCAGCCTCGCCGTCGTCGTCCGCGAAACCGACGAGTTGATCGGCGACGCGAGCCTGGTGTGGTCGAGCGCGGTGCACGAGCGGGCTGAGTTCGGCTGCGTGCTCCACCCGGAATTCCAGGGCCACGGGTACGCGACCGAGGCATGCACCGCGCTCGTCCGCTACGCGTTCGAGGGATTGGGCGTGCACCGGGTGATCGCGCGTCTCGACGAGCGCAACCGCGCGTCGGCCGCGATGGTGCAGCGGATCGGACTGCGCCGCGAGGCGTGCCTCGTCGACCACGAGAAGGTCGACGGCCACTGGATCACCGAACTCGTCTTCGCCGTGCTGGCCGACGAGTGGGCGGCGGGATGACGAACCCGGACTATCCGATCGTCACCGAGCGGCTGTTGTTGCGACCGCTCGACGCAGCGACCGACGTCGAGGCCGTGCACGCGTACCAGTCGAGGGCCGACACGGTGCGGTACGTGCCCTACGAGCCGCGGGATCGCGCGGCAGTGGCGGAGTTGCTGGCCTCGCCTCGGATCCGCTCGACGCTCACCGCCCCGGGCGACGCGATCAGCCTGGCCGTCGTCGTGCGCGAGACGGGCACCCTTATCGGCGACGTCGTGTTCATCTGGACGAGCGGCGTGCACCGAAGCGCCGAGATCGGCTACATCCTGAACCCCGACCAGCACGGCCGCGGCTACGCCACCGAAGCATGCCAGGCGCTGCTGCGGCACGCCTTTGAGCAGATGAGCCTGCATCGGGTCACTGCACGGATCGACGAGCGCAACACCGCGTCGGCCGCGGTGCTCACCCGCCTCGGCATGCGCGCCGAGGCCCGGCTCATCGAGAACGAGTGGTTCAAGGGCGAGTGGACAACCGAGATCGACTACGCAATCCTCGCGCGCGAATGGAACGGCTGACCGCCCTCGACAGACTCATGCCAACGCGGACGCAAGGTCGGCGATCAGGTCCTCGACGTCCTCGATGCCCACCGAGAGCCGGACCAGGTCATTGGGCACCTCGAGCGACGAGCCGGCGACACTGGCGTGCGTCATGCGCCCCGGGTGCTCGATGAGCGACTCCACCCCGCCGAGCGACTCGCCGAGCGTAAAGACGTCGACCAGCCCGCAGACCTTCAACGCCGTCTCCTCCCCACCTCGCAGTCGGAAGGACACCATGCCGCCGAACCCGCGCATCTGCCGGGCCGCGACGTCATGGCCCGGGTGCGACGGCAGACCCGGGTAGAGCACCTGCGAGACCGCGGGGTGTCCGACCAGGAAGTCGACGATGCGCTCGGCGTTCACGCAATGCCGATCCATCCGCACGCCGAGGGTCTTGATCCCGCGCAGGACGAGCCACGAGTCGAACGGACCGGCCACTGCACCCATCGCGTTCTGGTGGAACGCGAGCTCGTCCCCGAGCGCGGTGCCGGCGGTGACGAGCGCGCCCCCGACGACGTCGGAGTGACCACCGAGGTACTTCGTGGTCGAGTGGACGACGACGTCGGCGCCGAGGGCGAGCGGCTGCTGCAGGTAGGGCGAGGCGAATGTGTTGTCGACGACGAGCGTGGCACCGCCCTCGCGCGCGATCGTCGCGAGCGCGGCGATGTCGGCGACGCCCAACAGGGGGTTCGTCGGCGTTTCGCACCAGACGACCTTCGTGTTCGGACGCAGTGCGGCGCGCACGGCGTCGAGATCGCCGAGCGGCACCGGCGTGTACTCCAGGCTCCAGTTCGAGTACACCCGGGCGATCAGGCGATAGGTACCGCCGTAGGCGTCGCCGGGCAGGATTACGTGATCCCCGGGACGGCACAGCGTGCGTAGGGCGGTGTCCTCGGCGGCGAGGCCGCTGGCGAAGGCGAGCCCGCGGGCGCCACCCTCGATGGCCGCGAGCGACTCTTCGAGGGCGGTGCGGGTCGGGTTCGCGCTGCGGCTGTACTCGTAGCCGTCCCGCAACCCGCCCACGCCGTCCTGCTTGTACGTCGAGGTGGCGTAGATCGGGACGACGACGGCGCCGGTGCGCGGGTCGGGCTCCTGGCCCGCGTGGATCGCGGTGGTGTCGAAACCGCTCATGTCACGCACCCGCCAGATGACCGAGCAGGTCCTGCCGGGTAATCACCCCGGCCGGTTTGCCGTCGATGTGGACGAGCAGCGCGTCCGCGCCACCGAGGGCCCCGACCGCCTGTGCGACCGACTCGCCGGACCCGATGATGGGTAACGGCACCGACATGTGTGGCTCGACGGCATCGGCCAGAGACGCCGATCCGGCAAACAAGGCGTCCAGCAGCGCCCGCTCGGACACCGACCCGACGACCTCGCCCGCGGTCACCGGCGGTTCGGCCCTGACGATCGGCATCTGCGAGACGCCGTACTCGCGCAGGATGTCGATGGCCTCCCGAACGGTCTCGCTGGGGTGGCTGTGTACGAGCGAGGGCGTCTCGCCCGACTTGGCCCGCAGCACGTCGCCGACCGTCTCCTCGCCCGCGGCCTCGACGAAGCCGTAGTCGCTGAGCCAGTCATCGTTGAACAGCTTCGACAGGTACCCGCGCCCGCCGTCGGGCAGCAGCACGACGATGACGTCGTCGGCGTCCGACCGCCGGGCCACCTCGGCGGCCGCGACGACGGCCATCCCGCACGAACCGCCCACGAGCATGCCTTCCTCGCGGGCGAGACGGCGCGTCATGGCGAACGAGTCGGCGTCCGACACCGCGATGACGTCGTCACAGATCGTCCGGTCGAATGTCTCGGGCCAGAAGTCCTCGCCCACGCCCTCGACCAGGTACGGGCGCCCGGTGCCCCCCGAGTACACCGAGCCCTCGGGATCGGCGCCGATGACCTGCACCCGGCCGCCGGACTGCTCCTTGAGATAGCGTCCGGCGCCGCTGATCGTGCCGCCTGTGCCCACGCCTGCGACGAAGTGCGTGATGCGCCCGTCGGTCTGGTCCCACAGCTCGGGGCCGGTGGTCTCGTAGTGCGAGCGGGGATTGTTGACGTTGGCGTACTGGTTGGGCTTCCAGCCGCCCCGGGTCTCGCGAGCGAGCCGGTCGGACACACTGTAGTACGAGCGCGGGTCCTCGGGCGCGACCGCGGTGGGGCAGACCATGACGTCGGCACCGTACGCGCGCAGGGTGTCGACCTTGTCCTTGCTGACCTTGTCCGGGCAGACGAAGATGCAGTGGTAACCGCGCTGCTGAGCGACGATTGCCAGGCCGATGCCGGTGTTGCCGGACGTCGGTTCCACGATCGTCCCGCCCGGCTTCAGCTCACCGGACGCCTCGGCGGCGTCGATCATGCGGACGGCGATGCGGTCCTTCACCGAGCCGCCCGGGTTGAAGTACTCGACCTTGGCCAGCACGAGTGGGCCGACGGACCCACTTGCCGTGTGTCGTAGCCGGACCAACGGGGTGTTGCCGATCAGGTCGACGAGGGAGTCGCTGTAGCGCATGACCTCACGCTAACGCGCACCGCGCCAGCGTTGTGCCACGTCCGGCTAACCTCGGTGATGATGGGAGCACAGCGGCGCGCACGACGGATCGCCCTCTACGTCGGGGGCGCGATGGGCGCTGCCGCCGCAACCGGAACGGCCTCGCTGATCGGGCTGATCTTCGCCGAGACGAAGCTCGCGCGGCGTCGCATCCCGATCGCCGTCGACCCGCCGCCGGTTTCGCACGACACGACGTGGGCGGCGGCCGGCGTCAGCCGCACCCGCACGCCGATCCGGCTGGCCTGGCTCGGCGACTCCACCGCCGCCGGGTACGGCGTGAAGCGGGACAGCGACACCCCTGCCGCCCAGCTGGCGATCGGGATCTCCGAGGCGGCGCGACGCCCGGTGCACGTCACCAATGTCGCCGTCGTCGGCGCCGAGTCGCGGGAACTCGCCGCCCAGGTCACGGCGCTGGGGCGGGCGCGTCCCGAGCTCGCGGTGATCATGATCGGCGCGAACGACGTCACGGCGCGGATGCTCCCGTCCGTGGCCGTGCCGCACCTGGAAGACACCGTGCGCACCCTGCGCACGATGGGCGCCGAGGTCGTCGTCGGCACCTGCCCCGATCTGGGGACAATCCGTCCGCTTGGCCAGCCGTTGCGGGCCTACGCGCGGCGGTTGTCGCGCCGGATGGCCCGCGAGCAGACCGTCGCCGTCGTGCGGGCCGGCGGGCGCACGGTCTCGCTCGGCGACCTGCTCGGGCCGCTGTTCATGACGAGCACGGAATACTTCGCCGACGACCGGTTCCACCCATCGGCCGCCGGGTACGCCGAGGCAACGAAGGCCGTCCTGCCGTCGGCCCTGGACGCCCTGGGGATCGGTACCCGCGCCCGGTCGGCGAGCACGTTCACGACGCGCCTCGTCAAGGGCGTCGCCCGGGCGGCCGCGCAGGCCGCCGCCCGGCCCGGCACCGAGGTCGCGGGCGCCGAGCGCTTCGGTAAGAGCGAGAACCGCCGCGGTCCGCTTGCTCAGTTGCGCCGTCGCCTGCCGCGCCGTCGGCGTCGGCCCGCTTCTTCGCCCGACATCGCGGTCCCGGTGGCCGCGGGCGTGCGCTGAGCGCACGTGGCAGCATCGGGGTCAGCCGCATCCGACCACTTCCCGACGCACGAGGAGCACCAATGCCCGAAGCCGTGATCGTCTCCACCGCTCGTTCACCGATCGGGAGGGCCGGCAAGGGATCGATGGTGAGCATCCGCCCCGACGACCTCGCCACCCAGATCGTCCGCGCCGCTCTGGACAAGGTGCCCGAGCTCGACCCGCACGACATCGACGACCTGATGATGGGTTGCGGGCAGCCCGGCGGCGAGTCCGGATTCAACATCGGGCGCACGGTGGCCGTGCAGCTCGGCTACGACTTCCTGCCCGGGACGACGGTAAACCGGTACTGCTCGTCCTCACTGCAGACCACCCGCATGGCGTTCCACGCGATCAGGGCCGGCGAGGGCGACGCGTTCGTCTCCGCCGGCGTCGAGACTGTGTCCCGGTTCGCCAACGGCAGCTCCGACGGCTGGCCGAACACGCGCAACGAGCTCTACGGCGAGGCGATGGCGCGCACGGCGAAGGCTGCGGAATCGGGAGCCTCCGATTGGCACGATCCCCGCGAGGACGACTCGTTGCCCGACGTCTACATCGCTATGGGGCAGACCGCCGAGAACGTCGCCCTGCGCAACGGCATCAGCCGCGAGGACATGGACCACTTCGGCGTCCGCTCGCAGAACCTGGCCGAGAAGGCGATCGAATCCGGCTTCTGGCCGCGCGAGATCACCCCGATCACGCTGCCCGACGACACCGTCGTGTCGAGGGACGACGGCCCGCGCGCGGGGGTCACGTACGAGGCCGTGTCCAGCCTGAAGCCGGTGTTCCGTCCGGACGGGCGCATCACCGCAGGCAACTGCTGCGCGCTCAACGACGGCGCCGCCGCTGTCGTGGTCATGAGCGATGAGAAGGCGACGGCGCTCGGGCTCGCGCCACTGGCCCGCATCGTGGCCACCGGGGTGTCCGGGCTGTCGCCGGAGATCATGGGTCTCGGCCCGATCGAGGCGTCCAAGCGCGTGCTGGCGCAGGCCGGGATGAGCATCGGCGACATCGACCTGGTCGAGATCAACGAGGCGTTCGCTGTGCAGGTGCTCGCCTCCCAGCGTGAGCTCGGCATCGACATGGACCGCCTCAACGTCAACGGCGGCGCGATCGCGGTCGGGCATCCGTTCGGCATGACCGGCGCGCGCATCACCACGACGCTGATCAACTCGCTGCAGACGCACGATAAGCAGTTCGGGCTGGAGACGATGTGTGTCGGCGGCGGCCAGGGCATGGCGATGATCATCGAGCGGCTCTCGTAGGACGACGAGCAGCCCCGCAGTGGGTGACTGGACCTGCTGCGGGGCTGTTGGTCAAAGGGGGAAGGCGCTAGTTTCGCGCGTACCCGATGAGCCGCAGGATCTCCAGGTAGAGCCAGACCAGCGTGACAGTCAGACCGAACGCGGCGAACCAGGCGAACTTCTCCGGGGCACCCTGCCGGATGCCACGCTCGACCATGTCGAAGTCGAGCACGAGGTTGTAGGCGGCGATCACGATGCAGATCAGGCTGAAGATGACCGCGATCGGACCGCCGGAGCGCAGCCCCAGCCCGTTGTCGGTGAACGCGTAGGCGACCAGGTTGACGATCATCAGCCCGAAGACGCCGATCGTGGCGCCGACGACGATGCGGGTCAGCCGCGGGGTGACGCGGATCGCGCCGATCTTGTACACGAACAGCATGCCGCCGGCCACCATCGCGGTTCCGGCGACGGCCTGGATGACTATGCCCGGCTTCCACTGCTCGAAAGCGTGGCTGATGGCGCCGAGGAACACGCCCTCGAACACCGAGTAGATGATCGCCAGCGGCGCGTTCACCTTCCGGGTGAACGACATGTACAGGCCCAGGCCGAGGCCGCCGAATGCGCCGACGAGCAGCGCCGGGACGTACAGGTTGTCCGGGAGCGCCACCCATGCGGCCGCGCCCGCGGCGAGCACGGTGAACAGCATGGCGGCGGTGCGCTGAACGACGGCGTCGAGCGTCATGAAGCCGGCGCCCTGGCGCGGTCCGGCGTACGCGGGCTGGTTGTACATGCCCTGCAGTTCCCCTGCGCTGGGGGTGGGCGCGCCGCCGCCGGCCGCGCGGCCGAAGTTGTTGATCACGGGGTTGGGCACGGTGCCGGTCCTCCTCGGTGTGCGGCCCGTCCGGTGCGAGGGCCTTGCTTACACAACGCAGCTTAGACAGCTGACGTTCCCCACCGGGGTCGGCTGTGGAAAACCACAGCAGCCGATTTCGGTGTGCACCTGTTCACTGCCCATTGCGCCCCAACTACCGGCGGGTAGATTTTACCCGGAACTACGTGTACCACTGACTTCCCTCGACCGTCTCCGACCTTCTCAGGAGTGCCGAATGCCAGGGCGTAACAGGCGCGGACGCGATGCGATGGGCGTGGGCCTTGCCGCGCTGAACCGGCTCGCCACTGTCCCGGTCATTGACAAGCTCAACCTGCGCAGGATCATCGAGCGCGCCGTCTTCCAGGGCAGCAGGGTGGGTTTTCGTACGGTCGGTGTCGCCAATCGCCGCTTCGCGACGGTGGGCAAGCGCGGGTCGCAGGGCAAGCGGCCCAGCACCGTCGGCGCGCGCGGGCTGTTCGACCTCACCCCTGACGACGACCAGAAGATGATCGTCGAGGCGACCCGCGAATTCGCCGCCGAGCAGCTCCGGCCCGCGGCTGCGCTGGCCGACGCCGACTGCGCCGCCCCCGAGCCCGTCCTCAAACGGGCCGTCACCGAACTCGGGATCAACCTCGTCGGCGTACCCGAAGCACTCGGGGGCATGGGCAACGAGCGCTCCGCCACCACCGGCGTCCTTGTTGCCGAGGCGCTCGCCCACGGCGACATGGGCCTCGCTGTCGCGTGCCTCGCCCCGGCCGGGGTCAGCAACGCGCTGGTGCTCTGGGGTGACGACGAGCAGCAGGCCACCTACCTGCCGGCGTTCGTCGGCGAGGACGTGCCCGCGGCGGCGCTCGCGATCAGCGAGGCGAGACCGCTGTTCGACCCGTTCGCGCTGTCGACCACCGTCCGGCGAACCGGCACGGACTTCGTCCTGGACGGCGTCAAGTCGCTGGTCCCGCGCGCCGCCAGCGCCGAGCTGTTCGTCGTGGCCGCAGCGCTCGAGGGCGCCCCGGCCCTGTTCATCGTCGAGTCCGGCAACCGCGGCGTGTCGATCGAGACCGAACCGGCGATGGGTCTGCGCGCCGCCGCCACGGGCCGGCTGGTGCTCGAGAACGTCAAACTCCCCGCATCGGCCCTGCTGGGCCATGCCGCCGCCGAGGCTTACGCCGACTGCGTGCGGCTCAGCCGCATCGGCTGGGCAGCACTTGCCGTCGGCACGGGCAAGGCCGTTCTCGACTACGTCATCCCTTACGTGAACGAGCGCATCGCGTTCGGCGAGCCGATCAGCAACCGTCAGGCGGTCGCGTTCATGGTCGCCAACATCGGCATCGAGCTCGAGGGCGCACGGCTCGCGACGATGCGCGCGGCATCGCGTGCCGACCAGGGTCTGAGCTTCGCCCGCGAGGCCGGCATCGCGCGTCGGCTGACGGCCGAGTACGGCATGCAGATCGGCAGTAGCGGCGTCCAACTGCTCGGCGGGCACGGCTACGTCAAGGAACATCCGGTGGAGCGTTGGTACCGAGATCTTCGCGCCGCCGGCGTCATGGAAGGTGTGGTGTTGGTATGAGTGACGCTTGCGGAACGAACGGGGCGCAGCGATGATCAATCTGGAGATGCCGAAGAAGTTCGGCATGTTGGTCAACCAGGCGCACCAGGTCTCGACCGAGATCTTCCGCCCCATCTCGCGCAAGTACGACCGCGCCGAGCATGAGTACCCGCAGGAACTCGACATGCTCGCGTCACTGATCGACGGCATGAACGCCTCGGGCGAGACCTCGACCGGTGCGCGCGGCGTCCGGCGGAGCGAGGGCGAGACGGGCAATCGCAACGGCACCAACATGTCCGGGGTGCTGTCGGTCATCGAGGCGTGCTGGGGCGACGTCGCGATGGTGCTGTCGATGCCGCGTCAGGGTCTCGGGGACGCCGCGATCGCCTCCGTCGCCAACGACGAGCAACTCGAACGCTTCGGCGGTCTGTGGGCCTCGATGGCGATCACCGAGCCCGGCTTCGGCTCGGACTCCTCGGCGGTGTCGACGACGGCGGTGCGCGACGGCGACGACTACGTCCTCAACGGCGAGAAGATCTTCGTCACCGCGGGCGGACGATCGAACGCGGTCGTCGTCTGGGCCACGATCGACAAGTCCCGAGGCCGCGCGGCCATCAAGTCCTTCGTCGTAGAGAAGGGCACACCGGGCCTGGAGGTTGAGCGGCTCGAGCACAAGCTCGGCATCCGCGCGTCCGACACGGCGACGATCCGCTTCACCGACTGCCGGGTGCCGAGCGCGAACATGCTCGGCTCGCCCGACATCGAGGACGAGCAGGGCTTCGCCGGCGCGATGCAGACCTTCGACAACACGCGTCCGCTGGTCGCCGGCATGGCCGTCGGGTGCGCGCGCGCGGCGCTCGATCTGACCGAGGACCTGCTGAAGGAGGCCGGCGTCGAGGTCGACTATGACAAGCCGGCATACTCCCAGCACGCCGCCGCGGCCGCGTACCTGCAGATGGAGGCCGACTGGGAGGCCGGCTACCTGCTGACCATGCAAGCCACCTGGATGGCCGACAACAACAAGCCGAACTCGCTGCAGGCGTCGATGGCGAAGTCGAAGGCGGCCCGGGTCGGCGTCGAGATCACGCTGCGTTGCGTCGAGCTCGCCGGCACGCTCGGCTACAGCGAGGACTCGCTGCTCGAGAAGTGGGCGCGCGACTCGAAGATCCTCGACATCTTCGAGGGCACGCAGCAGATCCAGCAGCTCATCGTCGCCCGGCGCCTGCTGAACAAGTCCTCCGCCGAGCTCAAGTAGACCCCGGCCGAACGGTCAGAACCCCGTGCTGGTGACGACCTCAGCCGGTTGATGAGCAATCTTTGGCGAGGTCGCCGCCCACGACAACTTCCGGCTACCCGAACCCGAGTCGCCGGCAGGCCGGGCTCTGCCACGCTTGAAACTGCCGGTCACGCGGGCCATGCGCTCCGGCCTGTCCCGGCCCCGCGACCCAATCATCACGCCGCGGCGGACTCGCTGAGCACCGGGCGCTCCAGCGCGTAGGCCAGGATCTCGGCCACGTCCGCGACCGGACGCACGTCCAGCACGTCCAGCACCTCGGCCGGGACATCGTCCAGATCGGGTTCGTTCCGCTTCGGGATGAAGACCGTCTTCAGCCCTGCTCGCTGCGCGGCGAGCAGCTTCTGCTTGACGCCGCCGATGGGCAGGACACGCCCGTTCAGCGTGACCTCTCCGGTCATGCCGACGTCCGAACGAACCGGCATTCCGGTGGCGAGCGAGGTCAGCGCGGTGATCATCGTGACGCCGGCGGACGGGCCGTCCTTCGGCACCGCACCGGCGGGGACGTGCAGATGGACGGTCCGGTCGAGCGCCGTCGCCAGGTCGGGACGGTGTGCACGCAGGTAGCTGAGCGCGATGTGCGCGGACTCCTTCATGACGTCGCCGAGTTGACCGGTGAGGGTCAGCTTGGCCTCGCCGTCCGACGCCGACGCCTCGATGAACAGCACGTCGCCGCCGGCACCGGTGACGGCGAGTCCGGTCGCGACGCCCGGCACCGCCGTGCGCTCGGCCGACTCGGGAAGGTAGCGCGGACGTCCGAGGAACTCTCGCAGGTTCGAGTCGTCCACCACGATCGGACCGTCCTGGCCGGCAAGCTTTGTCGCAACCTTGCGCAAAACCCGGGCAAGGGCACGCTCCAGCTGCCGGACGCCGGCCTCGCGGGTGTACTCCCCCGCGATCTGGTGCAGCGCACCATCGCTGATCGTCACCTCGTTCTCGTCGAGCGCGGCCCGGGACAACTGCCGCGGCCACAGGTGCGTCCGGGCGATCGACACCTTGTCGTCCTCGGTGTAGCCGTCGAGCGTGACGACCTCCATGCGGTCGTAGAGTGCTGCCGGAATGGTGTCCGCGACGTTGGCCGTCGCGAGGAACAGGACGTCGGACAGGTCGAGGTCGACCTCGAGGTAGTGGTCGCGGAACGTGTGGTTCTGCGCCGGGTCGAGAACCTCCAGCAACGCCGCTGCGGGATCGCCGCGGAAGTCCGAGCCCACCTTGTCGATCTCGTCGAGCAGCACGACCGGATTCATCGAACCGGCCTCGGTGATCGCGCGAACGATGCGCCCGGGCAGGGCACCGACGTAGGTGCGCCGGTGGCCACGGATCTCGGCCTCGTCGCGGACACCGCCGAGGGCGACGCGGACGAACTTGCGCCCGAGCGAACGAGCCACGGATTCACCCAGGGACGTCTTGCCGACGCCGGGCGGGCCGACAAGGGCCAGCACCGCGCCAGAGCCGCGTCCGCCGACGACCTCCAGGCCACGCTCCGCACGGCGGGATCGAACGGCCAGATACTCCGTGATGCGCTCCTTGACGTCGTCCAATCCGTGGTGATCGGCGTCGAGCACCGCTCGCGCGGCGGCGATGTCGCTCGCGTCCGTGGTCTTCACCGCCCAGGGCAGGTCCAGGACGGCATCGAGCCAGGTGCGGATCCAGCCCGACTCCGGACTTTGATCGGACGCTCGTTCGAGCTTGCCGACCTCGCGCAGCGCGGCCTCGCGCACCTTCTCCGGCAGGTCGGCGGCCTCGACCCGCCCGCGGTAGTCCTCCGAGCCCTCGGGCTCGCCCTCGCCGAGCTCCTTGCGGATCGCGGCGAGCTGCTCGCGGAGCAGGAATTCCCGCTGCCGCTTGTCCATGCCGTCGCGGACGTCCGAGCTGATCTTCTCCGACACCTCGAGTTCGGCGAGGTGCTCGCGCGACCAGCCGAGCACGAGCTCCAGTCGGGCGGAGACGTCGGGCGTCTCGAGCAGCTCACGCTTCTGTTCGTCGCTGAGGTAGGGCGCGTACCCGGCCAGGTCGACCAGCTCGGACGGATCGGCGATCTTCTGGACGGAGTCGACGACCTGCCAGGCGTTGCGGCGCTGCAGGATCGCCACGACGAGCGTCTTGTAGTCGGCGGCCAGGGTGCGGATCTCGTCGGTGACCTCGGTGTCGGGGACCGGTTCGGCCTCGACCCAGAGGGCGGCGCCCGGGCCGGGCACGCCCGAGCCGAGCTTGGCCCGGGTACCTGCGCGGAGTACGGCAGCCGACGCGCCACCGGGCAGCCGGCCGACCTGTTCGACGGTCGCGACGACGCCGTACACCGGGTAGCGGTCGGCGAGCCGGGGAGCGATGAGCAGGGTGCCGTCCGACCCGGCGCGCGCGGCGTCGATCACCGCGCGGGTGTCGGCGTCGAGTTCGACGGGCACGACCATGCCCGGCAGCACGACGGCGTCGGGCAGGGACAGGATGGGAAGAGTCAACACATCAGACATCTGTAGCCTCGATTCTTGAGCGTCTCCTGCTCAACTTTCTCGGCCGGCCGATCATTCCCTGCCGTCGAACCTGGAAATTCGGGCCACTTCTAGGGCCGGGCGCCGCGCGGGACGTGCGGCATGATCGCGTCGGGCGGGATGACGCCGAGCCGACCGGCCTGGTAGTCCGCCAACGCCTGCTGAAGTTCTTCGCGGGTGTTCATGACGAACGGGCCGTAGTGCACCATCGGCTCGCCGATCGGTTCACCGCCGAGCAAGATCACCTCCAGCGAGCTCGTCCGGCTGTCCTGCTTGACGTCGGCGGTGATGGTCAGTCGGTCACCGGCGCCGAAGACGGCCAACTGACCGGCGTGGATCGGCTCGGCCTTCGGCCCTACCGTGCCCGAGCCGGCGTAGACGTACGCCAGTGCGTTGTAGGTCGGCTGCCACGGGATCGAGAGCTGGCCACCGGCCGCGATCGATCCGTGCAGCAGCGTGATCGGCGTGCGCGTGGCGCCCGGCCCGACGTAACCGTCGACCTCGCCGGCGATGACGCGCAGCAGCGCGCCACCGTCCTCGCTCGCAAGCAAGAGCAGGTCCTTGGCCTCGACCGGCTGGTAGGCCGGTGCGGCGAATTTCTCGGCCGCCGGCAGGTTCACCCAGAGCTGGAAGCCGTTGAACAGCCCACCGTCCTCGACGAGCCTTTCCGGCGGTGTCTCGATGTGCAGCAGGCCGGCGCCTGCGGTCATCCACTGCGTCGCCCCCTCGCGGATGACGCCGCCACCACCGTGAGTGTCCTGGTGGACGAACTCGCCGTCGACGAGGTACGTGACGGTCTCGAAACCCCGGTGCGGGTGCCAGTTGGTGCCCTTGGGTTCGCCGGCGGCGTAGTCGACCTCGCCCATGTGATCCATCATGATGAACGGATCGAGGTACTTGTAGTTGATCTCTGCCATGGTGCGGCGGACGGGAAAACCCTCGCCCTCGTAGCCGGACGGGCCGGTCGAAACCGCGAGCACCGCGCGTTCCGTATCGCCCAGACACGCGCTCTTGACGCGGGGGAGCGCCAGGGTGTCGGCAGTGACTGCCGCCATTATGATCACCTTCGAAAATTGATTGCGGACACAACTGCTTTACGGAACGTCGGTTCTGGGCAGCCTATTCCGGGACGACGAAGCGACGCGGACCGACGAAGGGACACACATGCTGTACGGCAAGGAGCACGTCGAGCGTTACGAGGCGACCGGCGGCGAAGAGGGCTACCACTGGCAGGACGGCACGACGATTCTCCTGCTGCACACCAAGGGACGGAAGTCGGGCAAGGAATACACCCATCCGCTCATCTACCGCGACTACGGCGACGATTACCTCATCGTGGCCTCGAAGGGCGGCAGCCCGGAATCCCCCGATTGGTACTTCAATCTGACGGACGAGCCGCATGTCACCGTCCAGATCAAGGGTGAGACGTTCGCTGCCAGGGCTCGTACGGCGACCGCCGACGAGCGGCCAGCGATGTGGGCGCACATGGTCGAGGTGTGGCCCGGCTACGCCGACTACCAGCGTAAGACCGACCGCGAGATCCCGGTCGTCGTCCTCGAACGCGTCTGAGCGGGGCAGACCCGGTGGTTTGCCCGCGGCGATCCGTGTCAGGGTGGACCCATGACGGACCCACAGACAGATCACGACGGCGCGCACACCGCGGGCAAGCAGGCGAAGGACAAGTTTCGCGCGGCGTTGGAGCGCAAGAAGGGCAAGCAGCACCCACACGAGGCGGCGTCGCAGAGCGACTCGAAGGTGCATGACGCCCACAACGCGGCGGGGGGTAAGCGGGTGCACCGCCGCAAGAGCGGCTGATCAGCTCGGTACCCCCGGTCGGACTCGAACCGACACTGGGACCCTTTTAAGGGGTCTGCCTCTGCCGTTGGGCTACGGGGGCGGGCGCGTTCATTGTCCACCGGGGTTCGGTGTCCACGATCCCGGCGGGCAGGATGGCGGTGAGCGACGCTTGCGGAGCGAACCAGCGGTATGGCGCCTTCGGCGGCCCGAACGGAGTGAGGGCGTGAGTGCTACCTGGTCGGCACCCGTGCGCTACGCCGAGGCCGACCAGCAGGGCGTCGTCTTCAACTCGCACTACCTGCTCTACTGCGACGAAGCGATGGGCACGTTCTGCGCGGCGCGCGGGTTGCACGAGTTCGTCGAGCTCGTCCGGCTCAAGACCTCGAGGCTCACGTGGCACGCCCCGGCCCGCTGGGGCGAGACGCTCGATGTCGACGTCACCTGCACGAAGGTCGGCCGGACGAGCGCGACCATCTCCTTCGGCGTCCGCGTCGGCGAACGGGCGTGCTGTGAGGTCGAGACGATCTACGTCCACGCCGATCGCGACGGTATCCCGCAGGCGATCGACCAGGCCACCCGCGTGCGGCTGCTCACCTGATCGGTCAGCCGGGACCGCCGCTGACAGGTGCCCCCAGGCCCGCCAGCCGCGCGGCGCTTCCCAGCACCTCGTCGAGCATCGGCTCGGTGAGGCGGCCGGTGAACGTGTTCTGCTGGCTGACGTGGTAGCAGCCGAGGACGGTTCGCCCGTCGACCTGGGCCTGCACGCCGTGCGCGAACTTTGGCAGCCGTCGCGGTGTCGATACGCCGGCCAGCCGCAATGTCGGCCACAGCGTCGTCCATCCGAAGCCGCCGAGGACGACGACGCAGCGCAGCCCGGGCCAGAGCAATCCGAGCTCGGCCGCCAGCCAGGACCGGCAGGTGTCCCGCTCGTCGGTCGTCGGCTTGTTCGCCGGCGGGGCACAGTGCACCGGTGCGGTGATGTACGTCCCGCGCAGGGTGAGCCCGTCCCCCGCCGTTTCGGAGGTTGGCTGCGAGGCGATCCCGACGCGGTACAGCGAGGCGTAGAGCCAGTCCCCGCTGCGGTCGCCGGTGAACATGCGCCCGGTGCGGTTGGCGCCATGGGCCGCCGGGGCGAGGCCGATGACGACGACCCGCGCCGCCGGGTCGCCGAAGCCGCTCACCGGCCGCCCCCAGTACCGCTCGCCGCGGAAGCGCTTGGGCGGGTTGGCGGCCTGCTCCTCGCGCCAGGCGACCAGCCGCGGGCAGCGGCGGCAGGTGTGGATC
>JBPCOE010000015.1:0-7033 GCA_051000605.1 Jatrophihabitans sp.
CCAGATCTCGCAGATCTCATACCGGACATCAACCGCGTCAAGCGAGCAGGGCGATGACCTGGCAGCACCTCGGGCGCATCAGCAATCCATCTGGAATCACTGACACACGGATGGTGCACCAGTGAGCCTCAACCCCGTCGCCGACCGACACCGCAGCAGATGAGCACCGTCACGCCCTCGAAGACATCGCCGACCCGGCCGGAGGCGAGCGGGACCGTCGTCGACGCGATGATCTTCGCGCCCACGCTGTGTGACGGTTCGACGACGGTGGCTGATCTGCGCCGGCGGTTCCACGACGATCATCTGCACGCAGCACTGATCGTGCAGGACGGGGTGCTCGTCACGATCGTCGAACGCGACGACCTGGACGACTCGATCCCCGGCGACCTTCTCGCTGCCGAGTCAGGACGGTTGCGGGGCCGCACAGTTGACGCAAGCGCGTCGCTCGAACTCGTGCGCAGGTGGATGCTGGCGAGCGGTCGGCGGCGCCTCGCCGTGCTCGATGACGCCGGGCGGCTCGCCGGCCTGTTGTGCCTCAAGCGCAACGGCACCGGATTCTGCTCGGACGCGGATGTAAGAATGCGCGCGATCGAACATCGGCCCTGAGCATTCGGGGTTCGCGGCTATGGTGTGCCGGTGCCCGGGCTTGGTCTTTCTCGCGTGAGCGATCCCGCGCGGCTGCAGGCCGTGGCGGCGGTCGGTTTGCTGGACACCGCCCCGGAGGCCGCCTTCGACGACCTGGCCGCACTCGCCGGCCGGCTGGTGGGTGCGCCCTTCGCGTTTGTGACTCTTGTCGACGAGCACCGCTCCTTCTGGAAGTCGCGGATCGGCATACCCATCGACGGGCCGGTCCAGAATCCGGTGGACGAGTCCTTCTGCCAGTACGTGATCGCTTCCGCCGAGCCGCTGATCGCCGGCGACGTGACCGCGGACCCGTTGACCGCGGGTAATCCGTCGATTGCGTCCATGGGGGTCCGGGCGTGGGCGGGCTTCCCGTTACTCGCCCCCGACGGCCAACCGCTCGGTTCGTTCTGCGTCGTCGACACTGTCGTGCGGCAGTGGAGCGACAGCGATGTCGAAACCCTGCGAGTGCTGTCGGCGGCGGCGAGCCGCGAGCTGGCGCTGCGCTCATCGGTACGCAAGGCCGCGCTGGCCAACAGTCAGCTGACCCTGCTGGCCAGGGTCGGGCAGGCGCTGACCGGGACGCTCGATCCCGACGACGCCGTCGCTCGGCTGGCCCAGTTGGTGATTCCGGTGCTGGGCGATTGGTCGCTAGTGTCGCTCGCCGACGAGGACGGGACCCTGCGGGACGTCAGCTGGTGGCACGGCCGTGCCGAGGCCCGTCCGCTGCTGGACGGGTTCGCCGGTGAGCGGCTCGTCGGGCTCGGCGGCGGTAGCGCCGCCATCAGCGCGCAACGTTCCCGTCGCCCCGTCGTCCTGAACGACGGCGCCCTCGAAGCCGGCCTCCAGGCCCTCGCTTCGCCTCCGGCCCGCGAGGCCTACCGGGCACTGAATCCTGGCAGCTACGGCGTGTGGCCGCTGGTCTTCGGCGACACCGTCCACGGCGTCCTGGTGATCGCCCGGGACGCCGGGTCGGCCACGTTCACCTCGGCCGAGTCGGAGTTGGCGGCCAACATCGCCCAAGGCGCGGGCGCTGTCCTCGACAACGCTCGGCTGTACACCCGCCAGCAGGCGATCGCCGCGGAGCTCGCCCACGCCAACCAGAGACTGCGCGAAGCGGCCCTGCACGACCATGTCGTCGCCCGGGCGCTCCAGGACGCGATGCTGAGCCGAATCCCGCAACCCGACCACCTGCAGGTCGCCACGAGGTATCTGACCGCGGACCTGCACGATCAGGTGGGCGGCGACTGGTACGACGCGCTCCTGCCACCC
The DNA here is from genome assembly GCA_051000605.1 of Jatrophihabitans sp. Lineage (GTDB taxonomy): Bacteria > Actinomycetota > Actinomycetes > Mycobacteriales > Jatrophihabitantaceae > Jatrophihabitans. The sequence continues at coordinate 1,894 of JBPCOE010000015.1, forward strand.
GACGGCGCCACGACGCTGATGATCGGCGACGTCGCCGGGCACGACATCGCGGCGGCCAGCGTCATGGGCCAGCTGCGCAACCTGCTGCGCGCCTTCGCGTGGGAACACGACGACGAACCGCCCTCAGCCCTGATCGCCCGGCTCGATCACGTCATGACCGACCTGGGCGTGACCACCATGACGACGCTGATGGTCGCGCGCATCGAGCAGGGCAAAGCCGCTGCCGAGGCCGGGCAGCGTGTCCTGCGCTGGTCGTGCGCGGGCCACCCGGCACCGATCCTGATCGATGCCGACGGGACGCCCACCCTGCTCACCGGGCGACCCGACCCGCCGCTGGCGGTGCTGCCCGGCGTCGAACGTCGAGACCATCTGGCCACGATCGGCCCCGGCCAGACGCTGCTGATGTACACCGACGGGCTGATCGAGGACCACGGTCAGGACATCGTCGCTCGTCAGCTGCGTCTGCTCCAGGTGCTGTCCGACGGCCGCGAACTCGGCCTGGACGACCTGGTCGACTCCGTGCTGCGCGACATGGTCGGCAAGGACCCCGACGACGACGTCGCGCTGGTCGCCGTCCGCTTCCACCCCGAGGACCGGCCACGTCCGCCCGAGGCCGGCCCGGCGACCGACTGAACGTCGCCAACGAAATGGTCAGGAGCCGTGCTAGACGTTGCCCGCCGGCGGGTTGGCCGCAGGTATGTCGATCGAGATCATCTGCAACCGTCGCAGATGATCGGCGAAGCCGTGGGGAGCGCGGCTGATCGTGCGCGCCGACGTGCGGACCGGCAGGTCGGCAGCCCAGGTGAGGCTGGCGCCGGCCGCGAGCGCGCGGTCGACGAGTTGCACGTCCTCGTCGTGGGTGACCGCGCCGAAGCCGCCCACCCGGGTGTAGCAACTGCCGCGTATACCCAGGTTCGCGCCGTGGACGTGGCCGTGGCCGTCCGCGCGTGTGGCCACTGCGTAGCGGGACTCGTAACTCTGCCGAAGCGTGGCCGGCCAGGGGCGCCAGTCGACTACCTCGACTGTGCCGGCGACGACGTCGCTGCCGGCCCGGCCGTACTCGAGTTGGCGCACGAGCCAGTTCGCCGGCACGGTCGAGTCCGCGTCCGTCGTCGACAGCCAGAGCCGCTCGGGATCCGGTGACTGTGCGAGCAGCCGCTGTGCGCCGTCGGCGCGAGCGCCCCCTGCGCACCCCGCCCGGGACACGAGGGCGATCATATCGATGTCGAGTGTGCGTGCGACGTCGTCGAGGATGTCTGCCGATGCGTCGGTGCAGCAGTCGAGCACCACCACGACGGTGGTCGGCGCGCTGACCGCGCGGGCCGCGGCGTCAACGGCTTCCAGGCAGCGCGCCAGGAACGCCGCTTCGTTGCGGGCGGGCACGACGACGCCGACATGATCCAGCTCCGGTACTGGTCCTTCGTGATGATCTCGGGGAAACCGTGCGTGCGTGTCAGGTACGGCTGAGATCATGACGGCTCGGACGTCGCCACGATCGCCGCCCCCGCCGTCGCTGACAGCGCGGCCATCGACGCACTGGTCAGCGCCGGTCGACGCGAATCGGTCAAGACCGCGGCCACCGGAAGCATGCTCAACGCCTGCAGCAGGTCGACCGCAGCGCCGAGTACCAGCACGTCGGGGTGCGGACGCGCGGCCGTGACCAGACCCTGCACCGCCTGCCGAGCACCGAGGACCTGGACGATCCGCCGGTGGGTGGGCCGTCCGGACTGTCCGCCGGCAAGTCTTGCCGCAATGTCCGGTCGCATCGCCGTGAACAGACCGATCACCGCGTTGGTCATCCCGAAGATGCGCGTGATCGTGACGAATCTGCTCACGCCCTCACAGTGCCCATATTGCACGGCCGTCTGTCGCATCGGCGCTCATCGTTCGGGCCGGTAGATGCGCTGCATGAGCCTGCTCCGGACGGCCCGCCGCACCCGGCCGGTGACGCGGTCGCGGGCCAGCGCCATCAGTGCGGCGTTGGCCCCGCAAGCGCCGTGCACCCCGCCGCCGGGGTGGGCAGACGAGGCGGCGAGGTAGAGCCGGTCGATAGGCGTGTCCGGGCCGGCCAGTCCCGGTATCGGTCGGAACACGAGTTGCTGGTGCAGCTGGGCGGTGCCGCCGTTGATCGCACCGCCGACGAGGTTGGCGTCGTGCTCCTGCAGCTGTGCCGGCGATTGCGAATGCCGCCCGATGATCGCACTCGTGAAACCCGCGGCGTGCCGCTCTACGACGCTCTCGACCAGCTCGACGTGCTCGGCGATGCCCGCCGCGTCATAGATCCGGCCGGTGGGCAGGTGCGTGTAGGCCCATGCAGACTCCGTTCCCTGCGGCGATCGCGTCGGGTCCGCGGTCGTCATCTGCCCGAGCAGGACGAACGGTCGTGTAGGTGTCCGCCGGGTCGCGAGGTCGGCGGCGTAGTCGGTGAGCCCGTCCATGTCGACGCCGAGGTGCACCGTGCCTGCGCCGCCGGCGTCGGCGTCCGACCACGGGATGGGGCGTTCGAGCGCCCAGTTGACCTTGACCGTCGGGGTGTCCCACTGGAACTTCGACACGTCCTCGACGAGCCGCGTCGGTAGGTGCCGATCGCCGACCAACGCGGAGAACAGATGCGGGGCGGTGACATCCGCGAGCACCGCGCGCCGGGCCGCGAGCCGCTCACCCGACTCGAGCACGACCGCCGCGGCCCGTCCCGCGGCCACCTCGACGGCGTCGACCCGGCAATTTGTCCGGATCTCACCGCCGTGCGTATGCAGGCGGGCAACGAGCGCGTCGATGAGTGCTCCGGAACCGCCGACCGGGACCGGAAAACCGTGACTGTGCGCGAGCATGCACAGCAACCAGCCGTACAGGGCGCTTCCCGCACCGTCCGGCGCCAGGTCGGCGTGCAGCGCGTTGCCGGCGAACAGCAGCGGGCCGCCGGCGCCGCGAAACGTTTCCTCCCCGAAGCGGCGTACCGGCTGGGCGGCCATGCGGGCGAGCCGCAGCGCCTCGGCGAGACTGGTGCGGTGCAGCAGCCGGGCGGCGGAGGTGATCGGGGGGAAGGGCCGCAACACCGAATCGATCACCTGGGCGCCGATGCGGTCCCACTGGGCGGTGAGGCGCAGCCAGGCGTCGCCGTCGCCGGGAGCGAACCGGTCCAGCGACTCGGCGGTGCGGGCAGCGTCACGCCAGACGGTGGCCGACCGTCCGTCGGGCAGCACGTGACTGAACACGGCCGGCGCGTGCGACCACCGCAGACCGTGATCCGCGAGCCGTAAGGCGGAGAGCACCGGCGACGCCACGGCCAGCGGGTAGAAGGCGCTGAACAGATCGGTCCCGAACCCGGGGGCGGTGACCTCGGCACTCGCGACCGCGCCGCCCACCTCGGGCGCCCCCTCGCACACCACGACACTCCACCCGGCTTCGGCGAGCAGGTTGGCAGCCACCAGCCCGTTGTGGCCCGCGCCGATCACGACGGCGTCCGGGACCGAATCGTCTCGCGTGGCGACCACTTCGCCTCCGGGTTGTCGGATGTGCTGCCGGGGCACCTACTCGGCGACCGCACCTGACGCCGGACCTCGGGAGTCGAGTTGAGAGCACTTACCTGGCAGGGCAATCAGAACGTCGCCGTCACCGACGTACCCGATCCCCGCATCGAAGAACCCACCGACGCAATCGTGCGGGTGACGTCTACCGCGATCTGCGGATCCGACCTGCACCTCTATGGCGTCCTCGGGCCGTACCTGAAGCCGGGTGACGTCCTCGGTCACGAGGCGATGGGCGTCGTCGAGGAGGTCGGCGGCGACGTCGCCGGCCTGGCTCCCGGCGACCGGGTGGTCGTGCCCTTCAACATCGCGTGCGGCCACTGCTGGATGTGTTCGCGCGGCCTGTTCGCCCAGTGCGAGACCACGCAAGTGCGCTCCGAGGGGATCCCCGACGGCCCGCCCGACGACCAGTTCCTGTTCCTGTCCGACGTCCTGCCCACCGCCTGGCAGGCGGTCAAGTACGCCGACGTGGAACCGGGCGGGACGCTCGCCGTGTTCGGCCTAGGGCCCATCGGCCAGCTCCCTGCCCGGATCGGCCTGCATCTCGGTGCGCGTCGGGTCATCGGCATCGACTCGGTGCCCGAGCGGCTGGCCCTCGCGGAGCGCCACGGCGTCGAACCCCTCGATCTGAGCGCGGTCGACGACATCGCCGAAACCCTCACCGCCTGGTGGACGGCCGTGGGCCCGACGCGACGATCGACGCCGTCGGCATGGAGGCCCACGGGGGAGCGCCGGGCGGAAAGCTCGCGTCCGTCGCCCAAAAGGCGACGAAATGTTCCGGGCGAAGGACGACGGCTGTATCAAGGTCGTGCTCGAACCCTGACGAGTCGTGCCGGTCTTGGGGCACAGCACGGCCGCCGATCGTTGGTGGGCCCAGCCGGCCTGTCTCGAACGCGGTCACCGGCATCGTCGGTGTGAGCACGATGTCCGCGGCGGTGAAGAACTCCTCCCACGACCGCGCGTACGCATAGCGCTGTACGGCCGTGAGCGCCCCGGCCGTGATCGCCTCGGCCGTGCCCCACGCGTCGGTCATTGCCTCGCGGTCTTCTCCAGGTCCTGCGCCTCGGCGTCGGCCACCCGCTTCTCGGCGGCGACGTCGAGGTTGCGGCACAGCGCGAAATACAGGACGCCCGCGACCGGCAGTCCAATGAACAGTGAGATGTCGGCGCCGTTCAGGGCGTTCGCGACCGGCCCGATGAACAAGTCGTGCGGGGGGCTGCCGACCGAGAAGAACGGGATCATGGCCACGAAGCCGATGAGATAGGAAGTGAGACCGCGCCAGCCCCACCGCCCATACATGCCTTCCGGCTTGAAGATCTCGGCGATCGCGTAGTGCCCCCGCCGCACGATGTAGTAGTCGACGAGGTTCACCGCCGTCCACGGGATGAACAGGTAGAGCACCAGCAGCAGGAAGTTGTTGAAGTTCAAAAGGAAGTTCGCGCTGGCCGCCAGCGCCCCGACCAGTGACAGCGCCGCGGTAAGGCCGACCGTCAACACCCGCACCCCGACCGTCGGGCGCACTTTCTTGAACGAGTCGATCGCGCTGATCAGGGTAAGCGAACCGCCGTACATGTTCAGTGCCGTCACCGATACGAGCCCGAGCGCTGCCAGGA
>JBPCOE010000044.1:0-6103 GCA_051000605.1 Jatrophihabitans sp.
GATGTGGTTGAGCACGGCGCGTAGCGATGTCACGAACAGCGCTTCGTTGTCGAGCAGGGCCGGCGGCAGGTGTTTGTTGAGGTCGAGTGCGATGGCGCCGTGCAGCGCCGCGTAGCACCACAGGCAGGCGGCGAGGGTCGGTGCGGGCAAGGTGATTGAGTCGGTCTCGGCCCACGTCTGCAGCCCGGCCCGCATCGTGTCGTCGATCTCGGCATCGATTCGGTCGAGGTCGATCTCGCCGGCGGCTGCGGCGTCGGCCATCACCTGGGTCAGGGTGGCGGTGACGCGTACGGACGCCGCCGTGGTCAGTTCGGTGCCGTTGTAGTCGGGGATTACCGAGGAGAAGATCAGCGCCCACTCGGTGCGGTGGGTGATGGCCCAACGGCGGTAGGCGCGGCTCACCTCGATGAAGGACTCGACCTTGGACGGCAGTTCGGCAGTCTGCACGTCGTCATAGGCCTTGCTCGTAGCGTCGGCCAGCGAATCGAACGCCTCGACGATGAGCGCGGTCAGCAGGTCGTTGCGGCTCGGGAAATAACGGTAGAGCGCCGACGGCGCCATCTCCATCTGCCGCGCCACCTCGCGCAGTGACAGTGATTCGAGACCGGACTTGGCCAGCAGCGACCAGGCGCGCTGCTTGATCTCACCGACCGTCTGCGCTCGCTGTCGGGCGCGTCGCTTCGCCGCAATCTCGGACATGAGGCCAGCTTAGGTCACGTGAGCAGCGTTCACAACATGAACATACGTCTTGACGAATGACAGGCGCGTAGTGAACACTGCTCACAACGCGATTGACCGTCCGGTTTGCGCGTCCGGAACCCGCGAAGGAGCCTTCTGATGTTCACCCGACTTGCCGATCTCGCGATCGAGCGCCGCAAGCTCGTCCTCTGGTTGTCCGGCGCCATGCTCGCCGTGATGGCCGTTCTGTCCGTCGGTGCCTTCTCGGTGCTCAAGAGCGGCGGGTTCAACGATCCGTCCTCGGATTCGAGCCGCGCCAGCGCGGTCCTCGATCACGACTTCGGCGGCCAGGCGAACCTCGTGCTGCTCCTGACGCCGAAGCAGCAGATGAGTCTGGACTCGGCACCAGTGCGGGCTGCAGCCGCGCACATCACCGCCGGGCTGGCCCGCCGTTCGGACGTCAGTGCCGTGCGCTCGTACTGGACGAGCCACGCCGACGGTCTGCGCAGTCGTGACGGCGCCTCGGGGCTGGTGGTGATGCACGTGCGCGGCGACACCGAAGCAGCCGCCGCCTCGGCGACAACCATCATCGACGAGGACACCACCGGCTCCGACGTGGTGCGGGTGCGGGCAGGCGGCGCGCTGGGCGTGAGCAGCGACATCACCGCGCAGACCGGCAACGACCTCGCGCTCGCCGAGTCGATCGCCGTACCGATAACCCTGCTGCTGCTCGTGCTCGCCTTCGGCAGCCTGATCGCCGCACTGCTTCCTCTGGCGATCGGGTTGTTCGCCATCGCAGGGACTCTTGCCGAACTGTCCGTGCTCGGTCGTCTGACCGACGTCTCGATCAACGCGATCAATCTCACCACCGCGCTCGGGCTTGGCCTGGCCATCGACTTCTCGCTGCTGATGGTCAACCGGTTCCGGGAGGAGTTGGGAGCCGGTGCCGACGTCGACACGGCGCTGCGCACCACTGTGCACACGGCCGGGCGCACCATCGTGTTCTCCTCGGCCATCGTCGCCGTTGCACTGTCCGCGATGCTGATCTTCCCGCTGTACTTTCTCCGCTCGTTCGCCTACGCCGGCATCGGCGTCGTCCTGATCGCCCTGGCGGCCGCGCTGATCACCCTGCCCGCCCTGCTAGCCACCCTCGGAACGAAGGTCGCGAAAGGGCGTCGGGGGAATGCCGGAGCTTCGCTGGAGAGCCCGACCTGGCGGCGCATCGCGACCGCCGTCATGCGCCGACCGCTCGCGGTCGCCGTGCCCGTCATCGGCGTCCTGCTCGCGCTGAGCACCCCGTTGCTGCACATCCACTTCGGCACACCCGACGATCGGGTGCTGCACACCTCGGCCCAGAGCCGACAGGTCGGCGACACCCTGCGCAGCGACTACGACGCCGCGGCCGCCTCGGCAGTTTCCGTGGTCATCCAGGGCCACCCGAGCGACACCGACATCGCCTCCTACATCCACGCCCTCGACCAGGTGCCCGGCGTCAGAGCAGTCCAGGACGGTCCCGGCCAGCGGCGCGACGGCGTGCACTACCTGACCGTCACCGGGGCGCCCGACTCCAGCTCCAGCGCCAGCCAGACGCTCGTCGGCGACCTACGCGAGCTTCCTGCGCCGGTGCGCAGCACGGTGCTCATCGGCGGGTCCGCGGCGGCCCTGGTCGACGGCAAGGCCGCGATCGGCACCTACCTGCCATGGGCACTGCTGTGGATCGCGCTCACCACCTTCGTGCTGCTGTTTCTGTTCACCGGCAGTGTGCTGCTACCGATCAAGGCGCTGGCGATGAACGCGCTATCGCTGTCGGCCGTGTTCGGCGTCATGGTGTGGATCTTCCAGGACGGACACCTGTCCGGACTACTCGGCTTCACCCCCACGCCGATCGACACCTCGATGCCAGTACTGCTGTTCTGCATAGCCTTCGGTCTGTCCATGGACTACGAGGTCTTCCTGCTCTCGCGCATCAAGGAACTGCACGACGAAGGCGCAGACACCCGTGAGGCAGTCGCAGGCGGCCTGGCCCGCACCGGCCGCATCATCACCACCGCAGCCGCCCTGCTCTCGGTCACCTTCTTCGCCTTCGGCACCGGCGGAACAAGCTTCATCCAGCTGTTCGGCATCGGCACCGGCATCGCCATCGTCCTCGACGCGACCATCATCCGCGGGCTACTGGTCCCCGCATTCATGCGCATCGCCGGCGAATGGAACTGGTGGGCACCACGCCCCCTGCGCCGGCTGCACCAACACATCGGACTGAGCGAAAACGCTCGTCCGGAGCCGAATCCCGTTCCGAGCACCGTCTGACCGGTGCGAATGTGACCGGACCTCGTTCTACCTCTCACGCAACCCGTGGCCACCAGCTGCGCCCCGCAGTTTCTCCCCGAACACCGTGAACGACGGGTTCGACGCGGCTCTGATCGCCGCGACCGCCCTCGCCGCTACGGCAGCCCTCGCCGCTACGGCAGCCCTCGTCGCCGCGGTCGTCGTTCCCGGGCCGCAAACACCTCACGGCGACCGCAGCACCGGCCCTGGCGAACGACTTAGACATCTTCTTCATTCGCTCAACCACCGCCACATCCAACGAAAGGCAACCCCATGACCACCCCTACCTCCTCCGGCCCCGCCACGACGCTCACCGAGGTCGTGCTCCCCGGCTTGGTCGCCCCCGACGGCTTGCGCGTCCAGCAGCGCCCCGTCCCCAGCCCCCTCGAAGGTCAGGTGCTCGTCGAGATGCTGGCCACCGGTGTCTCGTTCGCCGAACAGCAGATGCGCCGAGGCCGCTACCCGGGCCAGCCGAGCTTTCCGTTCGTGGCCGGCTACGACATCGTCGGTACCGTCGCCGCGACCGGCCCCGGGGGCGACGGCACCGCCGTTGGCCGGCGGGTCGCAGCCGTCACCAAGACCGGCGGCTGGAGCACCCACGTGCTGATCGACGCCCGGGACCTCGTCCCCGTCCCCGACATTCTCGACTCCGCCGAGGCGGAGACCGTCGTGGTCAACGGCGTCACCGCCTGGCAGATGCTGCACCGCAAAGCGCGGGTGCAGCCCGGGCAGACGATCCTCGTCCACGGCGCGAACGGTGGCGTCGGCGGCACGCTGGTCCAGCTCGCTCGCCACGCCGGGATCGGTGTGATCGGCACCGCCTCACCGCGCCACCACGATCGCCTGCGCGAGGTGGACGTCGACCCGATCGACTACAACGACCCCCAGCTGAGTGACCGCGTCCGTGAGCTCGCGCCCGGCGGTGTCGACGCCGTCTTCGATCACCTCGGCGGGTCAAGCTTCCGACGCTCCTTTGATCTGCTCGCCCGCGGCGGAACACTCGTCGCCTACGGCACCGCAGCGCAGCGCGACGACGCCGACAACGTGGCGCTGACCTTCGCTGCCATCTACGCCCGGATCATGGCCTGGAACCTGACGCCCAACCGGCGCCACGCGCTGTTCTACAACTTCTGGGCCGGCAAGCGCATGCGCCCTACCAAATTCCGCCAGCAGCTCTCCTCCGACCTCACTACCGTGCTCGCCCTCCTCGCCGACGAGACGATCACCACGCACGTCGCCGCTCGCATCCCGCTCACCGAAGCCGGTCGCGCGTTGACGCTGGCCGAGTCGAAGACCGCCTACGGAAAGGTCGCCCTCACCCCCTGAAGGCAAGGAACGAAAGGGCAAGGCGCTGAGCGACAACGGCAGGTTGCCGGGTTGGGGCGCGGAGGGTCGTAGCCGACTCACCACGGCAGCCACTGCGTCCGGATCGTCACGGCATCCAGCTCGTCGGCCAGCGGTTCGACGCCAATGCCGATCTCGGTCGGCATCTGCAGGTACATGTCGGCGAGGACGAACCGTCCGGTGATGTCGGTGCGGTAGTAGCGGTGTTCGGTGCAGTGCCTCCGCGCCGACAAGGCCGTCCCGCCCAGGGATCCATTAAACGGGGGTCCGGCGTTTCACCTTGGGCGCCCGTCTGTCACTGGTGCCGGCGGCGCGGGGTGCTTGAGGCGGCCCGTCCGCCGGTCGAGTTCGCTCCGTCGAGTTAGCCATTTGTCGACGGTGAGGGCGACGAGCGCGAGCATTGCCGCGGCCGAGGATGAGGACGTTGTAGTGGAATTGTTGGGCGAGCGGCAGTGTGAGGGTCATGCAGATTCCGTAGACGGCGAGCAAGGAGGCGGAGCCGAGTGCTGCGCGGCGTAGCTGGATGCCGAGCAGCAGCGCGAGGCCGAGGGTGATCTCGGCGACGGTGGCCGTCACGGCCAGCGGCGGGGCAACGCGGCGAGGGAGGAAGGCGGGGACGGTGTGGGTGTAGTCCTGCGCGGGCAAAGCCTGGCCGCGACCATCGGCGCATACGCCGGCCACTGGGACCGCCATGATCTGTACTCGTGAACGGAACCGCTTGCGGTCGGGGCGACTCCGCCTACGGCTGCTCCCAGCAGCCCGACTCCCGTTCGCGCTTTTGGCTGCTTGGCAGCTTTACTGCTTTGTCGCTTAGCTGCGTATACTGTGTTCATGAGCTCACCGATCGAGCATCGCTACCTCGGCGTCCAGGGCCGCGGCACGATCGCGCTGCCCGCCGACGTTCGCCGCCGGCTGCACCTGGACCAGCCGGGTGCGCAACTGGAGCTGACGGAGCGCGCCGACGGGGTAATCGAGCTGCGGGCCGCTCTGCCCGTGCCAGCCGATCAGCGCTGGTTCTGGGCCGAGCGATGGCAGGAGCGCGAGCGCGAGGTCGACGAGCACGTCGCTGCCGGCCGCGTGGCGGTTCACGAGTCGACCGAGGACTTCCTCGGCCACCTCGACGAGCTCGACGAGCCCGACGCCGAGTGAAGTTCGAGGCCACCCCGGGGTTCGACGGCGATTACCGGCGGCTCAAGCGCGCGCACGCTGTCGCGTTCAAGACCGTCGTCCAAGAGAAGTTCGCCCCGGCGTGTGATGCCCACGCCAAGGACCCGACCACACCGTGGCCTGCCTCGTTACGCGTCAAGTCCGTGCGGTCAGCTCCGGGAATTCTAGAAATGACCTGGTCGTTCGCCAGCCCGGACGGACGTGCGACCTTCGAACTGGTCACCGTCGATGGTGAATTGCGCTGCCGGTGGCGACGAGTCGGCGACCACGATGTCTTCAAGAAGCCGTAGGCGCTGACCGGTTGCGGATCCTTTACTGGGATGACTTCGGGTGCGGCCCCGGGAGCTGCTCTTGAGGGCCGGGGACTAATCCACGCAGGCACTGCAGCGGGATCCCATTTCTGATGCCGGTCTGTTGACGGGGCGACAGGTAGCGTTCGGTGGGTGCCTCCGCGCAGACTTGACCCGGACCAGTGGCAGGTGGTGGCCGACCGTGTGTTGCCCGGGACGACGATCTCCAACACGCACGCTGTAGCGAGCGGAGAGACTCACGAGGTCCTGATCCTTCCGGGTGTTGCGGTCCTCCGAGT
>JBPCOE010000091.1:0-10220 GCA_051000605.1 Jatrophihabitans sp.
CGGTGATAGTCGTCCCCACCCCCGCCGTTTTTTTTGTTTTCGCCCGAGCTCATCACGGGGTCGCTCACAGCTGGACCGCCACGTTGTCGATGAGCCGGGTCGGCCCGACCCGCGCGGCGACGAGCAGCCGCGCCGGGCCGTGTTCGGGGATCTCGCCCAGATCGGCCGCGCGCAGGTCGAGGTAGTCGACCTGAACGCCCGGCTCGGCGGCGAGCACCGCGGTGGCAATCGTGATGACCGCGATGGCGCCGTCGCGCGACGCCGCCTGTCCGGCCAGCAGGGCGCGGGACAGCGCGAGCGCGTGCCGGCGCTCGGCCGGCGAAAGGTAGACGTTGCGGCTGGACAGCGCGAGCCCGTCGGCCTCGCGGACCGTCGGCACCCCGACGATGGCCGAACCGACGTCGAGATCGTCTGCCATCAGCCGGATGAGCGCCAGCTGCTGATAGTCCTTCTCGCCGAAGTACGCGCGTCCCGGCCGAACCAGGTTCAGGAACTTCGCCACCACGGTGAGGACGCCCGCGAAGTGTCCCGGTCGGACCTCGCCCTCGAGCAGGTTGCCGATCGGGCCGGGCTGGACGCTCACCTGGGTCGCGCCGCCGTGCGGGTAGACGTCCTCGACGCCGGGCGTCCAGACGAGGTCGACGCCGATCCGCTCACACGTCGCAAGATCGGCCTCGAGCGTGCGCGGGTAGCGGGCGAGGTCCTCCGACGGCCCGAACTGCATCGGGTTGACAAAGTTGGTCGTGACGACCGACGCGCACTCGTCGCGAGCGGCCTGCAGCAGGGCCTCGTGCCCGGCGTGCAGTGCGCCCATCGTCGGCACCAGGCCGATCGGCGCGGGCAGTGCGGCGCGGGCAGCGAAGAACTCGCTGCGGGTGCGGACGACCTTCACGAACGCATTCCCATCGTTCGCTCGCTGCGCTCGCTCACCGGCCGGCCCTCGCTTCGCTCGGTTCGACCGCCAGAGGGCTACGCATTCCCATCGTTCGCTCGCTGCGCTCGCTCACCGCAGCGCCTCTTCGACGGCGGCGAGCTGATTTGGGGTGAGGCGCCCGGACCCGAACGCGCGTTCGGCGGTTCGCCGGGCCATCGCGACGTAGGACGGCAGGACGTCCGGCGCGCTGCCGGCCAGGGTGCGGACGTGGGCCCGCACCGTATCGCCGTCGCCGCGCGACACGGGACCGGTGAGAGCGGCGTCGCCGAGGCGCAGGACGTTGTCGAGCGAGGCGCTGAGCAGCGGCGCGACGAGCCTTGCGGGCTCGGTCACCCCGACATCCGACAACAGCGACATCGCGTCGTTGACGAGGGTGACGAGGTGGTTGGACGCGATCGTCAGGCTCGCGTGGTAGAGCGGCCGCGCCGGCTCAGGCACCCATACCGGCTCGCCGCCCATCTCGAGCACGAGCGACTCGGCAACGACCCGCAGGTCGTCCAGCGCGGTGACACCGAACGCGGCACCGTCCAGGCGATCCAGGTCTTCGGGGCGTCCGGCGAACGTCATGACCGGGTGTAGCGCCAGCGCCAGCACCCCTCGCGCGGCGGCCGGATCGAGGATGCCGATGCCGTGGGCGCCGGACGTGTGTGCCGCGAGCTGGCCGTCCCGCCAGGCCCCGGCGTCGGCCAGCCCGGACACCAACGGGCGCAGTACGTCGTCGGGCACGGCGAGCAGGACGAGGTCGGCGATCGCCACGGTCTCGTCGGGCGGCAGGACGGCGGCGCCGGGGAGCATCCGCGCGGCTCGGTCGCGGGATGCTGCCGACACCCCGCTGACGGCCACGATCTCGTGACCTGCCCGGGCCAGGGCGGCGCCGAGCGCACTGCCCACACGCCCCACGCCGACGACGCCGACGCGAAGCCGCGCGGGCCGCGGTGTGCTCACCCGAACGAGCCTACTGCCGGGCTTTGCCGCTCCTGCTCAGCCGGTAGGTTGACCTGTCGTGGACCAACCGTCGAGAAATCTGAACGGGCTTCAGGACCTCGTGGCCGGCAGTGCGGACACCGCCGACCTGCACGCCACCGTCCCGACCCTGCTGCTGGAGTTGCAGACGTTGCTGGGCGCGCTGAGCGCCACGGTGACCAACGGCTCCGACCGCGGGCGCAGACCCTTCCGGCCGGGCGCGGACTGGGCGCAACGGCTCGGCGAGGTCGCCTACGGCGTGTTCCTGCTCGCCGATCAGACCGGGGTCGATCTGGGCGCCGCGATCGATCTGACGGCCCATCACCTGGCGGCGCAGGCCCAGCAGGGCCAGCCGGCGACCGACAACGCCTGGCCCTTCGGGAACTGACGTGGCGCGCATCCTCGTCACCGGCGCGAGCTCCGGGCTCGGCGCCGAGATGGCTCGTCAGTTCGCGTCCGCCGGTCACGACGTCGCCCTGTGCGCGCGGCGGGCGGACCGGCTGGCGGCGCTGCGAAGGGAGATCCTCGCGACGCACCCCGCTCGCACCGTCGCCGTCCGGGCGCTCGACGTCGACGACCACGACGACGTCTTCGTAGCCTTCCGCGAGTTGTCCGACGAGCTCGGCGGTCTCGACCGGGTGGTGGTCAACGCAGGGCTGGGTAAGGGCGCGCCGGTCGGCACCGGGCGCTTCGACGTCAACTTGCAGACGCTAACGACGAATCTGGTGTCGGGCCTGGCCCAGTGCGAGGCCGCGATGGAGCTGTTCCGCGCGGCCGGGCGTGGTCACCTCGTGGTCGTCTCGTCGGTGTCGGCCCTGCGCGGGATGCCCGGCACGATGACGGCCTACGCAGCCTCCAAGAGCGGCCTCGCCTCGATCGCCGAGGGGCTGCGCTCGGAGCTGATCGGCACGGACATCGCGGTCACGACGTTGTTCCCCGGCTACATCGAATCCGATATGAGCGACCGCAAGGCCGGGCGTACGCCGCTGATGGCGACCACGACGGACGGCGTGCGGTCGATGGTGGCGGCGATCGAGCGGGAGGCCTCCACGGCTGTCGTGCCGGCGTGGCCGTGGCGACCGCTGTCGCTCGTCGTGCGGCTTGCCCCGCTGGGTGTGCTTCGCCGACTCATGTGACGCTCCGAACCCGTCTCGACGTAAATGGTCCGAATTGACGGGAATATCGAACTGGTGAGGCCGTCCCGGTGACCACCCTCACGCGTTGCACTGACACGTCGGTGAGGAATGGCGCCCCAGATGGGGGATCCCTTGCTAGACAAGGGATGTGACACCAGTGAGCTTACTTCGAGACGACGCCCGGCAGGCCTGCGCGGCCCGCCGCGCACGCACCTGGGCGGAGCCTGCCCGGTTCATCGCGCCCGCTCTGATCACGTGCGCCCTCGCCGCCGTCACGGCGGTATTGCTCCTCGCCACCGGATCGCCCGTTCTCGAGATCGTGGTAGCCGTCGCGACAATCGCGCTCGGCGCAGCGGCTGTCGAACACCGAACCACGGCGAGCCTGTTCTACGGCGTCGCCATGCGCCTCATCCAGCCGGTCCAGTCCGGCGATCGGGTGCGCCTCTACTCGACGGAGTCCCAACAGTTCATCGATGCAATGGTCGTCCGTATCGGCCTGGTCAACACGACATTGGCCATGGACTCCGGCGTCCTCGTCGTGCCGAACACGCGGATGCTGCGGACGCCCTGCGCCCCCGCTCGCGGCGTCAGGACGTCACAGTCCAACCAGCCCGACTGCGACGTATAGCTCGGCACCCAATAAAACAATCATGCAGGCTTGATTCTTCCGAGCGGTCGTGCCAGGCTCGCCGCGTGGCTGACGTCGCGGCGGTCCTCGCCGACCTGAGCGCCGAAGGCGCCGAACTGGACGCGCTGGTGACGCCGTTGCCCGCATCCGACTGGGCCCGCGAGACTCCCGCCGAAGGCTGGACGATCGCCCACCAGATCGGACATCTGGCCTGGACGGACGACGTCTCGATCCTCGCCGCGACCGACAACGCCGGCTTCGCGGCCCTGATGGCGGACGTCCTCACCGCGCCGACTACGTACGTCGACACCGCCGCCGCGACCCGCGCCGAGCAACCGCCGGCCGAGCTGCTCCAGACGTGGCGGGCCGGCCGGGCGGCTCTCGCCGACGCGCTGGCCGCCGTACCCGCAGACGTCAAGCTGCCGTGGTTCGGTCCGTCGATGAGCGCGCCGTCCATGGCGACCGCGCGGCTCATGGAGACGTGGGCGCACGGGCAGGACGTCGCGGATGCGCTGAGCGTCGAACGGCCCGTCACCGACCGCATCCGGCACGTCGCGCACATCGGCGTGCGCACCCGCGGCTTCTCATTCCTCATCCGCGAACGGGCCCCGTCGAGCGAACCGGTACGCGTCGAGCTCACCGCACCGTCCGGCCAGCTCTGGACGTGGGGTCCCGCGGACGCGACGCATCGAGTCACCGGGCCGGCGCTCGACTTCTGCCTGCTCGTGACACAGCGACGCCACCGCGACGACCTGCAGCTGCAGGCAATCGGCGCCGAAGCCGACGCCTGGCTCGACGTCGCGCAGGCGTTCGCCGGCGCCCCCGGACCGGGACGGGCGAGGTCACTCACATGAGCGACGCGCTGCGGATCGGGAACGCGTCGGGCTTCTACGGCGACCGCGCGTCGGCGATGTTCGAGATGCTCTCCGGTGGCGAGCTGGACGTCCTGACCGGCGACTACCTGGCCGAGCTGACCATGCTCATCCTGGGCCGCGACCGCCTCAAGGACGGCACGCTCGGCTACGCCAAGACTTTCTTACGCCACCTGGAGACCGCACTCGGACTGGCCCTCGACAACGGCGTCAAGATCGTGACGAACGCGGGCGGGCTGAATCCCGGCGGTCTGGCCAACGCCGTGCGGGTGCTCGCCGACAACCTGGGTCTGGACGTCTCGGTCGCGCACGTCGAGGGCGACGACCTGCGGGCCCGGGCGGCTGAGCTCGGCCTCGGCGAACCGCTCGCGGCCAACGCCTACCTCGGCGCGTGGGGCATCGCCGACTGCCTCGCGGCCGGCGCGAACATCGTCGTGACCGGACGCGTCACCGATGCCTCGCTCGTCGTCGGCCCGGCCGCCGCGCACTTCGGCTGGTCACGTACGTCCTACGACGAACTCGCCGGGGCGGTGGCAGCCGGGCACGTCATCGAATGCGGGCCGCAGGCCACCGGCGGCAACTACGCGTTCTTCACCGAGCTGCCCACGCCGGACAAACCTCTCGGCTTCCCGATCGCCGAGCTGCGTGCCGACGGATCGTCGGTCATCACCAAGCATCCGGGCACGGGTGGCGCGGTCACCGTCGGTACGGTCACCGCGCAGCTGCTCTACGAGATCACCGGCGCGCGCTACGCCGGCCCCGATGTCACGACGCGCTTCGACACCATCGCATTGGACCCAGACGGGCCCGACCGGGTTCGAATCAGCGGGGTCCGGGGCGAGGCGCCGCCGCCCACGCTGAAGGTCGGCCTCAACCAGCTGGGCGGCTTCCGCAATTCCGTGACATTCGTCCTCACCGGGTTGGACATCGAGGCCAAGGCGGCGTGGGTGCAGTCCCAGCTCGCGGACCTCGACGCAACCCTGCATACGAAGTGGTCGCTCGCCCGCACCGACCACGCCGATGCCGACTCGCAGGAGGCCGCCGCGGCACTGCTGCACTGCGTCGTGCGCGGCGGTGATCCCAAGCTGGTCGGGCGGGCGTTCTCCGGACGCGCGATCGAGCTTGCGCTCGCGTCCTACCCCGGCTTCCACGTCACCGCGCCTCCCGGCGATGCGGCGCCCTACGGGGTGTTCACCGCCGCGTACGTCCCGGCCGAAGCCGTGCCGCACGTCGCCGTCCACGCCGACGGGACGCGCGTCGACATCGCGCCCTGCACCGAAACGTTGGAGCTCGTCGATGTGGACGAGCCGCTCGAACCGTGCGCCATCGCCTTCGGAGCGACCCGCACCATGGCGTTGGGCCGGGTCGTGGGCGCCCGCAGCGGTGACAAGGGCGGGTCGGCGAACGTCGGCGTCTGGGCCCGTTCGGAGCAGGCGTGGGCGTGGCTCGCCGGGTACCTGACCATTGCCGAATTCAAGCGGCTGCTGCCCGAGACGGCGTCGCTGCACGTCGAGCGGCACGTCCTGCCGAACCTGCGCGCGCTGAACTTCGTGATCGAGGACGTCCTCGGCCAGGGCGTCGCCTACAACGCCCGGCACGATCCGCAGGCCAAGGCGATCGGCGAGTGGCTTCGCTCGCGCGTCGTCGACATCCCGGAGGAGTTGTTGTGAGCGACCCGTTCTCGACCCCGGAGCGCGCGGCATTGCGCGAGACGGTTCGCCGCTTCGTCCGCGCGGACGTGCTGCCGCACCTCGACCAGTGGGAGCTCGACGGCGAGTTGCCGCGATCGCTGTCGAAGCGGGCCGGCGAGCTCGGCCTGCTCGGGTTGTCCTATCCCGAATCCGTCGGCGGTGGGAGCGGCGATGCGATCGACTCCCTCGTGCTGGCGGAGGAGATGCACTATGCGGGCGGGTCCAGCGGACTGTTCGCGTCCCTGTTCACGTCGGGGATCTCGCTGCCGCACATCGTGACCGCCGGCGACGCGGCGTTGATCGACCGCTACGTCCGGCCGACTCTCGCCGGCGACCTGATCGGCTCGCTCGCCATCACCGAACCCGACGGCGGCTCGGACGTCGCCGGCATCCGCACCTCCGCCAAGCGCGACGGCAACGAATACGTGCTCAACGGCGCGAAGACGTACATCACGTCGGCGGTGCGCGGCGACTTCGTGGTCACCGCCGCCCGGACCGGCGACCGCGGCGCACACGGGCTGTCGCTGCTCGTCGTCGACAAGGGCACGCCGGGCTTCACGGTTTCGCGCAAGCTCGCAAAAATGGGTTGGCTGTGTTCCGATACGGCCGAGCTGTCGTATGTGGACGTTCGAGTGCCGGCGTCCAATCTGGTCGGCGAAGAGAACACCGGTTTCGTCCAGATCGCGCAGAACTTCGTCTCCGAGCGCATCGGGCTCGCCGTGCAGGCGTACGCGTGCGGGCAGCGCAGCCTCGACCTGACCGTCGAGTGGTGCCGCAACCGTGAGACCTTCGGACGCCCGCTCATCAGCCGCCAACAGGTGCAGAACACGCTCACCGAGATGACGCGCCGCATCGAGGTCGCGCGCGTGTACACGCGTTCGATCGCCCTGCGCGCACTCGAGGAGCCCAACCTGATCCGCGAGGCGTGCTTCGCGAAGAACACCACCGTCGAGGCCGGCGAGTGGGTCGTCAACCAGGCCGTCCAGCTGCACGGCGGCATGGGTTACATGCGCGAAGCCGAGGTCGAGCGGCAGTATCGCGACATGCGCATCATCGGTATCGGCGGCGGTACCACGGAGATCCTCACCGGCCTGGCCGCGAAGACGCTGGGCTACACGGCGTGAGCGGCCGCTTGACCCGCACGATGATCAACAGGCCGTTGTGGTCGTCAGGGCAGCCACACCTGCCTGTTGATCACGGCGCGGACGCGGGCGGCCGACCATGACCACGCTGAAGACGGCCGTCGACACCGCCCACCCCGAGTACACGGCGAACCGGGCCGCGCTGCTCGAACAGATCGCGAACCTCGAGACCGAGCAGGCGACGGCGGTCGCCGGCGGCGGGGAGAAGTACGTCGCGCGGCACCACAAGCGTGGCAAGCTGCTCGTCCGCGAGCGCATCGAGCTGTTGATCGACCCGGGCTCGCCGTTCCTCGAACTTGCCACGCTGGCGGCCTGGGGCTCCGACTACACCGTCGGTGCGTCCGTGGTGTGCGGCATCGGCGTCGTCGACGGTGTCGAGTGCATGATCAACGGTTCGGACCCGACGATCCGCGGCGGCGCGTCCAACCCGTACACGTTGAAGAAAACGCTGCGGGCGAGCGAGATCGCGCGGGAGAACCGCCTGCCGGTGATCGGGCTGACCGAGTCAGGCGGCGCGGACCTGCCGACGCAGAAAGACATCTTCATCCCCGGGGGGCAGATGTTTCGCGATCTCACCCGGCTGTCGGCGGCGGGCATCCCGACGATCTCACTGGTGTTCGGCAATTCGACCGCGGGCGGTGCGTACATCCCGGGCATGAGCGACTACGTCGTCATGATCAAGGAGCGCTCGAAGGTGTTCCTGGCCGGGCCGCCGCTGGTGAAGATGGCGACGGGCGAGGAGTCCGACGACGAGTCGCTGGGTGGCGCCGAGCTGCACGCGCGGACGTCCGGACTCGCCGACTACTTCGCCCAGGACGAGCAGGACGCAATCCGCATCGGGCGCTCCATCGTCGGCCGGCTGAACTGGCGCAAGCAGGGCCCGACGCCGAAACCCGACGCCGCCGAACCGCTGTACGACGCGGACGAGCTATTGGGCATCGTCCCGTCCGACCTAAAGATGCCGTTCGACCCCCGAGAAGTGATCGCCCGGCTCGTCGACGGATCGGAGTTCGACGAGTTCAAGCCGCTGTACGGCTCCTCGCTGGTGACGGGGTGGGCGTCGTTGCACGGCTACCCAATCGGCATCCTGGCCAACGCGCGCGGCGTGCTTTTCAGCCAAGAAGCGCAAAAGGCGGCGCAGTTCATCCAGTTGGCCAACCGGGCCGACACCCCGTTGCTGTTCCTGCAGAACACAACTGGCTACATGGTGGGCGCGGAGTACGAGCGCGGTGGGATCATCAAGCACGGCGCCCAGATGATCAACGCAGTGTCGAACTCGACCGTGCCGCACCTGACCGTCACGATGGGCGCGTCCTACGGGGCCGGCAACTACGGCATGTGCGGACGCGCGTACGGTCCGCGGTTCCTGTTCACCTGGCCCAACGCGAAGTCGGCGGTGATGGGGCCGGCGCAGCTCGCCGGCGTGATGTCGATCGTGGCGCGGCAGGCGGCGGCGGCGCGCGGGCAGGACTATGACGAGGCCGCGGACACCCAAATGCGGCAGTACGTGGAGAAGCAGATCGAGGACCAGTCGATCGCCCCGTTCCTGTCGGGCATGGGGTACGACGACGGCATCATCGACCCGCGCGACACCCGCACCGTGCTCGGCATCGCGCTCTCGGCCATTCACAACGCGCCGGTCGAGGGCGCGAAGGGGTACGGGGTCTTCCGGTTATGACCATCACGACAGTGCTGGTCGCGAACCGGGGCGAGATCGCGCGCCGGGTCTTTCGGACCTGCCGGACGCTCGGCCTGGGCACCGTCGCGGTGTTCTCGGATCCGGACGCCGACGCGCCGCACGTCGCCGAGGCCGACGCGGCTGTCCGGCTGCCCGGCGCGGCGCCGGCAGACACGTACCTGCGCGCCGAGCTGATCATCGAGGCCGCGCGGCGGGCCGGTGCCGATGCGGTGCACCCCGGCTACGGCTTCCTGTCCGAGCACGCCGACTTCGCCCGGGCGGTCATTGCGGCCGGCCTCACCTGGATCGGGCCGCCGCCGGCCGCCATCGACGAGATGGGCTCGAAGATCGAGTCCAAGCGGCTGATGGCCGAGGCGGGCGTGCCCGTGCTGCCCGAGCTCGACCCGGCGATGATCACCGAGAACGACCTGCCGGTCCTGATCAAGGCCAGCGCGGGCGGTGGCGGGCGCGGCATGCGGATCGCCCGCGAACTGGACGCTCTTGCCGGAGAGGTCGAGTCGGCCGCGGCCGAGGCCGCGAGCGCGTTCGGCGACCCGACCGTCTTCTGCGAGCCCTACCTCGCCACCGGCCGGCACATCGAGGTACAGGTCATGGCCGACACGCACGGCACCGTGTGGGCGGTCGGCGAGCGCGAGTGCTCGATCCAGCGACGGCACCAGAAGGTCGTCGAGGAGGCTCCTTCGCCGCTGGTCGAGCGTGTCGAAGGAATGCGCAAGGAGTTGTTCGAGGCGTCCCGCGCGGCTGCCCGCGCCGTCGGCTACACCGGCGCCGGCACCGTCGAGTTCATCGCCGATGCAGACGCCGATTCGGGGGCAGGACGGTTCTTCTTCCTGGAGATGAACACCCGCCTGCAGGTCGAGCACCCCGTCACGGAGTGCACCACCGGGCTCGACCTCGTGGCCCTGCAGCTCGCGGTGGCCGACGGTGCGGCGCTCGACCCCGAGCCACCCCCGACCCGCGGTCACGCCATCGAGGTACGCCTCTACGCAGAGGATCCGGCCGCCGGCTGGCAACCGCAGTCCGGCACGCTGACACGTTTCCAAGTACCGGGCGTGGCAGACGAGTTCGGATTCGGGAGTGTTTTGGTCTCCCCCCCGGGAACCACACCCCCCCCCACCCCCCGCCTCCGCGAGCACATCACTGCACGTTCCACGA
>JBPCOE010000088.1:0-21821 GCA_051000605.1 Jatrophihabitans sp.
GCTGCTCATCGATCGCGTCCAACGAAGCGTCCTCGGCAGGGAAATCTCGGGTCTCGCTGCGCTCTGTCACTCCAGTCACAAGTGCCTCCTACGTCTCAGGAGTTACACCGTTGAATTTACAGTCCCAATCCGAGGTAACGGTCGACGGCCTCACGCAGGATCTGCTCGACCTGGTGCCCCAGCTTCTCGTAGGTCTCAACGAGTCGCTCCCACTGCTCGATGGGGGGGCCAGGCTGGCATCGGTGGGGACTTCGGGTTCCATCCACGGGTTGATGGAGTAGACGACGTCGAAGAAGGTGGGGCGACACATCAAGTAGCGTCGCGGTGTAGCTGATCGGCTCGACATGAACTTCCTCTTGGTGAAACGGCTGTCGTGCCGCAATGCCTTGGTGGCGCGGGCGTTGGTGGTTCAGAGAACCTTCGACAGGAATGCCTGGGTCCGGTGGTGCTGGGGGTTGGATAGAACGTCGCGTGGATGACCCGCCTCGACAACGGCGCCACCATCCATGAAGACAATCGTATCGCCGACCTCGCGGGCGAAGCTCATCTCGTGGGTGACGACGATCATTGTCATGCCGTCTGAGGCCAGGTCGCGCATGACCTGTAGTACGTCCCCGACGAGTTCAGGGTCGAGCGCGGAGGTTGGCTCGTCGAACAGCATCAGTTTGGGCTTCATGCAAAGGGCCCGCGCGATCGCCACCCGCTGCTGCTGACCGCCTGAAAGATGAGCGGGGTATGCGCTCGCCTTCTCACTCAACCCAACCCGGGAAAGCAGGGCCTCGGCCCGTTCGCGGACGACGGCCTTGGCCTCACCTTTCACCCGGATCGGAGCCTGCATGATGTTGTCCAGCACCGTCAGGTGTGGAAAGAGATTGAAGCGCTGGAACACCATGCCGATCTCGCGGCGCTTGCGGCAGACCTCGGCATCGCGCAGCTCGTAGAGCCGGCCGCCGGATCGGCGATAGCCGACCAGCTCGCCGTCGACAGTCAGTTGCCCGGCGTCGACCTTCTCCAAGTGATTGATACACCGCAGGAAGGTCGATTTGCCCGAACCGGACGGGCCGACGATGCAGAGAACCTCGCCAGGTGCAACCGACAGTTCGATGCCTTTGAGGACTTCGTGCTGTCCGTATGACTTCCTCACACCTTGAGCCCGGACCATGTCTGTCGTTGTCGCCGTCATCGCCGCGCTCCCTTCCCTTGTAGTCGGGCCACGCGCTCGCGAGCGCGCTGAAGAGGAGTCAGTGGGGCACTCCTATTGGCTCCACGCGCGAAACGCCGTTCAAGGTAGAACTGGCCGACCGTCAGGATCGAGGTGAGTGCCAGATACCAGATGCTCGCCGTGATCAGAAGCGGGATGGTCTGGAACGTGCGGGCATAGATGATCTGCGCGGTGTAGAGCAGTTCGGCGTAGCCGATCACCGATGCCAGCGCGGTCGTCTTCAGCATCGAGATCGTCTCGTTGCCGGTCGGTGGAATGATCACGCGCATCGCCTGGGGCATAACGATTCGCCGCATGGTCATCAAACGCGTCATGCCCAGCGAACTGGCCGCCTCGCTCTGACCTTCGTCCACAGAAAGTATTCCCGCGCGCGCAATCTCGGCCATGTAGGCCGCCTCATTCAGGCCGAGGCCCAGGCAGACAGCACCGAACTGGGTGACGAGCGTCTTGGGGTCGGTGGCGAACCAGGACGGTCCGAACGGAACCCCCAGCGACACCGCTTTCAACACGGTGGGCAAGTTGTACCAGAAGATGAGCTGGACGAGAACCGGCGTCCCTCGGAAGAACCAGATATACACCCAGGCCACGCCAGCGACGATCGGGTTGGCCGACAGACGCATGACCGCCAAAACCATGCCGAAGGCAATGCCCATCGCCATGGCGATGAAGGTGAGTTCCAGGGTGTGCGTCACCGCCACCAGGATGGAGTGCTGGAACAGGTAAGTGCGAACCAGACCCCAGTGCAGCTCCGGATTGGTGACGATCCAGTGGGCCAATTGCGCCAGCAGCACAACCAGGAAGCCTCCGGTTACCCAGCGGCCCCGGTGTCGAACCGGGACGGCGCGGATCTCACTCGGCTTATTTGGCGGTACCGCGGTCACATCCGTCGCTACGCGCATTCGAGTGTCCTTCACTAGGGCTATTAGCTGCTCGCGCCGTTGATCTGGAAGCGGCCAATAGCGCCGCCCTGCTCGCCCCATTTGTTGAGGATCGCCAGGTAGGTTCCGTCGCTGGCGAGATGCTTCAGCGCGGCAAGGAGCGCCTGGTCCAGTCCTGCGTAGACCGAGCCCTTGGGGACGGGGATGCCGTAGGGCAGCGTGTTGTAGGGATTACCGATCAGCTCAAACGCGCCACCGGACTGGCGTACTGCGTAGGCGAGGACTGGCGTGTCGGCGAGGACCACGTCGGCCCGGCCACTGTTCAGCGCGAGAGTTGCGCCGTTCTGGTCGGGGTAAGCCTGCACGTCGATCGCCGACTTGCCCTCGGACTTACACTTCGCGCTCTGCGCGGTCGCGTCGTCAAGCTGGGTGGTGCCCTTCTCTACCGCGACATTCTTGCCGCACAGCGCCGCGAGAGAAGTGAGGTCCTGGTCGGTCCCCTTCTTCACCATGAAGCCTGCGCCCGCTTGGAAGTAGGTCACCATGTTGACCTCCGCCTCGCGCGCCTTCGTGTCGTTGAGGGAGGACATCGAAATGTCGAACCGGGTACCGAGCGCCGGGAGGATCGTGTCGAATGAAGCGTTGACGAAGTTGAACTTCACCCCAAGTACGGCAGCCACTGCGCGCCCCAGGTCGATGTCCATGCCTTCGATCGTGGTGTTGTTGGCAGCAAAGAACTCGTTCGGGGCATATGAAGCGTCGGTCGCGACAATGAGTGCTCCCCCAGCCCTGAGCTTCGCCGGAACCATCGCCGCGATCGAGGGGACTTCCGTACCCGACAGCGCCGTAGAACTCGACGATCCGCTCTGTGACCGGCTCGGCTTGTTGCTCGTACGGCTTGCGCAGCCGGATAGCGCGAACGATCCGGCGAGCAGCGTCAGGATTCCAGCGACGAATCGCTGGTGCATCGGTCGAGGTTGCATCGCCGGCCTCCTAGTTTGGCAGTGACGAAAGGGGTGCCGTGGCACCCGATTTTTCAGAAGTTGGTGCAGCCGGGTTGCGCTGAAGCCCGATCAGGTTCATCAGCAGCCGCGCGATGGTCAGCGCCGTGGTCTGGTGGATGTCTTGGGCCGGCTGGAACTCGGTGACGACGACAGCGGCGATCAGGTTCAGATTGGCGAGACCTCGGACCAACCCGGCGATCTCTGGGTAGGTGAGGCCGCCGGGCTCCGGCCACCCCACTCCGGGGGCGATGGTGGGGTCGAGACCGTCGCAGTCGATTGTCACGACCCACCGGCGGTCGGTGGGCATCTCAGCGAGAAGGTCCGCGACGCCGCGCTCGCGCAACTCCCACGCAGTGACTACGACGTTGCCGGCCGACAGTGCGTCTGCGACGTCAGCTGGCCGCGCACTGCCCACCGACCGCATTCCCACCTGGACGATGCGGTCGACGCAGGCAAGCTCACGGATTCGCCGAATTGGACTTGAAAAGCCCCGGGTAATCCCGTTGACCTCTTGTCGGAAATCGAGGTGGGCATCGACATGCAAGACGTTCACGGTCTCGACACCGATGAATCCTTCGACGACCATCGGTGGGATCGCATCCAAGCCGCCCAGCACCAGTGGGACGCGGCCCGCGCTGACGAGTGCAGCTACAACCTTGACTGCCCGATCCCAGATGGCGTCGGGGTCACGCACATCGCCCCAGACATCTCCGCAGTCGGTGACCGTCGGCTTGCCGTCGGGGAACAGCGGACCGCCCAGATCGAAGTCGTAGTGCAACCCCACGGTGTCGTATTCCATGCGATGTGTCAGGTCGCGCACCGCACCTGCGGCGTCCGCACACACGAAAAGGTCGGCGGTTTCGTAGGGCGGACCGAATGGGATACCTACGTAGGCGTACTCGGTGGATACACGAGCAGGGTCTAGCTCAACGTCAGCACCGAGGAACGAATTGCGTTTGGGAGGAGTGAGGAGCATCGGTCACCGCCAGGCGAAGCTCCCATCCAGGGGACAAGGAGACCCGCGCCGCGATTGCGATGCTGAGCAGAGTGTTCATCGTGAACGCCGTTCCTGTCAAGAACCCGACGAGTCACGAAAACTGCCCGCGAAACACGCTCGGTGCCTCATGTAGGAGTGCCCGCGAGACCGTGATGCTGCTCGGGCATGGAGAGTGGGTTGTCGATGATGTCTCGTGCCGAGGTCGCGACCAAGTATGCGAAGGCGTATAGAAAGGCGTCGAAGAAGGAGCGGGGCCGGATTCTGGATCAGGTCGTGGAGGTGACTGGCTGGTCGCGGGACAACGCTCGACGACGACTGACGGCTGAGCTGCAAACCCCCGGAAACGCAGGGCTGCAGGCACCTACCAGCGGAGGGCAAGGGATTCGAACCCTTGGTCGGGGATCACCCGACAGCGGTTTTCAAGACCGCCGCACTAGGCCACTATGCGAGCCCTCCAGATGCCTCGAACCCCCGTAAGCGCTGGGATCCGTCCGCCGCTTCTCGTCATCCCGACGTCAAGCGCCAGCAGTTCCGCCAGCAGCTCACACATACTTTCGCCGCGCTGGCAGGCGTCTGCACACCGCTCCAGATCCTCGCACGGTTCGAGCAGACCGGGCTGCGCTGATCGGGCTGTTCTCGTGACGGCCCGGGGTGACGGCAGCGTCTATCGCCGCTCGGGGCCTTGGATTATTTGCGTGGTACGTTTTCTTTGTGACCGCGGTCGACGAGCCGAGACGCAGTCGCGGGCGTCGGTCGCTCAGTGGGTCCGGCGATTCGCCTCAGTTGCGCGTCCGGCTTCCCGACGACCTGCGCGAGGCGCTCTCCCGACGCGCGGCCCGTAACGGTGTGACGGTCTCTGAACTTGCTCGCCGAATCCTCGACTCCGCAGCCGACGATCGCCCGGAGCAGCGCGTGCAGCTCGAGCTGCATCGGACGCTGTTGGCGAAGCTGCTCGGCGATCTGACGTTGGTCCGCGAAGTCGCGCGGCGGAACATCGAGCGGATGCGCTCGTCGGTTCGCGGGCCACAGGCGCAGGACTGGCTGGACGAGTGGCAGCGATTGCTCGATCATCCAGGCCCGGACCTCATCGACGCGTTCCTCGGCACGGACGAGCACAGCGTCGACCTACGCCAGGTCAGCCCGTTCGTCGGCGTTCTGACGCCGGAGGAGCGGGCGGGTGCGATCAAGCGGGTGTGCGCTCGCGGCACGGATTGAGATCCGCTCAGCCAGCGGTCGATCGTGTGTACTAAGTACGAATTTCTTCAGATCGCGTATGCTAAATACAGATTTCTTCGGAAGAGGTGAAGAAAACCGTGGTTAGCAGCGTCGTCTTCGCCGCAGACCTGCCTCCGGCGACGATCGCCGACCGCGTCCGGCGAAATCTCTTGGTGCGGCTGGCACCTGGCGTCTACACGTCCGACGTAGCCTCCTCGCCCGAGCGCGTCGTCCGTCGAGAGTGGCACGCGATCGTCGGCGGCCTCTACCCCGATGCTGTGATCACCGACCGTTCGGCCATTACCGGCGGCCCGGTGGAGGGCGTGTTGTACCTGGCGCACGCGGGGCGGAGCCGTGAGACGCAGCTGCTAGGCCTGCTCGTGCGCGCTCGCTCGGGCGTCGGCCCCATCGTCGACGACGCGAAGCTGCCCGGCGGGCTTTATCAAGCGAGCAAGCCGCGTGCGCTCATCGAGAACTCGGCGTCGTCCCGCGCTCGCGGTGCAAATGCCCGGCGCACTCTCACCGACGATGAGCTGGCCGACTGGATCGACCGGCTCGCGATGGTCGACGGCGATGAGAAGATCAAGCTCTATCGCGAGCGAGTCGAGGGCTTGGCCGAAACGTTTGGCGCGACCCACGATCGCATCGCCCGCGTGTCTCGCCTGATCGGCGCTGCGCTCGGCACGCAGGAGGCCCAGACCGGATCGACGGCCCTCGCCGCACGGCAGTCCGGGCGGCCGTACGACGGCGATCGGCTGCAGCTGTTCGGCGTCCTGATCGACGCGCTGCGGCAATCCGCGCCGCAGTCCCACGCGGTCCCCGAGCCGGCCAACGAGCGATACCGATCCCTGCCGTTCTTCGAGGCCTACTTCAGCAACTTCATCGAAGGCACCGAGTTCGAACTCGACGAGGCGGTCGCGATCGTCTACGACGGGGCGCACATCCCCGGACGCGCGGACGACAGCCACGACCTGCTTGGCACCTACCGGATCGTGAACGACCTCGCCGAGATGCAGACCGTCGCCCACGACGCCGAGACCTTCGTGCAACTCGTTCGATCTCGACACGCGACGATCCTCGCCGGGCGTCCGGACAAGAACCCCGGCCTGTTCAAAGAGCTGCCCAACCGAGCCGGCAACACGACATTCGTCCTCCCCGCTCTGGTCGACGGCACCTTAAGGGCCGGCTGGTCCCGGCTCTCTGAGCTGGACACGCCGTTCGAACGAGCCGTCTACACGATGTTCCTCGTCAGTGCGGTACACCCGTTCGACGACGGCAACGGCCGGGTCGCGCGCGTGATGATGAACGCCGCACTGGTCTCGGGCGGTCAGGCGCGCATCGTGGTGCCGACCGTCTTCCGGGATGACTACCTCGACGGCCTGCGCATGCTGACGCGCCAGGACCAGCCGGGCGTGTTGATCAAGGCGTTGCGGTACGCGCACGACTACACCGCCCAGGTCCCCTGGGCGACGCTCGACGCTGCCAGGGAGTCACTCCACATCACGCACGCCTTCAACGAGCCGAACTCAGCCGACCGGCTCGTCCTACCCGCCGCGCACAGGCGCACAGTCGACCAAAGACCCACCGCTGGACGACAACCTCTCCAGTCCAACACCATCGAGTTCTGAACGTCAGCGACGGGTAGCTGCCCACGTATATGCGGCAATGACGTCGTTGAGTCCTGTCGCTACCGCCGGCAGGTCGCGGGCGTAGACACGTCCGGAGTCGAGCTGCGCAGTGTTACACGTCATTCGGAAAGTGGAGAACTCGCCTCCATATCAGTAGTACCGTCGGACAGAGAACCGGAGGACAGAACTCCGTTACGACCTGAAGGAAGCCGACACTCAATGACAACGATCCTGACCAAGGCGCCACCGCAGGCGGCGCCCGCCGACGAGACCGGCACGAAGCGCTGGTGGATCCTCGCCGTCCTCGGCGTCGCCCAGCTGATGGTCGTGCTCGACGCGACCGTCGTTAACATCGCGCTGCCGACCGCGCAGACCGACCTGCACTTCACCGACAGCTCCCGCCAATGGATCGTCACCGCGTACGCGCTGGCCTTCGGATCGCTGCTGCTCATCGGCGGCCGCATCGCCGACATCGTCGGACGCAGACGGGTCTTCATCGTCGGCATGATCGGTTTCGCCATCGCCTCCGCCATCGGCGGCGCAGCGGTCAACGTCGACATGCTGATCGCCGCGCGGGCCGTCCAAGGCGTCTTCGCCGCGTTACTCGCGCCCGCCATCCTCGCGTTGCTGACGACGACATTTTCCGCGCCGGCCGAACGCAACAAGGCCTTCGGCATCTTCGGTGCCATCGCCGGCGCGGGCGCGTCGGTCGGCCTGCTCCTCGGCGGCTTCCTCACCGAGTATGCGAGCTGGCGCTGGACGCTGTTCGTCAACCTGGTTTTCGCCGCGGTCGGCATCGTCGGCGGCGTGCTGCTGCTGGGCCGCAACTTGTCCGAGCACCGCCCGAAGCTGGATCTGCCCGGCACGCTGGTCGTCTCGGCCGGTCTGTTCTCGCTGGTCTTCGGTTTCTCGCACGCACAGACCGACGGCTGGGCCAACGCCGTCACCATCGGGTTCCTGATCGCCGCCGGTGTCCTGCTCACCGTCTTCGTGGCGCTCCAGGCCCGCGTCGAGCACCCGCTACTCCCCCTGCGCATCCTGCTCGACCGCAACCGGGGCGGCGCGTACCTCGCGATGTTCGCCTCAGCCGCCGGGATGTTCGCCGTGTTCCTGTTCCTGACCTACTACCTGCAGCAGTCGCTGGGCTACAGCGCCGTCCAGACCGGTGTCGCCTTCCTGCCCATGACCGGCGTGCTCGTCGTCGTCGCCGCGGTGGGCAGCACCCTGCTGATCAGCCGGGTGAGTTCGCGCGTCCTCATCCCCACCGGGATGGCGCTCGGCACGGCGTCGATGTACCTGCTCACCCGGATCGGGACGGACACGCCGTACGCGACGCACGTACTGCCTGCGCTACTTCTGCTCGGCGCCGGGCTCGGGCTCGTCTTCGCGCCCGGCTTCAGCCTGGCCACGCTGGGCGTCGAGGCCGACGACGCGGGCGTCGCGTCGGCCACCGTCAACACCGTGCAGCAGGTCGGCGGCTCGGTGGGCACCGCGCTGCTGAACACGATCGCCGCCTCGGCGGGCGCGGCGTACGCCGGCTCCCACCTTCCGTCGGTTCCGAGCTCGGCAGCCATCCAAGCCCTGCGCGCGAACGCCGCCATCCACAGCTACACCGTCCCGTTCTGGTGGGCGGCGGCGATCTTCGCCTTCGGCGCCGTCATCAGCGCGATCGTGCTGCGGCCCGGAGTACCCCAGATCGAGCCCGAGGCTGCCGCCGGCGTCGTAGCCTGACGGCACGAGAGACGGACGGGAGCTGTACGCCATGACCACCAGCGACACTGTGACGGTGGACGAGGTCGCCGCGGGCCGGCCGCTGCGCAAGGACGCCGTCCGCAACCGGCAGTTGCTGCTGGACGCCGGGCGGGAGGTGTTCGCCGAACGCGGCCTGGACGCCAGCCTGGACGACATCGCGCACCGCGCCGGGGTCGGGGTCGGCACCGCGTACCGGCACTTCGGCAACAAGCACGAGCTGGCCAAGGCCATCTTCGACACCGCCGTCGACGGGATCGTCGCGCTGGCCGAGACGGCCCTACGTAGCGAGGACGCCTGGGCCGGCATCGTCGCCTTTCTCGAAGGCGCGGCCAGCGCGCAGGCCGCGGATCGAGGCCTGCGAGACGTGCTCATGGGCGTGCACGACGAAGAGCAGATGGAGCAGCTGAATTCGCGCCTGACCGTGCTGCTCGGCGAGCTGGTCGAGCGGGCCAAGCACGCCGGTTCGATGCGCGCCGACGCCGAGGTCTCCGACATCGGGATCGTGGTGATGATGCTGTGCACCGTCGCCGATCTGGCCGGTGATGTCGCGCCCGACCTGTGGCGCCGCTACCTGCCGATGCTGCTCGACGGCCTGCGGCCCGGGACGACGTTGCCCGTCGCGCCGCTGCCCGAAGCCGTGCTGCGCAAGGCGATGGCCACGCACAAGCAGCGACTGCTGCGCGGTGCCCAACCCGATTAGGAATCGTGATGATCTCGGCCAGACCTTGCGATTCTGTCGGGTTCGGCCGAGATCATCACCGAGGTTGGTTGGTCAGTCGAGCAGCTTCGCCCGCAACGCCGCCGCGTCGTCGTCGGTCCAGCCGTGCGCGCGCAGCCAGGGCGGCACCCCGCCGTGGAGCTCGTCCACCGCCTGGAGCAGGCGATCCATCGTCATGGCGCGGGGCCGATGCTCGTCGATCTGCTTGGCCGTGACGTCCTCGGCGTACGTGTGGCTCGTCCGCAGCCGCTCGAAGATTGCGCCGATCCGCTCGCCGGAGCGGGCGTAGTCCTCGACGATCGCCTCGTGCGTGACACCGACCTCGGCCAGCGCGAACGCGACGATCACTCCGGTGCGATCCTTGCCCGCGGCGCAGTGCACGATCGTCGCGCCGGGCGTGCCGGCGATCGTGCGCAGTGCGTCGACCACGGAGTCTGCGCGGTCATCGAGGTACTTCAGGTACACCCCGGCCGCGCCGCGACGCCGCTCGTCGTCGGTCTCGGGCAGCTCGCGCGACTGCCACGGCAGTACAGGATTGTTCTGCGTTGCGCCGTCCTCCGCGGCCGCGGCGTCGGTCGTCTCGCCCGCCTCGGGGAACAGCGACAGGTGCCGCACGAGCACCGCGGGCTCCCGCGTCATCGGGCCTGGTCCCTCCGAGCGGACCTCGACGCCGGTACGCAGGTCGACGATGGCCCGTACCCCGACGTCGTCCACGAGCGTCCGGACGTCGCTGTCGCTCAGGCTCTGCAGGTTGTCCGAGCGGATCAGCCGGCCCGGACGCACCGCGGCGCCGTCGGTCGTGGGCAACCCGGCGACGTCGCGCACGTTCGCCGCCCCGTCGAGTTCGATCCAGTGTGTAGCGGTCACTACTCAACCCTACAAACGGCTACCAGTTGCTGCGCTCGTAGTCCTTGAGGAAGCAGCCGTACAGGTCGATCCCTCGCTCACCCCGGACGATCGGGTCGTAGACGCGCGCCGCGCCGTCGACGAGGTCGAGCGGGGCGTGGAAGCCCTCGTCGGCGAGGCGCAGCTTTGTGTAGTGCGGACGCTCGTCGGTGATCCACCCGGTGTCGACGGCGGTCATCAGGATCCCGTCGGTCAGCAACTCGGCGGCGCTGGTGCGGGTCAGCATGTTCAGGGCCGCCTTGGCCATGTTGGTGTGCGGGTGGCCTGCGCCCTTGTAGCCCCGGCTGAAGACACCCTCCATGGCCGACACGTTGACGATGTAGGTTCGCCGGGCCGGGCTCGCGGCCAGCGCCGGACGCAGCCGGCTGACCAGGACGAACGGCGCGGTCACGTTGCACAGCTGCACTTCGAGCAGCTCCAGCGCGTCGATCTCGTCCACCCGCTGCGTCCAGCTGTTGACCGAGTCGAGGTCGGGCACCAGGCCGCCCGCGTCGATCGCCGCCCCGCCGCGGTCCGGCAGGGCCGAGCCGGCCACGAGCGCCAGCCGGGAGATGTCGCTGCCGCGCAGCGCGCCCGGCAGGTGCGCCAGCGGATGCGCCGAGAGCGAGCCCGCCAGCGCGGCCGGGTGTGCGTCCGAGACGTGGTCGAAGGTGACCAGCTCGGGCAGCGGACCGTCCGGCAGCGGCTCGCTCTCGGCGACGGCCAGCGGCGCGTACGCACCGGGCGAACGACGGACCGTCTGCGCCGCGTTGTTGATCAGGATGTCGAGGGGTCCGGCGGCCGACACCGCGTCGGCCAGCGCGACCACCTGCGCCGGGTCCCGCAGATCGATGCCGACGATCCGCAGCCGGTGCAACCAGTCGCCGCTGTCGGGCATCGCGGCGAACCGCCGCGCCGCGTCGTTGGGGAACCGGGTGGTGAGGGTGGTGTGCGCGCCGTCGCGCAGCAGGCGCAGCGCGATGTACATGCCGATCTTGGCGCGGCCGCCGGTCAGCAGCGCGCGGCGGCCGGCCAGGTCGGTGCGGGCATCCCGCTTCGCGCGGTTCGTCGCTGCGCAGCCCGGGCAGAGCTGGTGGTAGAACGCGTCGACCTCGGTGTAACCGCGCTTGCAGATGTAACAGGGACGGGCGCGGGTGAACACGCCGGCGAGCGCACCGGGCGTGGACGACGTCAACGGGATGCCCGACGTCTCGTCGTCGATACGCTGCGGTGAGCCGGTGGCCGTGGCGTGCACGATCGTCCGGTCCGCGGCGTTGATCACCTCGCGCCGCTCGTCCCTGCGGGCCTTCTTGACGGTCTTGTAGATGCGTCCTGTCGCGCGCCGGACGGCGACCGCGTCCGGGTGCTCGGGCGGCAGCGCCTCCGTGAGCGCGAGGACCCGCAGGCAGGTGGCGAGGTCCGTAGGGTCAACGCCCAGCTCGTCCACCGCCTGCTCCGTCGTCACCGGGTGAGGATAGGCGACGGGCGCCATCTGGTCGCTCGGGAAGTTGTCATACGCCGGTAGGACAGTCCGCAGCGACGTGTTTCGAAGAGCCGACGCCGCAACGGCTCGAGCGGCGCCGTGGCCCGCGATCTAGAACGAGTTCTCGTCGACGTCCATGAGTGAGTTGTCGATGCTCTCGGCGACCGACCTGCGAGCAGCCAGCTCGGGCAGCACGGTCGTGGCAAAGAACCGGGCCACGGCCGGTTTGCCGGCGTAGAACGCGCGGTCCGCGGCCGACAGCCCGTTGCCGTCGAGCTTCGTCAGCGCGATCGACGCCTGCTTGAGCAGCAGGTAGCCGACCATCAGGTCGCCGGCCGAGAGCAGCAGGCGGGTCGTGTTCTGGCCGACCTTGTAGACGTTGCTGACGTCCTCCTGGCCACTCATCAACTGCTGGAACATCGCGCCGACGATGCCGCCGAAATCCTCGAGCGCCTTCTGCAGCAGCGCCGCCTCCTCCTTCAGCCGGCCCTCGTCCGCGATCGACTCGAGGAACTGGGTGACCTCGCCCGAGATCGCGCCCAGGGCGGCGCCCTTGTTCTTCACGATCTTGCGGAAGAAGAAGTCCTGGCCCTGGATCGCCGTGGTGCCCTCGTACAGCGTGTCGATCTTGGCGTCGCGGATGTACTGCTCGAGCGGGTAGTCCTGCAGGTAACCCGAACCCCCGAACGTCTGCAAGGCCTGGGCCAGCTGGTCGTACGACCGCTCGGAACCGGCGCCCTTGACGATCGGCAGCAACAGATCGTTGATCGCCTCGTCCAGCGTGGTGTCGCTGCCGTTGTGCTCGCCGATGATGATGCGGTCCTGCGCGCCGGCGGTGTAGTAGACCAGCGCGCGCAGGCCCTCGGCGTACGCCTTGTTCAGCATGAGGCTGCGGCGGACGTCCGGGTGATTGATGATCGTGACTCGCGGGGCGGTCTTGTCGCCGGACCTGGTGAGGTCGGCGGACTGCACGCGGGTCTTGGCGAACTCGAGCGCGTTGAGGTAGCCGGTCGACAGCGTCGCGATGGCCTTGGTGCCGACCATCATGCGGGCGTGCTCGATGACCTGGAACATCTGCGCGATGCCGTTGTGGACGTCGCCCACGAGCCAGCCCTTGGCCGGGGCGTCGGGACTCTCACCGAAGCGCAACTCGCACGTCGTCGAGGCCTTAAGGCCCATCTTGTGCTCGACGTTGGTGACGTAGACGCCGTTGCGTTCGCCCAGCTCGCCGGTCTCGACGTCGAAGTGGACCTTGGGGACGACGAACAGCGACAGCCCCTTGGTGCCGGCCTTCGCGCCCTCGGGACGGGCCAGCACCAGGTGGACGATGTTCTCGGTCATGTCCTGCTCGGCGGAGGTGATGAAACGCTTCACACCTTCGATGTGCCACGAACCGTCGGCCTGCTCCCTGGCCACCGTGCGGCCGGCGCCGACGTCCGAACCCGCGTCCGGTTCGGTCAGCACCATGGTGGAGCCCCAGCCGCGGTCGACCATGCGCTGGGCCATTTTCTTCTGCGTGTCGTTGCCGTTGGTCCACAGGATCCCGGCGAACGGCGCGCCGGCCATGTACAGGTGCAGCGCCGGGTTGGACCCCAGGATCTGCTCGGCCAGGGCCCACACGACGGTGCGGGGCACCAGCTGGCCGCCGAGCTCGGGGATCGTCTCGGTGCGCCACCACTGCGCGTCGTACAGGGTCTTGAACGACTTCTTGAACGACTCCGGGATCTGCACGGAGTTGGTGTCGGGGTCGAACACCGGCGGGTTGCGGTCGGCGTCGACGAACGACTCGGCGAGCGGTCCCTCGGCCAGCTTCGCGACCTCGGCGATCATGCCGCGTGCAGTGTCCTCATCGATTCCGTCGAACGGGGCCTTCTCGAGCACCTTGTCGGTGCCGAAGACCTCGAAGAGGTTGAACTCGATGTCGCGGACGTTGCTCTTGAAGTGGCTCATGGCCTGCACTCCTGATCTCGTTCCGATCGGTTACCCGTCAGTAACAAGAGGATATTACCCGCCAGTAGCCCGCGCAACCAATCGTCGGCTCCCGCGTCGCACCGGCGCTAGAAGATCACGCGCAAGCTGATCGTCTCGGTCATGGCCCGGATCTGGTCGACGATCGCCTGCGTGGCGCCGCTGGCGCTGTCGGTGACCACGTAACCGATGTCGCCGCGGGTGCCGAGCAGTTGGGCTTCGACGTTGACGCCGTTGTCGGCGAGCAGGCCGTTGACCCGAGCGAGCACGCCGGGGACGTTGCGGTGCAGCAGGATCAGGCGCAGCGTGCCCTCCGCGCGCGGGAGCGAGAGGCCGGGCACGTTGACCGACATCGCGGTCGACCCGTCCCGCACGAAGTCGCGGAACTTGCCGGCGACGAAGCGCCCGATGTCCTGCTGGGCCTCCTCCGTCGAGCCGCCGATGTGCGGGGTCAGCACGACGTTCGGCAGCCCGCGCAGTTCGGACACGAACTCGTCACCGCGGCCCTTGGGCTCGACCGGGAAGACGTCCACCGCAGCGCCGGCAATATGCCCGGACTCGATGTGCGCACGCAGAGCCGCGTAGTCGACGACGAACCCGCGCGAGAGGTTGAGGAACAGCGAGTTCGGCCGCATGATCGCGAAGTCGGAGTCGCCGAAGAAGTTCTCGTTCTGGGGACGTCCGTCGACGTGCAGGGTGACGACGTCGGATTGCGCGAGGAGGTCCTTCATCGACAGGCAGCGCCCGGCATTACCCAACGCCAGCCGGTCGGTCGTGTCGTAGAACACCACCTTCATGCCGAGGTTCTCGGCCAGCACCGACAGCTGCGTGCCGATGTTGCCGTAGCCGATGATGCCGAGGGTGCGCCCGCGCACCTCGTGAGCCCCGTCGGAGGACTTGTCCCAGACACCCTGGTGCATCAGGGCGTTCTTCTCAGTCAGCCGGCGGGTCAGCGAGATGATCTCCGCGATCGCGAGCTCGACCACCGAGCGCGTGTTCGAGAACGGCGCATTGAAGACGGTGACCCCCCGCTCGGACGCTGCCGCAAGGTCGATCTGGTTCGTCCCGATGCAGAACGCCCCGATGGCGACGAGGTGGGACGCGGCGTCCAGGACGCGGGCCGTGATGTGCGTCTTGGAACGGATCCCGACCAGCGACACGCCGGCCAGTCGCTCGACCAGCTCGTCCTCGTCCAGGGCCCGGCCCACGGTTTCGACCTCGAATCCGGACGAGCGCAGGATCTCGACCGCGTCAGGGTGGATCTGCTCGAGCAGCAAGGCGCGGACGGGACCGTCGGGCATGCGAATCCTTCTGCAGTAGGCATCGGAGGTGCGCACCGAGTCTAGGACGCGCGGTAGATCAGCAGCGCGCCGGCGGCGCGATCTCGGGTGGCTAACCGTGCCATTGACGAATGGGACAGTTGGTGGTGCACTGGTGCCATGCTCGAACTCGGACGCGCGACGTATCCGGGCTGCGCGATGCAGTACCTACGCCAGCTGGGCCGCTTCGACTCCGCGCACCACGAGGTCGTGGCCCGCTCGGCCGGGGCCCGCGTCCGCGGCTCGAACTGAGTCGCGGCGCCCATGTCGCCGTCCGCGCCGCCCCGGCTCGACGAGATCGTCGAGGCCCTGTTGCGCCAGCCCGGCCGTCTCGCGCGCGTTCCAGCCGCGGCGCTGAGAGCGGCGTTCACGATCGACCCGGCCGGTAGGATTCCCCGCAGTCGCAGACCGACGGGGATGAGGGGCATGGGCGAGTACCGCATCGACGATCTTGCTCGCGCCGCCGGGATGACGACCCGCAACATCCGCGCCTACCAGGATCGCAGCCTGCTCCCGCCACCGCGCCGGGCCGGCCGTGTCGCGCTCTACGACGACTCGCACCTCGCCCGCCTGAAGCTGATCGGCTCGATGCTGAGCCGCGGCTACACGACCGCCCACATCGCCGAGATGCTCGGCGCGTGGGAATCGGGCAGGGATCTCGCCGAGGTCCTCGGGCTGGAGGAAGCCCTCGGCAGTCCGTGGAGCGACGACCAGCCCGCGACCATGCCGGCGTCCGAGGTGCGCGCCCTGGCCGGCGACGACGCCAGCTTCGACCGGCTCGTCGCCCTCGACCTGGTGCGGGTGGCCGGGGCCACGGCGACGGTCCGGCGGCCTGCGCTGCTCGCCGCGTTCGCCGAGATCCGCGGCTTCGGGTTGCCGACGTCGACGCTGCTCGACCTGTACGCCGAACTGCAGCCCGGCATCGACGAGATCGCGCACAAGCTCGTCCTGACCGCCGCCGAGCACATCGCCGCGATCAAGGGCCCGCGCTGGGTGCCCGCCGGGGACGAGCTCGGCGACCTGACGGCGATGCTGGCCCGGTTACGTCAGCTGGCGACCACTACGGTTCAGCAGTCCCTCGCCGCGTCGATGGAGCGCACGGTCGAGGAGGTTCTCGGCGCGTACGTCGCGCACCTCGGCACATCCTCGTCTGAGCAACGCACCGGCTGAGGCCCTCGGCGTCGCGGACGTCGATCGCGCGGTGGATCAGTGCCGCCGGCGGCATCAACGCACCGCTCGTGCGGTCAGCTTGGCGAGCAGGGCGGGCCCGTCGGGAACGCCGAGCCCGGTGCAGGCGTCCCAGCCGGTCATGGCCTGGTAGGCGCCGTTGCTGCCCTCGGTGATGTCGCGGAGGCCTGCCGTCGCCGTCGCGGGCTTGGCGCCGGCGTAGAGGACGGGCTGCAGCAGGCCGAGCGGCTTGCCCGTCAGCTGGGCCAGGCGGCAGACCAGGGCGGCCCACAGCGGGGCGACCGCGCTCGTCCCGCCGATCACGCCCGCTTTGCCGTCGACGAGCACCTGATAACCGGTGGCCGGATCAGCATCGGCGGCGACGTCAGGCACCCCGCGACCGGACGCGGTGGCGCCGCTGCGCACGGGGACCCCGGCGGTTTGCTGCCAATCCGGTACGGCAAAGGCGTCGCTGACGCCACCGCCGGTGGAGCCGCCCGATCCGCCGTCGTTCCATACCGTCTCGCTCATCACCGTGCCGTCGGGCCCGAGCCGCAGGGACGTGCCGCCGCACGCGAGCACGTGTGGGCTCGAGGCCGGGAAGTCGCAGTGCGGCGCGCCGGCGGACTGGTTGTCCGTGCTGCCGCTGTCGCCGGCCGCTGCGGTCACCGTGACCCCGAGCAGCACAGCGTCGGCGCACGCCGCGTCCATGGCGGAGCGGGCCTGCTCGGTCCACTGGTCCTCGCTCTGCCCCCAGCTGATGCTCATGGCGGTCGGCGGTGACGTCGCGTGCGCAGCCTGGGTGATGGCGTCAAGGAAGCCGGCGTCGGTGTTCGGCGCGAAATAGACCACGATCGACGCGGCCGGAGCGATCGCCCCGGCGACCTCGATGTCGAGCAGCACCTCGCCGTCCGCGCCGTTGGGGTCCTTGCCGGGCTGGTTGCTGCCGCCGTCCACCCCGACCGCCGTTACCGTCGGCGACGACAGCTTCAGCCCGCCGAAGTACTCGTCCAGGTCGCTCTGCGCGAATCCGCCACCCAACTCGATGATCGCGACCGCCTGCCCGGCGCCGTCGGCCTCGGGCAGCCCGTAGGCCTTTGCCAGCTGCAGCGGCGTGTAGCTCACCGAGCCGGCAGCCGCGCTCGCCACCCGGTAGCGAGCCGCCGCCTGCGGACGGTCGTCCAGCCCGAGCACCGCGACGACCGGACCGGCCAGGGCGCCCGGAATCGAGAGGTCGCCTGACCGAGCCCGCGTGCCCGGCGCACCGGAGGGCAGCTGCTGCAGCTCGGTGCCGAAAAGGCCTCCCAACAACCCGGCAGTTCCCCGGACGCGCACGAGCCGGGTGACCGGATCAGCGGCCATGACTTGGGCACCCGCTGACGTCAGCGCCGATGTGACCGCGGCCAGCTCGGCCGGGTCGGCGCCGTAGCGATCACCGAGCTCGGCGCGGCTCAGCGGTGGGCCTCTGAACGCGTCGGCCGGTACGTCCGCGCGGCGCCGCAACACGAGGGTCGCCTCGATCATGGTGGCCGGATCGAGTGGACCTGCCGTCGTGACGTGGGGACGGTTACTGCCCGCCAGGATCGCTCGCATTTCGTTCATACCGGTAATTCCTCCACACCGCACCGACAATTACCAGCCCTACGGTCCGCCGGCCGCCGGATGTCGTCGTTCGGGGCGGCCGATGCCAGCGCGGGCGGCCCTGCATCGGCGTCCAGGCCCGAGGAATCGGGCCTTCATCTCGGAGCGGGTGACGGGAATCGAACCCGCACTGTCAGCTTGGGAAGCTGATGTTCTGCCATTGAACTACACCCGCAGACGGCCGCGATGTTAGCACGAAGCCCAGCAACTACGGGCCTGGAGAGACTTGAGATGATCTTAGACTGCCATGAAAATGATCTTCGTTGCGGCGCTCGTGCGACCAGCGATGACGGGAGCGCCCCGAATCCGGGCTGGCGACCGGTGCCAGGCC
Organism: Jatrophihabitans sp.; assembly: GCA_051000605.1. Taxonomy (GTDB): domain Bacteria; phylum Actinomycetota; class Actinomycetes; order Mycobacteriales; family Jatrophihabitantaceae; genus Jatrophihabitans. The sequence continues at coordinate 18,209 of JBPCOE010000088.1, forward strand.
GAGCAAACACGGGGATCTTGAGCATGACTGTCAGCTCGAAAAGCTGACCTTGTGCGCGTCACCCGAGGGGTTGTCCAACTCGGCGAAACCAAGTGACTAACAAGAACCGCATTGCTCGAGGGTCTCGCGGAAGACGATCGCAGCTGTGGCGATGAGATCGGGTCACGTCAGCAATCTCGGGATCGTGACCCCTACGGCAGACGATCTCGGCGCCTGGGCCGCGAAGTTGGTGTTGCGGCTGACGAGCTACCCCCGCGAGAACGAGCACTGCGAGTTCAAGGTCGGCAACTTCAAGCCCGATGAGATCGGGGAGTACGTTTCCGCTCTGTCGAATTCGGCGGCTGTCGCCGGACTGGCGCACGGATACATGGTGTGGGGCGTTCGAGATGATGACCACGAAGTTGTCGGCACCGCCTTCAAGCCACACACGACCAAGATCGGCAACGAGGAGCTCAGAATTGGCAGCCGCACAGTCTCGAGCCCCAGGTGGGCTTCCAGTTCGTTGACTGCGAGGTCGAAGGCAAGTCACTCGTCCTGTTAGAAGTCGATGCCGCCACCCACCGACCGATCCAGTTCAAGCGAGTCGAATACATCCGAATCGGCTCCTATAAGAAGAAGCTACTGGACCATCCGGAGGAGACACGCCGCCTGTGGCGTGCCTTCGAATCGCGCTCGTTCGAGACCGGCGTCGCCGTTGGCGGCCTTGCGGTCGAGGACGTCATCGACCTGCTCGATCAGGCCGCGACATGCTGGGCCTGCCGACACCGGACTCACGTGACCAGGTTCTAGAAGCGTTCGCCGCCGATGCCCTTCTCAGCGTCAACGAACTGGACGAGTGGAACATCACCAACCTCGGCGCGACCTTGTTCGCACGCGACATGCGCAAGTTCCCGGGGATCAGCCGCAAAGCAATGCGGGTCATCGTCTACGACGGATCCACTCGGCAGCGACCCTGCGTGAACAGGTCGGCACCCTCGGCTACGCGAGCGGTTTCGCGAAGTTGGTCGCCTTCGTCAACAACCGTCTGCCTGCCAACGAACACGTCGGTGAAGCCTTGCGCCGCGACGTGCGTGTCTACCCCGAGCTGGCCGTCCGCGAGCTGCTCGCCAACGCCCTGATCCACCAGGACTTCACCGTCACCGGCGCCGGGCCGATGGTCGAAATCTTCGCCGACCGGCTCGAAGTGACCAACGCCGGCCAGCCGCTGGTGGACACACGTCGATTCGTCGATCATCCGCCACGCTCCCGCAACGAGGCTCTCGCCTCCCTCATGCGGCGGATGGGCGTATGCGAGGAACGCGGCAGCGGATGGGACCGCATCGGCTTCGAAATCGAGCTGCACCAACTCCCGGCACCACAGATCCAAGTCGTGGACGACAACCTGAAGGTCATCCTGTTCAACCAGCGACCGCTGACCAAGATGGACAAGGACGACCGGATCCGCGCCGTCTACCTGCCCGCATGCCTTCGCTACGTGTCGCAACAACAGACGACCAACTCCTCCATCCGGCAGCGATTCTCGATCCCCGAACGCAACGCCGCCACCGCCACCCGCCTGATCGCTGACGCAGTCGCCGACCACGCGATCGCGCCCTACGATCAGAACGCTGGCAGACGGTTCATGCGCTACGTGCCCTACTGGGCCGAGACCGCCGGCTGAACCCCTAGCCAGCCCGGCACGCCTTTTGATGGCCATTTGACCCCGCGGCCCCAGAACTTGCTAGAACCCCCGTATTTTCAGGCGAGCGAGGCGGACGCGCTTTTGACAAGTTGCCGTACGAGCCCCCCGGACGGACAACTCACCAAGCCAAGCAGTCGCCAACCAACCACGTCAGCCTCGCGACCGCCGCCCAGACGTCCGAACGCCACACCCCCCAACCTGGCGGCACCAGCAGCGCAACCGCGCACTAGCCGGCTGAGAGCGCGGAAGCGCTCAACGCCGAGATCCGGTAGAGCCGCTCCGCGGCATGAGCCGGACCTCCTGCGGATGAATGCGAGACACTTCCACTCCGCCGGGAGGTCCTGCCATTTTCAAGCAGGCGCGCCGTCAACAACCACTCGGGTCACGACACCTAGTCCTCGGACGGCCAGAGCAGGGCTTGGGCGACGATCACGCTCTCGCCGTTGAACGTCACGGCCGGCCCTTCGTACAGCCGATAGCCGAGCGCGAGCGCCTCGCTGACGCGTCGACAGAAATGAGCATCGTCGGGGCCGGCCAAGACACGATAAGTCGGCAGCTCGTTCGGTGGTGCGCCCATGCCCCCATGATGCACCGCCCGTCACTCGACTTGCCCGCCGCGCTCACCTCCGGCGGTCGACCCAACATCGGCAAGAGCGCGCGACTCGCGACATGAGCGGATGTGTCATCGATAACCGTGGCCGGCGGGCTGGGTGAATAATCGTGGACGCGATAGCGGATCGCGCTGCCATGGTTGGGGTGGGTCGATGACGGATCGCTCTGCCCTTTTTGACCATTTCGCGGAGGCTGTTTCGCTGGCGACCCGTCGCCGATTTGACAACCGCAAGATCGGATATAGCTTCTTGATGTCCTCGTGGACACCAGCTGGAAGCATCCTGACGGGGGCCACCATGTTTCGCTTCTTGCCGCATCGTTTGAATGCCGGTCGTCGTCTTGGAGCGCTGGCGGTGTCGGCTGTGCTGGTGGTGGCTGGGTCGACAGCGGTGACGTCAGCAGCGTCGGCGTCAGCGACTACCTCGACGTTGTCGGCGTCCAGCCAAGGCTGGATAAAGTCAGACGGAACGCACTTTGCCGGAGATCGCAACTACGTCGTTGGAAACAACGGATCCAATATTGGGCAATTCAGAGACTTTTTCGCATTCGATCTCAGTAGTGTCGTCGGGGCTGTCACCGCTGCAACTCTCACCGCCCCCAGTGGTGGTTCTTGCGGTGGGGACGGTGGCTCGTTAGCTACGTGGGCCTTGTGGGATGTCACCACCCCGGTGGCGACGTTGAACGTCGGACGCAGTGGTGGTGACACTGCGGGTCAGGCTGCCTATGCCGATCTCGGATCGGGCACCAGTTACGGGTCCTCGCTGATCTCGCAGGCGAACGTCTCGCACAGCGTCACGTTGAATGCCGCCGGGCTAAGTGCCATCCAAGCAGCCGAGGGAACGTCGATCACGATCGGTGGAACTTATGCCGAAGGCCCTAGTGTTTTGGACTACCTATTTGGCGGTTTAGGTAGCTGCACACCGACGCTGTCGGTCACCAGCTCGGGTGTCGCTAGCCAGACGATCACGTTTGCTGGTCCGTCATCGCCGGTGACCTACGGTGTCGCGCCGATCAGTTTGTCGGCGTCGGCCTCGAGCGGTCTGGCGGTGGCGTTCACCGTGACGGGGCCGTGCACGGTGTCGGGGTCGACGTTGACGATCACCGGCGCCGGTAACTGTGTCATCACCGCCCACCAGGCCGGTAACGTGAGCTACAGTGCAGCGCCGGACGTGACACGCACGGTGGTGGCGAAGAAGGCGTCGCAGACGATCACGTTCCCGCAGCCGACCACGCCGGCTGCCTACGGCACATCGGACACCCTGGCCGCGACCGCGTCCTCGGGGCTCGCGGTGACCTACACCGTCGATGCGTCCAGCACTG
>JBPCOE010000014.1:0-30676 GCA_051000605.1 Jatrophihabitans sp.
GCACATCCAGACCAACACTCGTACGCTCACCAAGCACCGGGGCCTCCCACACATGTCGGATAGGCCGAGCAGGCGGCCCCTGCTCGGTAACCCACGAGATTGTGTGAGAGAGGCCCCGGCCCGCAACTACTCACCAAAGAGCAGTCACGTCATACCGTCTAGCTAGCTGCCGCGGGCTCAGCGGGTCAGGTAGAGCGCAAGCGCCGGGCACGCCGCGACCGCGCGGCGCACGTCGGCGGCATCTCCCGGTTGCACCGCAGTGGCGAGCAGGATCGGGTAACCCCACTCGTCCAACTCGAAGCGGCTGGGCAGCAGGGCATGACACAGGCCGTGCCCGTCGCAGCGGGTCCGATCGATGCCGAGGTGCGCGGTCATCAGTTGCCGCCGACGGGTAGCTGCCCCAGCACCTGGCGCCCGCACCCGCCGTAGGCCAAATGCCGGGCGATCTCCTCGCCCAGCACCTGCACGGCGGAGGTCACGAACCGGGCGGAGCCGTCGGGGTGCGCGCAGGCGCCGCGGCCGTAGACCGAACGGGCGTGCCCGAGTGCGCCGGACACCGCGGCCGGATGCCCGGCGACGAGCGCGTTGACGTCCGTCGCCAAGGCGGGCAATCCGAAGCGGCACGGGCCGCACTGGCGGGTCGACTCGCCGGCGAGCGAGCCGCAGACCCGGGCGAGCTCGCCCCGCGCGCAGGTCTCCGGGCCGACCACGAGTACCACCCCGGCGCCGAAGGTACCGCCGGCGGCGGCGACGCCCTCCCGGGAGAGCCGGACCCACGGCGCGGGCGCCAGCCAGCTGCCGTGGTAACCCCCGACGACGACGGCCTGCGGGTCGGCCGCCTGCGCAGTGTTGAGGACGACGCCGAGCGCAGTGCCGATCGGGATCTCCATGACACCCGGTCGGGCGACGGCGCCGCCGACCGTCACGAGGGCCGTACCCGGCTCGGTGGAGGTGCCGGTAGCCGCAAACCGGGCCGGCCCGAGCCGCATGAGCAGCGCGACCTGCGCGAAAGTCTCCACGTTGGCGAGCAGGACGCCCTGCGCGGTCGGGGGGATACGGCGGCCGGGCGGCACGGCCGGCCCACCTCGCAGGGCGCGGACGACCGCACGGGCTTCGCCCGAGACGAAGCCTCCGGCGATGATGCGGACCGTGACCCCTCGAGCGTCGCCCCGCTCGCCGATCGCGGCTTGCACGCTGGCCGCACTTCGTTCGTCGTGGACAGCGACGGTAATGCTGAGGGCGTGGACGGCCGCGGCCAGGACGAGCGCGCCGTCGAGCACCAGGTGCGGGGTTCGCAGCAGCAGCACGCGATCCTTGCGGCTCGCCGGCTCGCTCTCCGTGCCGTTGACGACGATGTGTCGCGGGCCGGTGGCCATCGCGCGCAGCTTGCCGGCCAGCGAGAAACCGGCCCCGCCGCGACCCGCGATCAGGCTCGCGTCCAGGTAGCCGAGCAGCAGCGGCAGGTCCGCGCCGGGCAGCTGCCCGTGGGTGTAGAGGTGCGTGCCGAGATCGAGCCTCGCGAACGCGTCGAGCCCGGCGAGCAGGCGCGGCGGACCGATGGTGGCGACGTCCGTTCCGGACGGCACCGGCACATTCACGAGGATGGTCATCGGGGGACGCGGGGCATTGCGGTGCTCGGCCGGACGGGCGCAGGACGCGGCCCTTGGGGGACGCGGGCGAGGACGCAGCCGAGCACCGCGACCAGGCACGCGATGTAGAGCGCCCGTACCCAGCCGACGCCGCTGTCGGTACCGGAGGTGAAGCCGTGCAGCATCGCGCTGGCCCAGCCGAGGTAGGCGAGAGCGTGCAGGCTGCGCCACACGCGGGCCCCGGTTGCGCTCGCCGCGAGCCGTCCGCGGGCCAGGCCCAGGATCGAGACCGCGACGATCGTGTACGCGGCCAGTGAGCCGAACGCGACCCAGCCCGGCCGGTAGCCCGAGGTGAACGGGATGAGGGCTCCGCGCCAGCCGACGTGGGCGTACGAATCGGCGAGGATCGTGGCGACGTGCACAGTGAGCACGGTCAGACCGAGACCGGCGGCGGCGCGGTGCAGGTATTGCGCGAGGTAGCGGCGGACGGGGTCGCCGGGCCGACTGACCAGAGCGCCGAGGCAGGTCGAGACGCTGAGCAGGACGAGCGCGGACAATCCGGCGCCGCGGGCGGTGAACCAGATGTTCACGACGCGGCTCCGACGCCGACCGAGTGGCGCGCGACGATCACGTTGACCGGTGCCCGCGTTGCTCGGCGGTCGGTGTCGGGATCGCCCGCGGACGGGACGACGTGATCGGGGCCGTAGGTACCGGACGGCCAGCCCGGGGTCGTCACGACCTCGCCGCGCCGGCTGACCAGCCGGGCCGGCAGCCCCTGGGTGGCGAGCCACGCGAGGGCGCCGTCCCCCTTCACGATCGCGGCGGTGCTGGCGGTGTTCGCGCGCAGCGCCGATTGCGCGGCGACGGTGACAGTGCGCCACGTGCCGTTGGCCGGTTCGCCCGTCGCGGGGTCCAGGAGGTGGTGCATCGTCGCGCCCCCACGTGTCCAGGTCCGGACGGTTGTGGTGGACGTTGTGATCCCCCCGCGCCCGACCCGAACCAGCTGGCCGCGACCACCCGCGCGCTCGGCTACGCGGATGGTCCAGCCGTCCGCACGATGCCCGGCCACCGCCACGTCCCCGCCGATCTCGACGAGGACGCCGGTGCGGTAGCGAGTGGCGAGCAGGTGTGCGGCCCGGTCGGCAGTCCAGGCCTTGCCCGTTGCGCCCAGGTCGAGCTCGACGCCGAGGGGCACGGTCAACAGTCCGGTCGGGTGGTGCAGCCGTACCCGTCGCCAGCCGCCGGGGCTCGGGCTGGCTGCGGGCACCGCCGGACCACAGTCCCGCAGGTCGGCGATGTCGCGGTCGTACCCGATGTGCCGCATGGCACGGCCGAGGGTCGGGTCGACGGCGCCGTCCGTACGGGCGGCGGCATCGAGGGCGGCTGTGAGGAGTTCGAGCAGGAGCTTGGAAACCGGGGTCGGACGTCCGGCCCGAGCATTGGCGATCGAGAGTTCCGAGTCGCCACGGAATCGGCTGGCCACCGCGTCCACCCGGGCCAGCAGGTCGGTGAGGTCCGCGGCGGCCGGGCGGAGCACCTGCTCGTCCGCGACCACGAGGCGGACCGTGCAGCTCCAGGCCGCGCCGACGTAGGTGGCGCTCACGATCCGTTGCTCCCGCCCACGGCTGCGCCGCTCTGGTCGACCGGCCCGATGTCGACACTGCCGGTCTCGCTGGGTGTCGAGGTCTCGCCCGTCGAGTTGGTCGAGGTCGTCCTCGGACCGCCGGACGTGCGCGCGGCGCCGGAGTCGACCACGCCGGCGACGAGGCCGCCGGTGAGCACACTGGCAGCGGACGCCGCGATGACGCCCAACATCCGGGCCCGGCCACGAAGTGCGGCTCCTGCGTCCATGTCATGACGATGCGGCCGCACACGTCAGAGCGACGTCAGCGCAACGTAAGGATTTGCTCAAGATCGCGTGGGCAGGGGATCGGCCGCCCGTGGGGGACACCCTGAATACTGGTTGCCGTGGCCGCCTTCGTTGATCTGCAGGACTTCGTCGCCACCCTGGAACGCGACGGGGATCTGGTGCGCGTGACTGCGCCAGTCGACCCACATCTCGAGGTCACCGGCATCGTGGCGCGCACGCTGCGCGAGAACGGGCCTGCGCTGCTGTTCGAGAACCCCACCCGCGGGCGGATGCCCCTATTGATCAACGCGTTCGGTACGCAGCGGCGCATGGCCCGCGCGCTGGGCGTCGAGGATCTGGACGACATCGGCAAGCGCATCGCCGACCTGCTCAAACCCGAGCTGCCGAAAGGCATCGGCGGTTTCAGGGACGCGCTCGGCAAGGTGGGCCAGCTGCGAAATGCCCCGCCGCGACACGTGCGGAGCGCGCCGAGCCAGGAGGTCGTGCTGCGCGGCGACGAGATCGATCTCGAGGCGCTGCTGCCCGGCATCCTCGCGTGGCCCGAGGACGGCGGGGTCTTCCTGAACCTCGGTCTCACCCACACGAAGCATCCCGAGACCGGCGCTCGCAACCTGGGCATGTACCGCCTCCAGTTGCAGGATTCCCGCACGGTCAGCCTGCATTGGCAGATCCACAAGGACTCGACCTCGCACGCCGCGATCGCGGAGCGGCGCGGCGAGCGCCTGCCGATCGCAATCGCGTTCGGCTGCCCGCCGGCCGTCACCTATGCGGCCAGCGCGCCGCTGCCCGGCGACATCGACGAGTACCTGTTCGCCGGCTTCGTGCAGCGCGACCGGGTCGAGCTCGTCGACTGCGTGACGGTGCCGCTGCAGGTGCCGGCTGCCGCCCAGGTCGTGCTCGAAGGGTGGGTCGAGCCGGGTGCGCGGCTGCCCGAGGGACCGTTCGGCGACCACACCGGGTTCTACACACCGGTCGAGCCGTTTCCGTTCGTCACGGTCGAGACGCTCACCATGCGCACCGACCCGATCTACCAGTCGATCATCGTCGGGCGTCCGCCACAGGAGGACGGCCCTATCGGCAAGGCCACCGAGCGCATCTTCTTACCGCTGATCCAAATGACGGTGCCCGAGATCGTCGATTACGACCTGCCCGAGGCCGGCGTCTTCCACAACTGCGTCATCGTGTCGATCGAGAAGCGCTTCCCCAAGCATGCGCAGAAGGTAATGAACGCGGTCTGGGGCGCCGGCTTGCTGAGTCTGTCCAAGCTGATCGTGGTGGTCGACGCCGACTGCGACGTCCACGACTACGCCGACGTCGCGTGGCGAGCGTTCGGCAACGTCGACTACGCCCACGACGTGCAGCACAGCGTCGGGCCGGTCGATCACCTCGACCACGCGTCCTACGAACAGTTCTTCGGCGGCAAGCTCGGCGTCGACGCCACCCGCAAGCTGCCGACCGAGGGGTATCGGCGCGACGGCGGCTGGCCGAGCGAATGCGTCCTCGACACTGCCACGATCGAAAAGGTCGACCGGCGGTGGCGGGAGTACGGCATCACGTCAGGACGCCGCCGATGACCGCCGACGATCTTGTGCGGGACCAGACGCCGCCACGGCGCAGCGCGCACAACATCCGTAAGTTCCTACGGCTCGTCATGATCGAACACTCGGTGTTCGCGTTGCCGTTCGCGTACATCGCTGCTCTCACGGCGATGTGGACCCAGACGCGGTCCGTGCATTGGCGCGAACTCGCGCTAATTACCGTCGCGATGGTGTCCGCCCGGACGGTCGCGATGAGTGCCAACCGCATCCTGGACCGCAACTTCGACGCGATGAACCCGCGCACCGCGAAGCGGGAACTCGTCACCGGCGAACTGTCGGTCCGCTCGGCGTGGGCGGGCACCGGCGTCGCGCTGGTGATCTTCCTGGGCAGCGCGCTGGCGTTGTCGCCGCTGTGTCTGGCGTTGGCGCCGGTCGCGGTGTTCCTGCTCGTCCTGTACTCCTACGGCAAGCGTTTCACCGACTACCCGCAGATTTTGCTCGGAGTTGCGCAATTCGTCGCCCCGGTGGGCGCGTGGATCGCCGTCACCGACTCGGTCTCGTGGGCGGCGACGGCCCTCGGCATCGCCGTCGGCACCTGGATCGGCGGCTTCGATCTCATCTACTCGTGCCAGGACTACGCGGTCGACCTGCGGATCGGCGTGCGCTCGGTGCCTGCCCGCTTCGGCATCCCGACGGCCCTGCGTGCGTCGTCGGTCGTACACATCGTCACCGTCGCCGCGTTCGCGTGGTTCGGCGCCGCGGCCGACCTCGGCTGGCTGTGGTGGACGGGCCTCGCACTGACCGCGCTTGTCCTGATCTACGAACACCTGATCGTGCAGGCGAACGACCTGTCGCGCGTCAACCGGGCCTTCTTCACCGCCAACGGCATCATCGGCATCGGGCTGTTCGGGTTCGCGTTGGCCGACCTGATGGCGCACGGGCTGCGCGGATGACGGGGGCCAGGACGTGACCCGGACGCCCTGGGTGGTCGGAGTGTCCGGCGCGTCCGGCACACCGTATGCGCGTGCCGTGATCAACGGCCTGCTCGACGCCGGCGAGTCCGTCGATCTGGTCGTCTCGCGGGCCGCGCGGTTGACGATCCGCGACGAGACCGGCCTGTCGTTCCGCGACACACACTGGCGCGCCGACCTCGAAGCCTGGCTGGGCCGCGATGCGCACGACACGCAGTACTGGACGGCCGGTGATCTGGCCGCCGGGCCGGCCAGCGGCTCGTACCCCACCCTCGGCATGGTCGTCGTACCCGCCTCCACGGCCGCCGTGGCCGGCATCGCGATCGGCCTGTCGAAGGACCTGCTCCAGCGGGCGGCCGACGTGACACTCAAGGAGCGGCGCCGGTTCGTCGTCGTGCCGCGTGAGACGCCGTACACCAGGGCGACGCTGCAGCACATGCTGACGTTGCACGACGCCGGCGCGATCGTCCTGCCGGCCAGCCCGGGATTCTACTCCGCGCCGCAATCGATCGCGCAGCTCGTCGACTTCGTGGCGGCCAAGGTCCTCGACGTCCTTGCCGTGCCGCACGAGCTGATCACCCGTTGGACCGGGACGCTCGGTGGCGCCGCGGATCCAGGGCTCGCGCGGCGCGCGGACCGGTAGCGTCGGGACGATGGACGCAGTCGATCGCAAGCTGCTCGACGCGCTGCGCGTCAACGCCCGCGCCACCTACGCGCAGCTCGCTCAGCTGGTGGGACTGAGCGCGCCCGCCGTGCACGACCGGGTCTCGAAACTCGAGTCGGCCGGCGTGATCACCGGCTACCACGCTGCAGTAGCGCCGGAATCGCTCGGCTACGCCGTCAACGCACTCATCGGCATCTTCATCACCGACAGCGCCGACACCGATGAGATCGCCGCGTCCCTGGCTGGGCTTCCGGTCGTCGAACACTGCTGGTTCGTCGCCGGCGAGGAAACCTTCGTGATCAAGGTCCGCGTCTCGGACGTCGGTCGGCTCGAGGGGGCGATCCGCTCGCTGAACGCCATCCCTGGCATCGGCCGTACCCGCACCACCGTCGTCCTGTCGACGAAGTTCGAGGACCGCGTCCCGGCGGCCGAACCGTAACTGCGAGCTCAACGCAGCCGGGCGGCTACGACGTACATGCCGTCGTCGCAGCGCCGCCCGGCGGTCGCGTAACGCGTGGTCATCGTGTCAGCGGTCGCAAGGTCGACGACCTCGAAGCCGCTCGGTTCGAGCAGCTCCCCGACGCGCGCCGACGCGATCGAGAAGCCGATCGGCTCACCGATGAGCCCCATCGCACGCTGTCCGACCCGCCGGAGCTGGGCGTACGGGCCGACGCCCAACACCGTCTGCCAGTAGTCCATCGCGAGGACGGAACCCTGGCCGCACAGCCCGGCCAGCGCGCCGAGCGTGTCGATGATCGCAGCGCGGGTGAGATACATGCTGACGCCTTCCCAGACCACGAACGTGGGGACGCTCGGGCGGAAACCCGATCCGGCGAGCTGGCCCTCGAGGGACTGCGTCCGGAAGTCGATCTCGATGCTCGTCATGCGCCCGCGGTCGAACAGCTCGGGGTGGTCATCGACGACCTGCCGCTTGCGGCGCGACAGCGGGGCGAGGTCGACCTCGAACACCGGCCGGCGGTCGATGGCGCGCGCGAAGCGGTACGCGCGGCTGTCGTAGCCCGCGCCCAGGATCACCACCTGCTCGACGTCGGGCAGCGCTACCAGCAGATGCGCGTCGATGAAGCGGTGGCGGCACAGCCCCGAGGCGGCGAGCCCGGCCAGCGTGCTGCGCTCGGCCAGCCGCATCACCGGGCCGGCCACGCGCAGCGGCGCGAATAGGCGCCGGCTCGTCGCGGACAGGAACGTCGGGGCGAAGACGTCGGTGACAATCCGGTCGGCGGGGTCGCGGCCGAGTTCGAGCGCGCGACCGAGTGTCGTCCACTGGGCCGTCGAGCTCGGCCGGTCGGTGTCGTGCAACTCGCGGGGGAGCAGCGTCATGGCCGTCATTGTGCCCGGGGACGGCTCAGAGGTCTGATCAACAGAGGGTTGTGGGTGGTCAGGTCCACCGCAGCCCTCTGTTGATCAGCTCACCCGAAACGGTAGCGGGGTCCCGACCGCGCGGACGGGTCCCCGGGCGGGCAGGTAACGCGCCCCTAACTCTTCGGCCCGGTTACGCAGCCACGCTGCGACCTCGGCGCCCCACTCGCCGCGCCGGGCACGAATCTCGGACGGCGGGTAGTGGGCGAGTGCGAGCCCGCGCATGGTGAGCTGATTGTGCCGGGTGGTCGTGGCTTTCCAGTCCTCCGCACCGAAGTGGAACTCCTGGCTGTCGATCTCCAGGACGGCACGCAGCTCGCGCCACAGTGCGTCCGCCACCGCGATCGTGCGGCCTGTCGCGTCGATGATCGGCACGTTGAGTTCGAAGGGCGGCACGCGAGCCGTCCGCAGGAAGTCGACGGCTTCAGCCTCGGCAATGGAGCGGGCACCGTCGAGCACGTCCTCGAGCGCGCGACGCAGCGGAGCGCTCCGAGCGCGCGGACACGCAACGAGTTCCGTGGCGAGTTCGGCCGGTGTGCAGACCTTGCGCTGGATCGCGGTCGTGACCAGGGCGCGCACCGATTTGGGGGAGCGGTACAGCAGCGCGGTGTCGGCCACCGCCCGTGCCGCCGCGACGACCGGGATCAGGGGCAGCGTCGGGTGCGACACCGGCAGGAACCTGCTCGCGAAGGGCCGCGACGTCGGGCGCACCTGCACGCCGTCGAGCGAACGGTTGGCGCCGGCGCGGTCGAGTACCAGGACGCGCGGCGTCGGGGCTGTGGGCGCGCCGATGCCGACGATGCGCAACGCGTCCCACCCGCTCAGGGCGGCACGCGGGCCGCTCAAGGCCATGCCGACGAGGATCCAGTCGTCGCGGGCCACGCCGTGGGCGTTCGTCAGGTAGATCCCGCGCGCGAGCCGCTGCCAGCGCCCGGTCCCGACGGCGTGCCGCACGGCCTCGCGCGACCAGCCGTGCTCGGCCGCGCCCTGGGCGGTGAGCACGCGCGGGAGATCGGGGAACCGGCTGTGCACCTGTGTCAGCCTGGCAAAATCCGCCGCGCTTGGTGTGCACCTGTGGACAACGCCGCCGCCGCTTGATCAACAGAGGGTTGTGGTGGTCAGGACCACCACAACCCTCTGTTGATCAACAGTCGAGGGCGGCCGAGCCAAGCGGCCGGAGCGGGCACCGCCCGCCGCTGACCGGCCACGTATCCTGATCGACATGCCGTTGAGCGACACCCGCAAGGCCGAGCTGACCGAGAAGATCACCGCCCGCGAGCGGCTTTCGCGGCGCGACGGTGAGGATCTCTACGACAGCGACGACCTCGCCTGGCTCGGCGGCCTCGCGCACGGGGTGCGGACGGAAAAGAATCAGGACACCGTCTTCTTCAACGTCAACCGGCACCTGAACCTGACCAACGTATGCACCGCGTCCTGCGCGTACTGCAGTTTCCAGCGCAAACCCGGTGAGAAGGACGCGTACACGATGCGCGTCGAGGAAGCCGTCGAGACTGCGCTGGCGATGAAGGGCGACGGGCTGACCGAGTTGCACATCGTCAACGGCCTGCACCCGACCTTGCCCTGGAAGTACTACCCCCGCGTGCTGCGCGAGCTCAAACAAGCGTTGCCCGACGTCGCGCTCAAGGCGTTCACCGCCACCGAGGTGCACTTCTTCGAGACGATCTCCGGCCTCAGCGCCGACGAGATCCTCGACGAGCTGATCGATGCAGGCCTGGAAAGTCTCACCGGCGGCGGCGCGGAGATCTTCGACTGGGACGTCCGCAAGCAGATCGTCGATCATGACACGCACTGGGAGGACTGGTCGCGCATCCACCGCCTGGCCCACACCAAAGGCCTCAAGACGCCGGCGACGATGCTCTACGGCCACATCGAGGAATCTCGTCACCGAGTCGACCACGTGCTGCGGCTGCGCGAGCTGCAGGACGAGACCGGTGGCTTTCAGGTCTTCATCCCGCTGCGCTTCCACAACGACAACAACCGCCTGAGCCACCTGCCGATGGCCCAGCCCGCGGACGTCCTCAAGACCTTCGCGGTCAGCAGGCTGATGCTCGACAACTTCCCGCACGTCAAGGTGTTCTGGGTGATGCACGGACTGTCGACGAGCCAGCTCGCGCTGAACTACGGCGCCGACGACATGGACGGTTCGGTGGTCGAGTACAAGATCACTCATGACGCCGACGGCTACGGCACTCCGGACAAGCTGACCCGCGAGGACCTGCTCACGCTGATCCGCGACGCCGGCTTCCGGCCCAGAGAACGCAACACGCGCTACGAGGTGATCCGCGAGTACGACGCACCTGTGCCGCTCGCGCAGCGTCGCGCCGAGCCGCAAACCGTCTGGGCCTGACGCCTGCCCGGACCCGCCCCGGCCGTTCGTCCCACCCAGGAGCGACCCAGGTCAGGTCAGTGTCCCCGAGCGGGACGAGACGGCTCACGCCGGTTTGACGTCTGCTCCCGAAGCCGTAAGGTTTCGCGCGTAGGTACCCGGTTGATCGACATCTTCGAGCGTCGTTGATCGACTTGGCGGATCCTTGCCAAATCAGTGCAAGCTCCGCGAGCGACGAAGGAGCGAGCGTGACCGACATCGTCGATACCGCTGCTGTGCGCCGCTTCGCGACGAATGCCGATGCGCTATCCGCTACCACCGGACCTGCGCACACCGGGTCGTCCACCCACTTCCCGGTCACGGTGCCTGCCTCGGTCGCGCCCGAGAGCGAGAACGCCGCTGAGCAGCTCGTCGCGGCGGACACCCGACGCTCCTGGATGCTGCAATACCGCTTGCTCCTGCTCGCGGTCGACCTCGTGGCCATGGCGTCGGCCACCGTAGTCGGCTGGGCGTTGCGGTTCGGCTCCAGCCAGCCCCCACTGAGCTACGGCGCCTACGCTGCCGCGATTGTCGTGGGCTGGGTGATAGCGCTGCAGAACGCCGGGGGCTACGACATCCGGCACCTGGCCACCGGTCCCACCGAGGCGAAGGTCGTACTGCGTGCCAGCGTGGTGACCGTCAGTGTCCTGGCGATCTACTGTTACTCGACGAAGACAGAGGTGGCCCGCGGGTTCGTCATCGTCGTCATCCCGGTCGGGATCGTGCTGCTGTTCCTCGGTCGCGCGATCACCCGCCGCTACGTCAATCGTCGCCGCCGCAACGGTCAGTGGGTGCACCGGATCCTGGCTGTCGGCACCACTGAGTCGGTCGGGCACCTGCTCGAGGTCACTGAACGTGCGACCGGCGCAGGGCTGCACGTGGTCGGTGTCTGCGTCGAGGATTCCCCGCACGGGGCCTTGATCGGCAACGGGGTGCGGGTCGTGGGCGGCGTCTGCGAGGCCGCGGTCACCGCGCAGCTGGTCGACGCCGATGTCGTCGCGGTCACCGGCAGCGGTCTGGGCCCCCGCGGCGTTCGCGAACTCGGCTGGCAGCTCGAAGGCACCGGCCGCGGCCTGGTCATCGCACCGGCCCTCACCGAGATCGCCGGTCCACGCGTGCACGTGAGCCCGGTCGAGGGGCTGCCGCTGGTGTGGCTGGAACAGCCGCAGCTCGGTCGCGTGCCGCGCCTCGTCAAGCGGACAACCGACATCGTCGGCGGCCTGATGCTCAGCGCGTTCGCGCTGCCCTTCCTGTTGCTGGTCGCGATCGCCATCAAGCTCGACTCTCGTGGGCCGGTGTTCTACCGCCAGCGCCGCCTCGGCGTGCACGGGAACGAGTTCATGGTGCTCAAGCTGCGCACCATGTACGTCGACTCGGAAGACTGCCGCGACGACCTGCTGGAGTTGAACGAGCAGGACGGTGGCGGTGTCCTGTTCAAGTTGCGGCGAGACCCGCGGGTCACCCGGGTCGGCCGGTTCCTGCGGCAGTTCTCCATCGACGAGTTGCCGCAGCTGGCGCATGTCGTGACCGGGACGATGTCGCTGGTCGGTCCGCGTCCGCTCGCCGCCGTCGACTCGACCTACACCGGCGACGCGCGCCGGCGGCTGCTCGTCCGTCCCGGCCTGACCGGCCTGTGGCAGGTGAGCGGACGATCCGACCTCAGCTGGGACGACGCCGTCCGTCTGGACCTCTACTACGTCGAGAACTGGAGCCTCGGGGTCGATCTCGGCATCCTGGCCCGGACGATTTTTGCCGTGCTGCGCAGGAACGGTGCGTATTGATCGGCGAGGCTGGGACATTCGCCTGCTATTGCGCCGGCAGTCTCACGCTCGGCGGCGCCGACGCCGGCCCCACGGGCTCGTTCGGGTAGGTGACATTGCCGCCGCCTGACGGCGTCAGCCGCTGGCTCATCCGCTCGTGGCGTCGGACGACGACGCGCGGTGCGGCTGACCTCGCCTGGTGATCGTGATGGCTGCCGGGACGACGACGACCCGTAGATCAGACGGTAAATTGGTGGACGTGGATATCGCGCAGCCGAAGGAACCGAGCTTCGGCAAGTGGATGGGCTCGATGTGGCTCTACACTGTGCTGCGCTTCGGTCTGTTCTTCGCGCTCTGGGGCATTCTGCTGCTGACCGGCCTCGAGGCTCTGTTCGCCGCGCTGATCGCGCTCGTGCTCTCCGTCCCGCTCTCGCTCGTGCTGCTCGCCAAGCCGCGGCAGCGCTTCACCAAGCAGCTCGAACTGCGGGTGCAGGCGCAACGGGCGCACAAGCAGAGCCTTGCTACCCAGCTGGACCCGGAGGGCCACGACGCCGACGAATGACGCCACCTCGATCGTGGACGATCCGAGCTGTACATGCGACCCGAAGCGGCGATTGGCGGACGACCACAACGCTCTGTTGATCAAGCGGCTATCAGCTCCAGTCGACCGCCTCGAACTTCGCGCGCAGCTTCGCGCCGAACGCCGGATCGAGGCTGCCCACCCAAGCGATCCGCCCGAGGACGTGTGACCGCAGGTCGTCCTGGCCGCGAACCTGGGTTCGCCAGCCCTGGGCGGTGCAGTTGTGCAGCAACGCGCGCAGGGCGTCCCGCTCGGGCCGCGCCACGGTCGGGTGGTCGTTGACGACCGTGCCCAGCAGCGCCTGCCGCCCCGCGGCGCCGAGCACGACGGTCTTGCGGTCGTTGAGGCAGAAGCCCTCGGCGACGACGATCTCGCCGACCAGCGCGACAAACCGGCTGCGGGCGCGACGCAGGGACGAGCCGCCGCTGAAGGTGAGGTCGTCGACGTAACGGGTGTAGCGGGCGTCGAAGCGCGCGGCGAGCCCGGCCAGCCGGCGGTCGAGCGAGAACGCGACGAGGTTGGCCAGCGCGGGTGACGTCGGTGCGCCTTGCGGCAGGTGCGGCTGCCCGAGCCGCGCATCCAAGCGGCGGTACGGTGCGGGCGCCACGGTGGTGACCAGTCCGGTGACGATGTACGCGACGGCTTCGGGCAGTCCGGCGGTGCGCAGCAGGGACCAGATGCGCCCGGCCCGGATCGAGGGGAAGAAGGCGGCGAGGTCGGCGCGGATCACCACGGTGGCCCCGGCGTGCGGCGCGACCGCGCTGCGTACCGACCGTCCGCGCACGCACCCGTGTGCCGCGTCGTGCAGCGGGATCGGTTCGAGCAGGTGCCGCAGCAGCCGACGCTGGATCTCCTTGAGCCGCGGCTTCGGGGCGGCCACCACGCGGACGCCGTCGCGCTTCGGCAGCGTCGTCCACCTGTAGTGCCGCAGCGGTTCGGCGACCCGACGCTCCCACCCGCGCACGTCGGCGAACCAGTCGAGCTCGCCCTGGTCGAGGTCGAGCAATGCTGTCAGCGCACTGCGATCGGGCAACAGTCTGATGGGCCACGGGTGGATCGTCACGGCCGTCGGGACGGGCGTCCAGGCCACGATGCGGGCCGGACGCCGGTGCTGCCCGGCCATCCGCCAGGCCGCCCCGGCCTGCAGGTACGCGGCGAGCTCGCGCGGCCGGTCGGACGGCGGGTCGCGGTAGGCCGCGAGCACCTCGTCGACGAGCGCGAGCAGCCACCTCGGTGAAGCGGGCTTGCCGAGCGCGGCACGGGTGCGGGCCAGGATCGACGCCCGGGTCCACCCACCGGCCAACATGGCCGTGGCCAGCGCGTCCGCGACATGCTCGCGGGAGTTCATGTGCTCAGGGACGGAGGCAGCCAACCTGTGCCGTGCGCGCCCGCGGTTGCATGGAGTGCGAGTAGGGGCGTGCGACGCGATGGTCTGCGTGCGGGGATGCCCCCGGGGTTGCCCCGGAGAGATCGGGAGGTCCCGATCGTCCTGCCTCCGTCCCTGCGCACGGGCGTCACCCTAGGCCAAGCCGCCGGAAGGCGTTTCGCGTAACCGGTCGCCGATCTCGGCGACGGTCTGCCGGCTCCCCGCGACGTGCCAGCGGTGCCCGCCGGTTTCGACGACCTCGGCGACCCCGCCCGCGGCGCGGACGAGCGCGGCCCCGGGCAGCCAGTCCCACGGCAGCGTGTCGGCCTGGACGCTCGCGCCGAGCCGGCTGGCCGCGACGGCCGCAAGCTCGACCGAGCCGGAGCCGAGCATGCGGACCGTCGCCGCTCCCTGCATCGCACGCAGGAGCGGCACACGCAGCGAGTCGTCGGCCAGCGTGGTCGGGTGCAGGTAGGTCGCGATCGACACCTCCGCGAGCGGACGGTCCTTCAGCGCGGGCAACTCGGTGCCGTTCCGCGTGGCGGCGCGTCCACGACCCCCCAGCCACAGCTCGTCCGTGGCCGGTTGATACACCGCGCCCACCGTCTCGTCCAGAGCGAGCGCTGCGCACCACGTCGGCAGGCCGGACAGGAAGTTGTACGTGCCGTCGACCGGGTCGACGTACCAGGTGCGCCCCTCGCCGGCGTCCGCAGTGCCCTCCTCGCCGACGATCGCGTCGCCGGGCCGAACGGCGCGCAGCCGCTCGACAACGAGCCGTTCCGCCGCGTGATCGGCCGCCGACACGACGTCCGAGATCGAAGTCTTGTGCTCAACGATCAGCCCCTCGCGCAACATCTGCGCCGCCAGCTTCCCGGCGTCCCGGACGAGTTCGGCGGCTAGATCGAAGTCGTCAAGGGACACGTCTCGAACGGTAGCGAACGTTCGGGAGCGTTAGGGCAGGTACGGCGTAGCGTCCGTCGGGTGCCGGTCAGCCGGCCCCGCGTGGGGCACATCCAGTTCCTGAACTGCCTGCCGATCTACTGGGGTCTCCTGCGCGGGGACGCCCTGCTCGACATCGAGTTGACAAAGGACACCCCGGATCGCCTCAACGAGCTGCTGGTCCGCGGCGAACTCGACATCGGCCCGATCTCGCTCGTCGAGTACCTACGTAACGCTGACGAGCTGGTCCTGCTGCCGGACATCGCGATCGGCTCGGACGGTCCGGTGCTGTCGGTTGACCTCGTGTCGCAGGTGCCGCTTGATCAGTTGGACGGTCGCAGGGTGGCGCTGGGGTCGACGTCGCGCACTTCGGTGCTGCTGGCCACGATGTGGCTCGAGCAGGTGCACGGGGTACGGCCGGAGTACTTCACCTGCCCGCCGGAACTGTCGACGATGCTGCTCGAAGCCGACGCCGCTGTGGTCATCGGCGACACCGCACTGCGGGCGACGTACGAGGCGCCGGCGATGGGCCTCACCGTCCACGACCTCGGTCAGGCATGGCGTGACTGGTCCGGCCTGCCGATGGTCTTCGCCGTCTGGGCCGCCCGCCGCGACTATGCCGACGCGAATCCGGGCCTGGTGAAGGACGTCCACGCCGCGTTCATCCGCAGCCGCGACGACGCGTTGGCGCATATCGACGAGGTCGCTGCCGCGGCCGCGCGTTGGGAGGTCTTCGACCCCGGGACGTTGGCGACGTACTTCCGAACGCTCGACTTCTCGCTCGGGCCACGCCAGCTCGACGGGCTGTGCGAGTTCGCCCGCCGCGCGCACATCCCGGTCGACCCGGTGTTCGCCGACGTCCCGACGCGCTGACCGGTCACTTCAGCCCGGGATGATTTCTGGCCAGAATCGGGATCAGCAGCCGCCGCGGGGAGACCTGCGCGAACACCGACCCGACCCGATTGGCCACACCGGGGATCGCAACGAGCCGTCCCTTTGCCATGCCGTCGACGCCGACCCGCGCCACCTCGGCGGCGTCGACCCACATGAACGACGGCAGTGCGGCCTCGGCGTCCTCGTCGGAGAACCCCGCGGCCGGCCCGAATCCGGTCTTGACCGGGCCCGGGCACAGCGCGGTGGCGGTGACGCCGGTGCCTCGCAGCTCGCCGGCCAGACTCTGGGTGTACGACAGGACGAACGCCTTGGCAGCGCCGTAGGCCGCCTGCCCGGGCAACGGCTGGAAGGCGGCCGTGGACGCGACGTTCAGCAACGCGCCACGCCTGCGCTCGACCATCCCGCGCAGAAAGCGCGTCGACAGGTCGGCGACGGCGGCGACGTCGACCTCGATCATGTTCAGCTCGTCGTCCGGGTCGGCGCGGTGCACCGGCCCGAGTGTCGACAGCCCGGCGTTGTTGACCAGGACGTCCGGGGTCAGCCCGCGCGACGTGATCGTCTCGAGCAGCGCGGCCCGGGCGGCGCGGTCGGATACGTCGGTAGCCACCACCTGCGCGCCGTTGCCGATCTCGTCGGCCAGTGCTCGCAGTTTGTCCTCCGAGCGCGCGACGAGCGTCACCTGGTGACCGCGCCGAGCGAGTTCGCGGGCGATCTCGGCTCCGATGCCGGACGACGCTCCGGTCACGACGGCGGTGCGGTCCGGTCCAGAGGGCGGGAGGCTCATAGCGCCTGAGCCTAGAGGTCCGCCGCTCAGCCCACCCAGGCCCGCGCGTCGTAGGCGCTCTGCACCGCCGTGCGCACGGTCGAGGTCTGGTAGACCCCGTTCGTCGATCCCAAGCACTCCTCGCCCGGTGCAGACACCCAGACCACGCCCGTCGCGAAGTTGAGCCCGAGCAGATAACTGCCGCCCGGGGCGGCCTGCCTGGCGGCGCACGTTTGCGCCGGACTCTTGGGCAGCTTCGACAAGCCGCGCGTGATCGCGCGCAGATCACCGCCGAGGGTTCGGCGACCGGCAAGCCGGGCGTCGCCCCGCTCGGTCGGCGAGCCGGACGTCGGGTAGTGGCAGACCGTGGCGTGCCCGGGTTTGGTGTCCGGCACGAGGCTCTTCTTGCCGTCCACGCCGGCCGGGTCGATCGGCACCCACGCCGTGCTGTTGACCTCGTAGGTCTTCGGGCAGGACAGCGCGCCGTCGGCATCCGTGGCCGTGCCGAGGTGGTTTTCCTTGCCCGACCCGGTAAGGACGAGGATCAACACCACGACGGCAGCGACGACCGCTGCCCCGAGCAACGGCATCCAGGTAAGGCTCTTGTCGGGCGGCGGCTCCTGCGCATGCCCGGTGGTGCCGTCGTCGCTCATCGCCGGTCTTTCGCCCCCTGTAGCACTGTCGTTCGCCCCCATAGCTCTGTCGTTTCGCCCCCATAGCACTGTCGCCCAAGGCCGGGCGTCCTCCGAACGTCCCGACGCAGGGTACGGCCCGTACTCTGAGGACCGTGACGACGCCTGCGATCTCGCGCCTGCTCGACACCGTTCTCCTCCACGCCGCCGACGGTGGGCGGATCAGCCCCGAAGACGCCCTGTTGCTCTACACCGATGCACCGCTGCATGCGCTCGGGCAGGCCGCCGACTCGGTGCGCAGACGGCGGTATCCCGACAACGTCGCGACCTACATCATCGATCGCAACATCAACTACACCAACGTCTGCCTGACGGCGTGCAAGTTCTGCGCCTTCTACCGCTCGCCGAACCATGCCGAGGGCTGGACGCATCCGCTCGAGGAGATCCTGCGCCGCTGCGGCGAGGCCGTCGATCTCGGCGCCACCCAGATCATGCTCCAGGGTGGCCACTCACCCGAGCTCGGGATGCAGTGGTACGAGCAGACATTCAGCGCGATCAAGCAGAGCTATCCGCAGCTGACCTTGCACAGCCTCGGAGCGTCCGAGGTCGTGCACATCGCGCGGACATCCGACCTCGACCACGCCACGGTGATCACCCGGCTGCGCGCCGCCGGGCTGGACTCGTTCGCCGGCGCCGGTGCCGAGATCCTCGTCGACCGGCCGCGGCACGCCATCGCTCCGCTCAAGGAGAAGGGCTCGGTCTGGTTGGCGGTCATGGAGACTGCCCACGGCCTCGGTCTCGAATCCACCGCCACGTTCATGATGGGCACCGGCGAGACCAACGCCGAACGCATCGAGCACCTGCGCATGATCCGCGACGTCCAGGACCGCACCGGCGGCTTCCGTTCGTTCATCCCTTGGACGTACCAGCCGGAGAACAACCATCTGAAGGGACGCACCCAGGCCACTTCGCTGGAGTACCTGCGCATGGTGGCGGTGGCGCGGCTGTTCTTCGACAACGTCAACCACTTGCAGGGGTCGTGGCTGACGACCGGCAAGGACATCGGCCAGCTGACCCTGCACTTCGGCGCCGACGACCTCGGCTCGGTCATGCTCGAGGAGAACGTCGTCTCCAGTGCGGGCGCGAAGCACCGATCGAACCGCGCCGAGCTGATCGATCTGATCCGTGGCTCCGGACGCATCCCGGCCCAGCGCGACACGCTGTACGACCACCTCGTCGTGCACAGGGATCCGGTGGACGACCCCGTCGACGACCGCGTCCACTCGCACTTCAGCTCGACGGCGCTGAATCTCCTGCCCGCTGGTGCCGCGAGCTGACCGCTCCGTCCCGTACGCGGTGACTCGCGCCGCCGGTTGCGGTCAGACCTGCGAGAGCTGGCCGAGCACGACCCGTGTGGTGTTCTGCATCTCGAGCTCGTTCGGGTGCAGCGGGAACGCCGGCGACAGCGGGACGAGACCCTCGAGCCAGCGAATACCGGGCAGGGCGCATGAGTCGTGGCCGACGCTCGAGGTACGGATGTCGACGTAGCTGGCGCCGTTGGACTGTGCCTGCGCCTTCATCACCGAGTTGAGCTCGTCGATCTTGGCCTGGAGGTAGGTGGCGTCCGGAGGAAGCACCGGCTGGACCGGGAAGCAACCGCCGTTGCGGATCGCGGTCGGATAGCCGACCAGCAAGATCTTCGCGTGCGGCGCCCGGGAGCGGATCTGCGCGATGACCGTGCCGTACGTCGGCGCGAACGCCTGGATCTTCTGGCTGTAGACGTCGACGCCGCCCGCGGTGTACTTGGCGGCGCACGACTTGCCGATCGGCGCGGGCAGCACGTTGATGCAGCTCTCGGCCAGACCGACCAGGCCGATGTCATTGCCGCCGATGCCCACCGAGACCAGCGTGGTGTCCGCGCTCAGGGCGTTGTACTGCGGCGGATTCGTCCCGCTGACAGCGCCCTTCTGCGGCGCAGAGAAGTCCTTGGTCTGGGCCGACGAGCACGAGACGTCCCGGAACGCAGTGGGATGCAGGGACGCCGCGACCAGCCCCGGATAGTTGGCGCTCGAGCGGACACACGTGAGCAGATCCGACTGCGGCAGGATCAACGGCCCGGCGGTGTAAGAGTCGCCCATGGCGACATAGACGCCACCGGTGGGCGTGGTCGCTGCCGCCGGGGACGAGACGGCGGCCGACGTTGCGAGGGCCACGACACCGCACAGGGCGGCCAAGGTCTGGCGGGTGGTGATGCGCATGGGCTGCTCCGCGGTCGGGAATGGCTGCTCTGATCGTGGCCCAGCCGCACCGCCTTGTCCAACCCAAGACGACGGCTTGTCCACCCGAAGCAGACGGCAGGGTCGCTATGCCGAGCGAGGGAGTCCTCAGCGCGAGGCCAGGTTCAGGGCCGCGGCACGGGGGTTCGGGTCCGCGGCACGGGGGGTTCGGTTCCGCGGGACGGGGTTCCAGTCAGGCGCGGATCGCTACGCTTGCCACCGTGTCCCTCGCTGTCGCCGTCCCGTTCGGCGTCGGCTCTGCGATCGTCTACGGCACGTCCATCGTCATCCAGCACCGGGTGGCGCAGGAGCAGGCCGACGACGAGGGCGTGACCGCTGCGGGCCTGCTACGGCTCGTCAAGCACCCCACGTTCCTGCTCGCGATCGGCGGGGACTTCATCGGCTTCCTGCTCCAGCTCGTGGCACTGTCGACCGGCCCGGTAGTGATCATCCAGCCCCTCGTCGTATTGATGCTGCCGGTGTCCCTGCTCGTCAGCTTCCTGCTCGGCGGGCACCGTCCGCGGATCGGTGACTACCTGGGCGTGCTGGCCGTCCTGGGCGGTCTGGCGGTGTTCCTCGCCGTGATCGGCAGGCCAGGCAGCGGCCATGTGCCGCATGCCCGCTTTCTCGGCATGACGGTCCTGCTGGTGCTGGTCGTGGGGGCGCTGCTCGCCGTCTCGGTCACGGGTCGGAGCAAGACCGTCCGCGGCGCGATGTACGGCGCGGTGGCCGGCATCTTCTTCGGCACGCTGGCGGTGATGATCGACGCCGCGTCCTCGCGCCTGGCCGACCACGGGGTGGAAGGCCTGTTCAGCGGGCCGCGCGGCTTCGTTCCGATCATCGGTGCGCTGACGGTCGGCACCGCCGGGATGATCTTGACGCAGATGTCGTTCCAGGTCGGTGCGCTGGGCGCAACCCTGCCCGCGAACCTGGCCGCCGACCCTGGCATTGCCGTGGTCCTCGGGGCGATCGTGCTGCACGAGCACATTCCGCACTCACCGGTGCACATTGTCGTCTACGTCCTTTGCCTGGCCTCGGTGGTCGCGGGGGCGATCAGGCTGGCCGACCCGAAGGCCGGGCCGATCGAGCCGGACGTCGCCGAGCGGGTCCAGGCTGCCGTCGACGTCGCAGTCGATGTCTCGGCGCGCGAGCCGGGTGCGGCCGGCGCCGCGGTCGAGCCGCGCCGGGACGACCGCCGCTAGCAGCCGGGCAAGCTCGGCAGGCCCGGACGGCTCGGCGGAGCAGCGGCGGTGGGAGACTGGCGGCCAACTGCCTGGGAGGTCCGAACCAACCGATGAGCCGAGCGACGCTGGCCAAGAGACCCGACGAGGTCGCCGAGATGTTCGACGGGGTGGCCCGGCGCTACGACGTCACGAACACCGTGCTCTCATTCGGCCAGGACCGCCGTTGGCGCCGCCGGGCGAGACAATGCCTGGAACTCGAGCCGGGGCAGCGGGTGCTCGACCTCGCCGCCGGCACCGGGGTCTCCACGGTCGAGATCGCCCGCGGCGGCGTCGACGCGATCGCCTGTGACTTCTCCCTCGGGATGCTGCGGGTCGGCCGCGGCCGCAAACGCCGCCGGAGGGTCCCCTTCATCGCCGGCGACGCCATGAGCCTGCCGTTTGCCGACGGAGCATTTGACGCCGCGGTGATCAGCTTCGGGCTGCGCAACGTGTCCGATGTGCCGCTGGCGTTGCGTGAACTGGCCCGCGTGGTGCGTCCGGGTGGACGGCTCGTGGTGTGCGAGTTCAGCCGGCCGACGTTCGCGCCGTTCCGGGTGCTCTACCTGAACTACCTCATGCGCGCGTTGCCGTGGGTGGCGCGCCGAGTCTCGTCCAACAGCGATGCCTACGTGTATCTGGCCGAGTCGATCCGGGCATGGCCGGGTCAGGACGAACTCGCGGCAACCATCGCCTCCAGTGGCTGGGCCGCGGTGCGGTTTCGCAATCTGACGGGGGGGATCGTCGCACTGCACGTGGCCGATCGCGCGGCCGGTTAGCGACCGTATTGCCCCGGGTAGGCGTGAGGCTGGAAGGCCGGTGACGGCTTCGGCACGCGACGAGAGGAACGTTCATGAGCATGGACGACAGCGACATCACCACGGGTGGGTCCGGCGCAGGCGGTACCAGTGACGGTGGCGCCGACGGCGGCGCGCAGCCCGGCCCCGAGGGTCCGTCCGACGGCGGTGCCGGCACCAGTGACGGTGGCGCCGACGGCGGCGCGCAACCCGGCGCCGAAGGCCCGGCCGACAGCTGAGCGTGGCCCACGCTGATCAGACCGGCGGTGCGGACGACGCAGCGCTCTCGCGCTGCGTCGCCTGCACCGCCGGAGTCTTCGCCGCCGAGAACTGGGGTCGGGCATCGCGGCTGACCCGCGCGGCCGACTTGGCGCGCGGGTTCGACGATCTTTTCACTGCGGCGGCCGTCGACGAGCTGGTGTCCGAGCGGGGGCTGCGTACGCCGTTCCTGCGGATGGCGCGGGACGGTGACGTCCTGGCCCCAGCCACGTTCACCCGCGGCGGCGGGGCCGGTGCGACGATCGCCGACCAGGTGGCCGACGATCGCGTCCTGGCTGCTATCGGGGAAGGCGCCACCCTCGTCCTCCAGGCGCTGCACCGGACCTGGCCGCCGCTCGTCGAGTTCAGCTCGCGGCTCGCCGCCGAACTTGGCCACCCGGTGCAGATCAACGCCTACGTCACGCCGCCGCAGAATCAGGGATTCGCAGCGCACTACGACGTGCACGACGTGTTCGTACTCCAGGTGAGCGGCCGCAAGCAGTGGGTCGTGCACGACCCCGTCGTCGAGTCGCCGCTTGCGAACCAGCCGTGGGACGAGCGGCGTGAGGCCGTCGCCATGCGGGCTACAGAGGCGCCGCTGCTCGACACGGTGCTCGGACCCGGGGACGCGCTCTATCTCCCGCGCGGCACCATCCACGCGGCGACCTCGCTCGGGGAGATCTCGATCCACCTCACGGTCGGCGTGCATCCGTTGACCCGTTACGACTTGGTCAAACACCTGCTCGAGGCCGTCCAGGACGATCCCGCGTTGCGGGCATCTCTGCCGCTGGGTGCCGACCTCGGTGATCCAGCCGTGCTGGCCCCGCAGCTGGCCGCCACCCTGGCCGCGTTGCAGGATCGGCTGGCGGCCCTCGCTGCAGCGCCTACCCCTGCCGCCGCACGCTATGTCAATACGAACCTGATGCAGCGCACCCGGCCGGAGGCGATCGGCCCGCTCGCCCAACTCGCCGCCGCCGAGTCCGTGAACCCGTCAACTCCGGTTCGGCTTCGGCCCGGTCTTCGCCTCCGACACGAGCAGGACGCGGACGCCGTGCGGTTGGTCCTGCTCGATCGGACAATCACGTTGCCGGTGGTCACGGCCGATGCGATGAAGGTCGTCCTCAGCGGTGACGTCTTCACCCCGGATGCGCTACCCGGCCTCGAGACCAACGATGAAGTGACGGTTTGCCGCCGGTTGATGCGCGAAGGCATCTTGGTTCCGGTCACCCGGTGACGGGTGCGGTTGACAGGTCAAGGCGTTGACGGGCGGCAGGGTCCGCCGTCCGCCGCAGCCTCAGGAGAGTCTCGACCGGTGCGCGCTGCGTGCCCAGCTGCGGGGAGATCCCATGCTCGGGACGGCTTTCCCCGCTGCCCGGCTGTTGTTGATCGAGCAGCCCGGGCCGTGGGGCAGACGTGGTATCCGGACCTCTCGTTTCGACCCGTTTCTCGCCGCAGCCCTGGAGAGCCGCGCCACGGCCGAGGGCATCCGGGTACAAGCCATCCGGCGACCGGGGCGCACGCCCGAGGGGATGACCAGACGTTGGGCGCTCGTCGATACCCGCGATGACCGCGAGTCGCTGCGATGGGGGACGTTCGCAGCAGATGCCGAACTGCTGGACCTGTCCTTCGACGACGTGGGTGGCGACGCGGACGACGAACCGCTCTATCTCGTCTGCGCCCACAGCAAGCACGACACCTGCTGCGCGCTGCGCGGCCGCCCGGTCGCGGCCGCGATCGACGCGGTCCGGCCGGGACGGGTCTGGGAAACCAGTCATCTCGGCGGGGACAGGTTCGCCGCCAACGTGCTGGTCCTGCCCGTCGGTCTGCAGTACGGCCGGGTCCTACCGTTCGCGGCCCGCGAGTTCGTGGCGGCGGCGGAGGCGGGTGAGGTCGTGGGGGCCTTGCTCCGCGGTCGGGTCGGGCTCCCGCCCGCCGGACAGGCGGCGCTCGCGTTCGCCCATGAACACCTCGCCCTGCGGCGCCGAAAGGATCTGCGGGTGGTGGGAACCGGGCCCGTCATCGACGGCGCCTGTCTCGTCCGGCTACGCGGTCCGTACGGCGAGCTCGAGGTGACGGTCCGCGTCGAGCGGATCGCTGCCACCGGGTTGACGTGTTCGGACCCGCGGCCCAGCACCTATCTCAGCTACCGCCCCACGCTCGTGCAGCCGATCGGCCGCTGACCCGCTGGCGCTGCCGTCCGGCATGCTGTCACCGGTCGTTGCGAGCGCGTACTGCGGCTGACGGTTTCGGTCAGGCTGCGGTCAACGTGCGGGCCATCTCGACCAGCGGTCCGCGAATCTCGCTCAGACGTGCCTCGTCCCCCCGGATGAAGGACGCTGTCGCGAGTGAGATCACGGTCGCGACGAGGGCGCCGCACGCGAACCTGCCTTGCTCGGTCGTCACGCCGAACAAGCTCGCCAACCCCTCGACGAACTGGCCGTGCAGATCAAGGCGGCGGTTCATCGCGTCAGGACCGGCGGCGTAGGTCTCGATCAGGAACAGCCGGGCCGTTGCCGGGTTAGTTCCGAGCACGGACAGGTACTCGCCGATCAACCGGTCGAAGGTGTCAATCGGTGGACCGGGATGTTGCGCGACGAGTGCTTGGATGCCCACAGCGAGATCGTCGATCGCGTCGCTGAGCGCCGCGATGAAGCAGTCCTGCTTGGAATCGAAGAGCTGGTAGAACGTCTCCCGCGAGACACCGGCGCGTTCGAGCACGGCGGCGACGGGGGTATCGACGTAGCCGCGAACAGCCATGACCTCGGCCATGGCCGTCAAGATGCGGGTTCGCTGAGCCGCGGCCACCTCGGCCCGGCTGAGATTGTGGCGTCCCCTCGGTAGACGTGCGGTATCTGCAGCGCTCATCGATGCCGGTCCGGTTCGACGCGCAGGGTCAACAGGAACGTCGCGAGCATGTCGTAGTGACCGACGAGCAGGAGGAACTCGATCGTCTCCGCCTCGTTCAGCTGCTCACGCAGTGCGCGCCACATGTCGTCGGACAGGGCACGGTCGTGGACTAGATACTCGGCGGCGCGCAGGAGGACGGTCTCGCGGGGGGACCAGCCGGCAGCGGCCGGGCCGGCCTGGACACGTTCGACGTCGGCGGTGGTGACGCCGGCTCGCCTGCCTAGCCGGACGTGATGTTCGAACTCGTAGGTGCACTGGCGTAAGTGCGCCACCCGCAGGATGAGCAGTTCGCTCTCGCGTCGCGGGAGCGTGCCGCCGGGCATCAGCCGCCCCGCGAAGCGGAGCCAGCCGCGGAACAACTTCGGCTGCCTCGCCATCGTCCGGAACAGGTTCGGCGGTTCGGTACGAGCGACGGCCCCGGCGACGTGGCTGATGCCCCAGCCGAGCAATCCTGTCTCCCGACGCGTGCCGGGAGTGATTCGCGGCTGCGCGTCGGCCGGCCCAGTCATGAGACGGCCGAGGTCGACGAGATGCCATTGCCAGGTTTCGCTGCCGTCGGCGGTGCGGGCAACGCGCGGCGCATGCTGGCGTTCGCTATGCGCATCATGGCGTTGTACACCGGCGGGCAGGTGCGCTGGGCGACGTGGATGGCCTGGATGTCGCGGGACGTGTACACCAGGTAGCGGTTGCGGTGCACGCCGCGCAGGATCGCTGTTGCGGCCTGTTCGGGCGTCACCGCCCGGCGGCGGAAGTTGGCCTGCATCTTCGCGAACCGCGGGCCGGTTTGATCGACCCCGGCGATTTCGACGGTTTCGGTCAGCGGCGTACGCACCCCGCCGGGGCACACCAGGCTGACGCCGATCCGGTGTTCACGCAGGTCGAAGCGCAGTACCTCCGATACGCCACGCAGCCCGAACTTGCTCGCGCTGTAAGCAGCGTGCCACGGCAGCCCGATCAGGCCGGCCGCCGATGACACGTTGACGAGATGGCCGCCGCGGCCCGCGCGGATCATCTCGGGCACGAACGACTCGATGACGTGAATCGGACCCATCAGGTTGACGTCGACCATCGATTGCCAGTGCCGGTGCTCGAGACGGTCGACGGTGCCCCACGCCGATACGCCGGCGATATTCATCACGACGTCGACGCTCCCGCCGGCGGCGTGCACCTCGTCCGCGAGCGCGCTGATGGCGGCCAGGTCGGTGACGTCCCCAGCGCGCGCGAGCGCGACCTTGCCGCCCGCAGCACCGATCTCGGACGCTGCCTGTGCGAGCTGCTCGGCGTTCCGGTCGGTCAGGAACAGCACAGCACCCTCGCCCGCCGCGGCCAGGGCGGTAGCCCGCCCGATCCCGCTCGCGGCTCCGGTGATGAAAACTCGTTTGTCGGCCAGTCTCATGTCGGCATCCTATTTACGAACGTTAGTGTTCGTCAATGTAGGAGGGCTTCACCGCGGCTCTGTGGCCGAGTGTTCGGTGACCCGTTGGTAGGAGCGGCGGATCTCGGCCTCGGCGTCGGCGCGACCGACCCAGTCTGCGCCCTCGACACTCTTGCCGGGCTCTAGTTCCTTGTAGACCTCGAAAAAATGTTGGATCTCGAGACGATCGAACTCGGGCACATGGTGGATGTCGCGAAGGTGCTCGAGGCGCGGGTCGTGGACCGGCACGGCCAGGACCTTGTCATCGCCGCCCTTCTCGTCGGTCATCCGGAACATCCCGATTGCGCGACACCGAACGAGAACGCCGGGAAACAGCGGATCCCCGTGCACGACGACCAGCGCGTCCAGCGGATCGCCGTCCTCACCGAGGGTGTCCTCGATGAACCCGTAGTCGGCCGGGTACTGGGTCGAGGTGAACAGCGTGCGGTCCAGCCGCATGCGGCCGGACTCGTGGTCGACCTCGTACTTGTTGCGGCTCCCGCGGGGGATCTCGATGAGGACGTCGAACTCCACGGCGGCGGCTCCTGAGGACATGGTGGACTGATGGGCACGGACGTGCGGGCGGTCGATCGTCTGAGCGGGCTCGTCGCACTATTCTGTCCCATCGTGACCGGTCCCCACGCGCGCACGGCGGCACTGGCGGCACCGACTGCGCTCGTCCTGGTCGTCGCCGTGCTGACGGGCGCAGGCGGCTACGTGGTCACGCGGGTACTTCGCGAGCCCGAGCCGATGGCGACGCTCGCGCGCCCCGCGGTTCCGCTTGTCGCCGGCCGAGCCACCGTGGCGCCGGCCGCACCCGCCGTCCCGACCGGCACCCCGGCAGCGGCCACGGCCGTGGCGCGAGTGCTCGGGCCGGCCCTCGCCGCCGGATCGCTGGGCCCGCGCGTCCGGGCGAGTGTCGTGGACGTCGCGACCGGGACGACGCTGCTGGACCGCGGCGCAGCGGTGGTCGCCGCCCCGGCGTCGACGGCGAAGCTGTTGACGGCCGCGGCGATCCTCACCGTGCACCGGCCTACCGACCGGCTGAACACCAGCGTCCTCTCCGGGACGGGAAGCCAGGCAGGGACGGTCTACCTGCGTGGGGGCGGCGATCCGACCCTGACCGCCGCTGCGGCGGGGAAACGCGGCGCGTATCCGGGGGCGGCCCGGCTCGGCGACCTCGCCGCCGCCGTTCGCCGTGCCCGCATCCAGGTACAGCGCATCGTCGTCGACGGATCGGTGTTCACCGGCCCGGGCGTGTCGCCGGCCTGGGCCGCGGAGGACGTGCCGAGCGATTACGCGTCGGCGATCACCGGCGTCCTCGCCGACGGCGGGCGAGTCGCCCCGTCGGCGCCGAATCGAAGCGCCACCCCGGACCTCGACGCGGGCCGGGCCCTGGCCGGCTTGCTCGGGACCCCCCGATTGGCAGTTTCGCGAGGTCGAACACCTGTCTCCGGCGCGCGCCTGGTGGGAACTGTCAGCAGCGCGCCGATCGTCACTCTCGTCCGGCAAATGCTGCTGGAGTCCGACAACGTGATCGCCGAGTGCCTGGCCAGGCAGGTTGCCCTGTCGCGGCACGGTCCGGCGTCGTTCACCGGTGCCGCGCAGGCTGTTCGCAGCGTGCTTCAAGGCCTCGGGGTCGATCCCGGCACCGCGCTGGTGGACGGCAGCGGCCTCGCAGCGCGGGACCGGCTCAGCCCGGCCACCCTCACCGCCCTGTTACGTGTCGTGGCGACGGATCGTCGGGCGTCGCTGCGCAGCGTCGTCAGTGCGCTTCCGGTGGCCGGCTGGAGCGGCACGCTCGCCGCTCGCTACGGGGCCGGCGTGCAGCGCACCGCAGCCGGGGACGTCCGGGCCAAGACGGGCACGTTGACCGGAGTCTCGGGGCTGGCCGGCCTGCTCCACGATCGCAGTGGGCGCCTGCTCGCCTTCGCTTTCATCGCCGATCGCACCGGCTCGACACCCGTGGCCGAGGCCGGATTGGATGCCGTCGCGGCCGCGCTGGCGGCCTGCGGCTGTTCGTGAGAACCGCCGCAACGCCGGAGGGGCAGCGTCGGTGGGTAGCGTGTAGCCATGAGTTCGCTAGTCGACTGGGAAGTTGCTGCCCGCGCGGCCAAGCGGTTCAGTCCCCCTTCGCCGGGGGTGTCCCGGCGCGAAGCCGACGACGTCGTCGGCGAGCTCTACCGCGCGGCCGCCGCGGCCGCCGACCAGGTGGCCGAGCTGACCCGCCTGCGCGAACCGCCGGTCACCGCGGCGACGCGAGTCATCGACCGCCCCGCGTGGATCGACGCCAATGCCGGCGGCATGGCCGCTGTGATGGCCCCAATCGTCGAGCGCCTGACCGCCGAGAACCCCGTCGGCAAGGTCGCGGAGCGCATCGGCGGCAGGTTGACCGGCGTCCAGATCGGCGTCGTGCTCGGTTTCCTGTCCGGCAAGGTGCTGGGTCAATTCGAGTTCTTCGACCGGCCGGGCGGCCAACTGTTGCTGGTCGCGCCCAACCTGGTCACCGTCGAGCGTCAGCTCAAGGTCGACCCGCGGGACTTCCGACTGTGGGTGTGCCTGCACGAGGTCACCCACCGGGTCCAGTTCACCGCGGTACCCTGGCTTCGCCAGCACATGCTCGACGAGGTCGACGCGCTGAGCGCGACCATCGACACCGATCCCGCCGAGATGCGCAAGCGGTTGTCAGGGGCGGTCGGCGAACTCGTCAAGGTCGTCCGCGGCCAAGGCAACGGCGCGGGCGTGCTGTCCGTTCTCGCCACCCCCGAACAACGCGCGGTCCTGGAACGGGTCACCGCGTTCATGTCGCTGGTCGAAGGTCACGCCGAGTACGTGATGAATGCGGTTTCGCCGACCGTCATCCCGAGCCAGAAGGTCATCGAGAACCGCTTCGCGTCCCGACGCCGCCGCGGCGGCAACCCACTCGACCGGCTGCTGCGCCGGCTGCTCGGCATGGAAGCCAAGACCCGTCAGTACGTCGACGGCTCGGCGTTCGTCCGCACCGTCGTCGAACGCATCGGCATCGAGGACTTCAACGCCATTTGGACGTCCCGCGAGACCCTGCCCTCAAAGGCTGAGATCTCCGATCCGGGGCTCTGGATCGCCCGCGTCCACGCCTGAGCGGCCCGCTCCCGATCCCGCGATGACTGGCGACTTTCCCGGATGACTGCCGACCTGAACGGTGACCGGCGACCCATACGTCGCCGGTCAGGCCTTCGGTCGCCGGTCAACTTCGAACGTCGCCAGTCAACGGCCGGGCGCGGGACCGGGAGCTAGCGGTGGGGCCGGCGCCTGCCGTCGCAGCCGTCCGAACCGCGGTACGGGCCACGCTCTGCGCAAGGGACGACCGCGCGAGGGACGACCGTCCCGTGCTCGTCGCGTGTTCCGGAGGTGCCGACTCACTTGCGCTGGCGGCGGCGACCGCGTTCGTCGTGCCCCGGCTCGGGCGCCGAGCCGGGCTCGTCACCATCGATCACGGTTTGCAGCCCGGGTCGGCCGAGCGGGCCGCTCGGGTCGCATCGATCGGGGCGGAGTTGGGCCTGGACCCGGTCACGACGATCCGGGTCGAGGTGGGGCGCCGAGGCGGTCCCGAGGCGGCGGCACGCACGGCACGTTACGACGCGCTGGGCGCTACGGCCACGGCGGAGGACGCGGTAATCCTGCTCGCGCACACCCTCGACGACCAGGCCGAGACCGTGCTGCTCGGGCTCGGCCGGGGCTCCGGGCCGAGGTCCGTGGTCGGGATGCCGGCCGTGGACGGCTGCTACATCCGTCCGTTGCTCGAAGTCAGACGGGCCACCACCGTCGCCGCGTGTGAAGCGGAGGGATTGGCGTACTGGGACGATCCGCACAACACCGACCCGTCCTATCAGCGAACCCGGCTGCGCCACGAGGTGCTGCCCCTGCTGGAGGACGTCCTGCAAGATGGGGTGGCTGAAGCACTGGCCCGCACCGCCGACCTGCTGCGCGACGACCTCGCAGCCCTGGACGCACTCGCCGCGGCCACCCTCCCGTCGCTGATGATCTCGGTCGTACCCGACAAATCCGCGCGGTACGGCCGAGATCACGAGAGAGTGGACGCCGTCCGCCTGGGCGAGCTCCCCCGAGCCGTGCGCACCCGGGTACTGCGGCTGTGGGTCGCCAGGCTGGGCGCCGGGCCGTTGAGCTCCGAACGCACGGCCGCGGTGGACGACCTCGTCACGAACTGGCACGGGCAGGGCGCCGTCCAGCTGCCGGGGGGAGTTTCCGTCGTCCGGGCGTCTGGGACACTCAACGCAGTACCGAGGCCAGCGCCAGAGGAGAACCGTGTCTGAGCTCGACGTCGACATCGAGGAGACGCTGATCTCCGCCGACGAGATCCGCACGAAGATCGCCGAACTGGCCAAGGAGATCGACGCCGACTACGCAGGTCGCGAGCCGATCCTCGTCGGCATCCTCAAGGGCGCGGCGATGTTCATGTCCGACCTCGCGCGCGC
>JBPCOE010000078.1:0-8120 GCA_051000605.1 Jatrophihabitans sp.
CGATGTCTTCGTCCCGGATCCGCCCTGCCACGACCCAAGTCTAGGCGCCGGGTCGGACGCTTTCGCGGGACGGATCGTGCTGGCTGGGTGACGTCATAGCGACACCTGGCCAGGAGGATCAGCCACGGCCGACAACGCGGCGGCGAGGGTCGACTTGCCGGCGCCGGGCGGACCGGTCACCACGACCGGGATGGTCACGAGTGCCGACGCACGTCCGGGCCGACGAGACGCGCGTGCAGGGCGACGGCCGAGGAGTCGGTGAGCTGGGCGACCTGGTCAATGACGACGCGCAGCCGGTCGGCGTCCGACTCGGCCTCGTGCCACATCGGGGCAAGCCCGCGGTCGAGGGTGAGCGGGGCGCCGTCGAGGACGGCGTCGACCAGTTCGGTGAGCAACGCCCGTTGCACGCTCTGGCGTTCGACGACGCCGGGGCGACGCATGACGTAGTGCACCGCGATCGCCTTCAGCAGCGCGCATTCGGCCGCGATGCCGGGTGAGACCACGAGGTCGGCGTCGTAGCGAGTGAGCGGCCCCGGGCCGTGCAGGGCGCGGGTGGCCGAGACCGCAGCCCCGGCGAACCGGCCGGTCAGCTCGCTGGTCGCGAGCTTGGCCGCCGCCTGGGCGGAGTAGGAGCCGTCGTAGTCGGCGAGATCGCGCAGCGTGGGCAGCGCGAGCAGTCGGTCGAGCACCGGAGCGAGATCCGCGACAGGCAGGCCCGAATAGTGCGTCGCGGCGATCCCACAAAGCACGTCGAGCTCGGCGTCGTCGAAGCCGGCGAGCTTGATCTGACCGGCGTGGATGCCGTCCTCGACGTCGTGGACCGAGTAGGCGACGTCGTCGGCCCAGTCCATGATCTGCGCCTCGAGACAGCGGCGCTGGTCGGCGCGTCCGTCCCGCACCCACGCGAAAGCGTCCTGGTCGGCGGCGTAGACGCCGAACTTGATCGAGTCCGGGCGCCGCTGCCACGGGTACTTGCAGGCGGCGTCCAACACCGCGCGGGTGAGGTTCAGCCCGGCGGGGCGCCCGGTGCCGTCGAGCACCTTGGCCTCGAGCCGCGTCAGCACGCGCAGCGTCTGCGCATTGCCCTCGAAGCCTCCGCACTCGCGGGCGGCGTCGTCGAGGGCGGCCTCACCGTTGTGCCCGAACGGTGGGTGGCCGATGTCGTGGGCGAGCCCGGCGGTGTCGACGACGTCCGGGTCGCAGCCGAGCGCGTCGGCGATCTCACGGCCGATCTGCGCGACCTCGAGTGAGTGCGTCAGACGGGTACGGGGAAAGTCGTCCTCCCCCGGGACGACGACCTGGGTCTTGTCCGCGAGCCGCCGAAACGCATACGAGTGCAGCACCCGGGCCCGGTCGCGGGCGAAGTCGCCCCGAGCCACAGCGCCGGTTTCGGCACCGGCGCGCTTCGGTGGTTCGGCGACCCGACGGGCCCGCGCGGACGCGCTATATCTGGTCATCCACCCAATCGCCGAATCGCAGCAGGGTGTCGATCCAGGACGCGACCGCGTACTTGAGCTGCGCGCGGGTCGAGCCCTCGAAGTCGCGGCTCTGCTCGGCGCAGATTCCGACCATGCCGTCGTCGGGCAGGATGGTGTAGGCCTTGGCGAACAGCCGCGTCCGGTTCCACTCGTCCAGCAGCAGGCTCAACGAGCCGCGGTCGTCGACACTGAACCTCCGATTGAGGTACAGGCGCGCCTGCAGGACTTCGTTCTTCTCCCCGTAGAAGAAGAAGTAGATCGTGCAGGACTCCCAGCGCACGAGCAGGTCGCCGTCGTCGTCGATCGAGTGCTTCAGTCCGAACTCGTCGAGCACCTGACCGACGAGCGCGATCGTCGGCAACACCTCGATGCCACCGTCGCGCTCGCCTCGGCGCGCAAATCGGGGTAGCTGGTCGAGGGCGTCGGAGCGGAATCGCCGGAGGAACACGCCACGACCGTACCCGTTCGCGTTAGCGCGACGGCGGTATGCGGGACGTAACCGCAGAGGACGACGAAGGGGATTTTCTGTGCGGACGGCCATTCTGGGAACCGGAACTATGGGCGCCGGCATGGCGCGTGCGATGAAGCGGGCCGGACTCGATGTCAGCGCCTGGAACCGGACGGCGGACAAGGCGAAACCGTTGGCCGAGGACGGGATCGACGTGGCCGACAGCGTGGCGGCGGCGGTCGAGGGCGCGGACGTCGTGCTCACCATGCTGTTCGACACCGACGCCGTGTTTGCGGTCGCGGACGAGTTGACCGGCGCGCTGCGCGCGGACGCCGTGTGGCTGCAGTCGGCGACGGTCGGGCCGGACGGCATCGCCCGCATCGCCTCGCAAGCGCCGCACACCGCTCTGCTGGATGCGCCGGTGCTCGGGACCAAGCAGCCGGCGCAAGATGGCGCGCTCGTGCCGCTCGTCTCGGGTGAACCGGCGCTGGTCGATCATGTACGTCCGGTGCTCGATGCCATCGGGTCCAAGACCGTCGTCGCCGGGACGCGGCTCGGCGACGCGAGCGCACTGAAGCTGGCCTGCAACGCCTGGATCCTGTCGATCACCGCGGCGACGGGGCAGTCGCTCGCGCTCGCGGCGAAGCTCGGCATCGATGCCGCGCTGTTCCTGCGGGCCATCGAGGGCGGTTCGAGCGACAGCCCCTATGCGCAGCTCAAGGGCTCCGCGATGCTCGAGGGCGATTTCACGGCGTCGTTCGGGTTGGACGGCGGCCGCAAAGATCTTGCGCTGATCGCCGACGCCGCGCGGGGCGCCGACGTGACCACCGCCCTGCTCGACGGTGTCCGAGCGCTGTTCGACGCGGCGTCCGCCGGTGGCCACGGGGAGGACGACCTCGCCGCGGTGTACACGGCGTTCTGATCCGCTGACCTACTCCGGTGCCACCGCCCGGCCGGCTTCCAGGCGCGCGACCGGGACGCGGAACGGTGAGCAGGAGACGTAGTCCAGCCCGACCCGGTCGAAGAAGTGCACCGAGTCTGGGTCGCCGCCATGCTCGCCGCAGATGCCCAGCTTCAGCCCGGGGCGTCGTGAGCGACCCTTGTCGACCGCGATGCGGACGAGTTCGCCAACGCCCTCGACGTCCAAGGACTCGAACGGGCTGACCCCGAAGATGCCCTTTTCCAGGTAGGCCGAGAAGAATGCCGCCTCGACGTCGTCGCGGGAGAACCCCCACGTCGTCTGGGTGAGATCGTTTGTGCCGAAGGAGAAGAACTCGGCGGCGTCGGCAATATGGTCCGCGGTGAGCGCCGCACGCGGCAGTTCAATCATCGTCCCGATGAGGAACTCGAGATGTACACCGGTCTCCACGCGCACCTCGCGGGCGACTTCGATGATCGCCTGCTTGACCGTCTCGAACTCCTGGACGTTGGCCACGAGCGGCACCATGATCTCGACGCGGGGCACCCCGCCGACCTTGATCCGCTCGGCGGCGGCCTCCAGGATCGCGCGGGACTGCATCTCGAACAGACCCGGGATCACGACGCCCAGCCGGACGCCGCGCAGCCCGAGCATCGGGTTCTGCTCATGCAGGGCGTGCACCGCCTGCAGCATCCGCAGGTCACCCTCGCGTGGCTCACCGCGCGCCTCGGCAACAGCAACGCGCACCGACAGCTCGGTGATGTCGGGCAGGAACTCGTGCAGCGGTGGATCGAGCAGCCGAATCGTGACGGGCAGGCCGTCCATCGCCTCGAGGATGCCGACGAAGTCCTCGCGCTGGAGGGGCAGCAACTCGGCGAGCTGCTTGTCGCGCTCGTCGTCGGTGTCGGCGAGGATCAACCGCTCGACGAGCTGGCGCCGGTCGCCGAGGAACATGTGCTCGGTCCGGCACAGCCCGATGCCCTGGGCACCGAACCGGCGGGCGCGCGCTGCGTCCTCGGCCGTGTCGGCATTGGCCCGCACCGACATGCGCCGCGCACCGTCGGCGTGCTTCATGATCCGGTCGACGGCGCCTACCAGGTCGTCGGCATCGTCGACCATACCTTCCTCGAAGTACTGCACCACAGGCGATGCGACGACGTCGACCTCGCCGAGGTAGACGTCGCCGGTCGTGCCGTCGATCGAGATGACGTCGCCCTCGTGGATCTCGGCTCCCCCGCGAGGACGGATCACGCGGCGCTTGGTGTCGACGTCGAGCGACTCGGCACCGCACACGCAGGTCTTGCCCATGCCGCGAGCGACCACCGCCGCGTGCGAGGTCTTGCCGCCGCGCGAGGTCAGGATGCCGCGGGCCGCGATCATGCCGTTGAGGTCGTCGGGGTTGGTCTCGCGACGGACCAGGATGACGTCCTCGCCCGACCGCGACCACTTGACGGCGGTGTAGGAATCGAAGACGACCTTGCCGACCGCGGCCCCCGGCGAGGCGTTCATGCCCCTGGCGATCGGCTTGTTGACCGTCCTCGTGTCGAAGCGGGGGAACATCAGCTGGGCGAGTTGATCACCGGTGACGCGGGAGACCGCTTCGTCCATGTCGATCAGGCCCTGATCGACGAGCTGGACGGCGATGCGAAACGCCGCGCCGGCGGTGCGCTTGCCGACCCGCGTCTGCAGCATCCACAGCTTGCCCCGCTCGATCGTGAACTCGATGTCGCAGAGGTCCTGGTAGTGCTCCTCGAGCGTCTGCATGATGCGCAACAGCTCGTCGTAGGCCGTCTTGTCGATCTTCTCGAGATCGGCCAGCGGCACGGTGTTGCGGATGCCCGCGACGACGTCCTCGCCCTGGGCGTTCTGCAGGTAGTCGCCGTAGATCCCCTGCGCGCCGCTGGCGGGGTCACGCGTGAACGCAACACCGGTGCCCGAGTCCATATCGAGGTTGCCGAACACCATCGCCACCACGCTGACCGCGGTGCCGAGGTCGTTCGGGATACGCTCCTGGCGCCGGTAGATGACGGCGCGTTTCGTGTTCCACGACTCGAAGACGGCTCGCACGGCGAGATCCATCTGTTCGCGAGGCTCCTGGGGGAATGCCCGCCCGGCCTGCTCGACCACGACCTCCTTGAACCGCTCGACGAGCCTGCGCAGGTCGTCAGCATCCAGGTCGAGGTCGTCCTGGGTGTTCTTGGCGTCCTTCGCCGCGACGAGGACGTCCTCGAAGTGCTCGCTCTCGATGCCGAGAACCGTCTTGCCGAACATCTGGATCAGCCGCCGGTAGGAGTCGAAGGCGAACCGCTCGTTGCCGGCCTGCTTGGCCAGCCCGCGGACCGACTGGTCGTTGAGCCCGATGTTCAGGACGGTTTCCATCATGCCGGGCATCGAGAACTTCGCGCCCGAGCGGACGGAGACGAGCAACGGGTCGTCTGATTGCCCCAGCGTCTTGCCCATCGCGCGTTCGAGCTCGCCCAGATGCTCGTCGACCTCGCCCGACAGGCCGGCCGGCTCGCGTCCGCTGCGAAGGTAGGCCTTGCACGCCTCGGTCGTTATCGTGAAACCGGGTGGGACGGGCAGCTTCAGGTTCGTCATCTCGGCGAGGTTCGCGCCCTTGCCACCCAACAGGCCCTTCATAGCCTTGCTGCCCTCGGCGAAGTCGTAGACGTACTTCGTTTCGTTCGACGGTCCGCCGTTGGTCATCGTCGTCTCCGATCCGGTCGGGGCAGTGCGCTGAGCCTAGGCCCGATCCGCTTCGCGGAATCTCCGGGTCGGAGGACATCGCGAGTGCAGCGGGCGGGTCGCATCGAATTCGATGAGCCCGCCCACAAGTGAGTTGACAGTTGTGCACTGAAATGTTTTGGTCGAAGGTGATGGTGTACGCCAACCCACCACGAGACGAGGGGCCGCATGGTCGAGACCGGAGCCGCACCGGAGGTGTCGCTGCTGCGCCGGCAGGTCTCGCGGATCGGCCGGGTGCTGACGAGCCCGCTGCTGCCAGACGACTACTTCGCGCTCATCAAGCCGCGGTTCTCGACCCGCGAGCTGACCGGCACAGTGCTGCGGATCCGCAAGGAGCACGGCGACGCAGCGACGATCGTCATCAAACCGAACTTCGATTGGCCGGCCCACCGACCCGGGCAGTACCTGCGCATCGGCATGGAGATAGACGGCATCCGGCACTGGCGCGCGTACTCGATCACCTCCGATCCGGATCACCCCGAGGGCATCGTCAGCATCACCGTCAAGCACGCCGGCGGCGGGCGGATGTCACCGGTGTTCAACGCGTCAGTGCGGCCGGGGCAGGAAGTGTTCCTGGGTGAGATCGAGGGCGAGTTCACGCTGCCGGAGCCGTGGCCGGCACAGTCGCTGTTCGTGTCCGCCGGCAGCGGCGTCACGCCGATCATGAGCATGCTGCGCGAGCTCGACCGCCACGACGCGCTCGCCACCGAAAACGCAGTCGTGCATGTGCACAGCGCCCGCACCGAGGACGACATGATCTTCGGGATGATGCTGCGCAGGCTCGCCGAACGCCGTCCCGGCTACCGGCTGATCGAGGTGCACACCGCGAGCGACGGCCGCTTCAGCCCCTCCGACCTGGACCGCCACTGCCCCGACTGGCGGGACCGCACCACATTCCTGTCCGGGCCGCGCGAGCTGATGGACGCCGTCGAGGAGCACTTCGACGCCGCGGGCTGTCGCGAGCAGCTGTTGACCGAACGGTTCCAGCCGGTCATCGGCAACGGCGGCGGCGACGGCACCGGCGGCGTCGTCCACTTCCGGGTGTCCGACTGCACGGCCGAATGCGACAACGGCGTCTCCATCCTGGTAGGCGGCGAGGACGCCGGTGCGAAGCTCGCGTTCGGCTGCCGGATGGGCATCTGCCACACCTGTGTCGGGCGACTGCAGGACGGTGCGGTGCGCGACATCCGCACCGGTGCCGTCGAGCAGGCGAGCGGGCAGATGATCCGCGTCTGCATCAACGCGCCCGAAGGCGACGTCGAAGTCGATCTGTAGAACCAAGTCGATCTGTACAACCTGAAACCCGATTGAGGAGCCCAATGCCCAGGACCGACGTCACGCCCTACGACCCTGCCAACCCGCTGTACCAGCTGAGCGACGAACAGCTCGAGGAACTCGGCAAGGAGTTCGACGCCCTGCACGACGACATCTTCAGCACCCTCGGCGACACCGACGCCCGCTACATCCGCAACATGATCACGTTGCAGCGCCGGCTGGTCGCCGCCTCGCGGGCCGTGTTGCTGTTTTCCCGCTTCAAGCCGGCGTGGCTCGTCGGCACCGCAGGGCTTTCGATCGCCAAGATCCTCGAGAACATGGAGATCGGCCACAACGTCATGCACGGCCAGTGGGACTGGATGAACGACCCGAACATCCACTCGTCCACCTGGGACTGGGACACCGCGTCGCCCGCCGCTGCGTGGAAGCACTCGCACAACTACGTCCACCACACGTACACGAACATCATCGGCAAGGACAAGGACGTCGGCTACGAGATCTTCCGCGTCGACGCACGGCAGAAATGGAACCCGGCCTACCTGTTCCAACCGATCGGCAACATCGTGCTGATGGCGGCGTTCGAGTGGGGCGTCGCCCTGCACGACCTCGACTTCGACGCGATCAAGTCCGGCGAGAAGTCGCAAAAGCAGGTGTGGGACGAGCTCAAGGGCATTGGCCGCAAGGCCCGTCGCCAGATCCTCAAGGACTATGTGGCCTACCCGGCGCTGTCCGGGCGCAAGGGCTACAAGTCGACGCTCGCGGCCAACGCGATCGCGAACGTGGTGCGCAACGTCTGGTCGAACGCAATCATCTTCTGTGGGCACTTTCCCGACCAGACCTTCATGTTCACCGAGGAAGAGGTCGAGAACGAGACGCGCGGCGGTTGGTACGTCCGGCAACTG
Organism: Jatrophihabitans sp.; assembly: GCA_051000605.1. Classification (GTDB taxonomy): domain Bacteria; phylum Actinomycetota; class Actinomycetes; order Mycobacteriales; family Jatrophihabitantaceae; genus Jatrophihabitans. Next base: position 7,768 of record JBPCOE010000078.1, read on the forward strand.
ATCGGCGCGGCGAACATCGACGGTAGCCCGCTGTTCCACGTCATGAGTGGCAACCTGTCCTTCCAGGTCGAGCATCATCTTTACCCGGACATGCCGAGCTCGCGGTACAGCCAGATCGCGCCGCGGGTGAAAGACGTCTGCGAACGCTACGGCCTGCCCTACAACACCGGTCCGATGCGCAAGCAGTGGGGCACGGTGCAGCGCACTATCCTGCGGCTGGCCTTCCCCTGCGGCGGCCCCCGCAGCAAGCCCGGTGCGTATGTCATGCCCGCCGACGAGCGGGCCGGCAAGGAGCGTTTGAAGGACCGCGTCCCGGCGTTCCCGTAGATCGATCCGGGCGCGGGGTGGCAGGC
>JBPCOE010000094.1:0-64680 GCA_051000605.1 Jatrophihabitans sp.
CTCCCAAGGGTTGGGCTGTTCGCCCATTAAAGCGGTACGCGAGCTGGGTTTAGAACGTCGTGAGACAGTTCGGTCCCTATCCGCCGCGCGCGCAGGAGACTTGAGAAGGGCTGTCCCTAGTACGAGAGGACCGGGACGGACGAACCTCTGGTGTGCCAGTTGTTCCGCCAGGAGCACTGCTGGTTGGCTACGTTCGGAAGGGATAACCGCTGAAAGCATCTAAGCGGGAAGCTCGCTTCAAGATGAGATCTCCCATCCTTTATGGAGTAAGGCCCCCGGCTAGACCACCGGGTTGATAGGCCAGAAGTGGAAGCCACGGTAACGTGTGTAGCTGACTGGTACTAATAGGCCGAGGACTTGCCACATACATAATTCGGCGAATCTGTGATTTGTCGTCGCGTCCACTGTGCAGTTCCCGGGGTACGGTCCCCGCACCACGTCTTGTGTGGTGCGGTGCGGACCATATCTCCATAGAGTTTCGGCGACCATAGCGAGAGGGAAACGCCCGGTCTCATCCCGAACCCGGAAGCTAAGCCTCTCAGCGCCGATGGTACTGCGCGGGCCACTGCGTGGGAGAGTAGGACGTCGCCGGACACACTTTTTATCGACGAGGGTCGTTCGGTTTCCGAACGACCCTCGTCGTATTTTGCGTTAGAGGACGGACTGTATGCCGCGCGCTGAACAGAACCCACCCGATCGAGATCCTCGGCCACGCCGCGGCGAGCGTCGTACTAGCGCCTCGGAGAACAAGAAGAAGCCTTCGTCCACGGGCGCGCAAGCTGCTTCTGGACGCCCGCCGGAGGCCAGGTCCGGCCGAGTCGACAGGGCGCCCCGAACGGATGGTCGCTCTGGAGCCGGGCGGACGGACATCCGAAACGATCGCCGGCAATCCCAGGAGCCGCTTCCGCGACCCGATACCGCGAACGGCGGCCGTCGATCCGCTGACGGCGCCCACCACCGCGGCGGTCGCGCGGTCGGCGCGCGCCCGCAGCCGATCGATGGGACGGGTCGGCGATGGGCGGGCACTGTTGAACGTGCGTCCGCTGGTTCTCATGATCGTCGTGCGGTGGGCGAAGGTCAGCGCCGGGCAGACAGTCCGCAGCGGCGGGACGGAGGCGAACGAGCCTCGGTACGCGCCGGACGTAATCCACCGACTGGCCGCTCTGAGCAGGATTGGCGGCCCGACTCGGGTAGGTCGCGTGATCGGCCCTCCGCCGATACGTCCTCGCGCCGCCTCCGTTCTGCTGGTCGGACCGAACGGCTCCCGTCAACCGGATCGGGGAATGGTCCCAAGTATCCGCGGCGTGACATGAGGCCTAACGCTCCGCTTCGCCGACGGGCTGGAGCCGAGGATGACTCCTTCGATGAGCAGCCGAGTGTTCCGGAAAACGTGGATCCGACGTTGCTGGACCGGCGGGTGCGGGCAGAGCTTCGCTCATTGAGCAAGCAGAATGCGGACGCTGTAGGCAGGTACCTTGTCGCTGCTGGTCAGTTGCTGGACCAGGACGCGAACCAGGCATTGACGCTTACGCGCGCGGCGCGAGCGCGCGCTGCTCGCATCGGCGTCGTGCGGGAGGCAGTGGGTATTGCCGCGTATCACGCGGGCGAGTGGGCCGAGGCGCTCACCGAGCTTCGTACGGCACGACGAATCACCGGCGACCCGCGCAACCTGGCAATCGTCGGTGACTGCGAACGCGCCCTAGGCCGGCCCTCTCAAACGCTGCGGTTGCTGAACGACCCGGACCTCGCAAAGTTGGACGCAGAGGCGCGCGCCGAGCTCTTGATCGTGGTCGCCGGCGCTCGGCGGGACCTGGGGCAGCTGGACGCCGCGCTGGCTGTATTGGCCCGGGGCGGCCTGGAGACTGATCGGCCGCGGCCGGGTTCGGTACGACTCTGGTACGCGTATGCGGACGCGCTCGAAGCCGCAGGACGCACAGATGAGGCCGCAAGATGGTTCGCCGCGTCAGCGGCGATCGACCCGGAGGGCGAACTGGACGCCGCGGACCGCGCGGCCGAACTGCTCTGAACAGCAACGTTGCTGAGCCTTTCCGCCGGACGAGCACAACGGTCTGACGAGAACCGCTTCGCTATCCACAGGCGAGGTCGGCATCCACAGATCCGTCGTTCGAGCATCGCCGGCCACCGTCCGTGGTGAGGATCTCTGCATGACCTCCGACGACAGCATGGCGTCTGACAACCACGTGTTCCTTCGCGGCCGTCTGGCGGATGCGGCCATCGAGAAGGATCTGCCCAGCGGTGATGTGCTGGTTACCTTCCGGCTCACGGTTTCGCGTCCACCAGGCGAACGGGGAAGGGTGGACAGTCTCGAATGCGTGAGTACGAAACCGGCCGTTCGCCGCAAGTTGGAGCGCGCCGAAGCCGGCGACCACGTTGAGGTCACGGGCAGTCTTCGTCGCCGATTTTGGCGAAGCCCGGCTGGTCCGGCCAGTCGCTACTCGGTCGACACGTCCAACGTGCGGGTCATTCGCGCTGGTCGGCGAGCCGGCGCACGACGAGCCCGGAAGCCGGCTTCGGCGTGAACAAGGTCGACTTGCGGGGCATGCGACCGCCGGCTGCCGCTACCGCGGCAACCGAACTCACCGGCGTCGGGCGAAGTAGCACGGCGATACCATCGTGCGCTCGTGCAAGAGCTCGGGCATCGACCACGGTGTGGGCGTAGCTAACGGTGTCTACGTCGTCGGCCAGCGTCCATGCCCGCTCGACCATGCCTCGGTGGACGAGCGTGACGTCGAGGCCGTCGAGTGCGGGCGGGTCGCCGGGGCGGGAAGCCGCTGCGGCGAGTGTGCCGGCCGGGTCCGTGACCACGAACGAACGGTGGCCGTCGGTCAGGGCGACGGCGAAACCGTCGATCGACTCGATCGCGGCGAGCGCGTCCGCTTGGCTCGTCGCTTCGGTTGCCGAGGCGAGTCCGTCCAGCCCTGCGACGGCCCCGACGATCGTCAGGCCCGTGATCGCGCGGTGGATGGCGTGCACTTGAGGCCCGTACTCAGAGGTATCAACGAGCAGCGCCAAACCACGGTCCCATGGCCCGTGGCCCCTTTCGTCGGTGCTGAGCCGCTGCCGCTCCCGATACGTCGCGTACCGATGATGGCCGTCGGCGATCATCGCCTTGCGTCCGTTCAGATCGGCCGCGACCGCGGCATGATCACCTGCGTCGTCGACGCACCACAACCGGTGGGTGACGCCGTCGCCAGTCGTTGTCTTGGCGATGGGCGCCTCGTCGCCGATCCGACGCACGAGCTCGGAAGCCGCGCCGCCACCGTCATACACGAGGTAGATCGGCTCGAGGTCCGCGTCAGTTGCCGTCATGACTGCGAGCCGGTCCGCAACCGGACCGGCCATGGTGTTCTCGTGCGGCAGGATCACGTCGTCCGCCGGGTCGCGCAGTTCGACCGCACCAATCAGGCCCCGCGTGGTGCCGCCATCGGCTTCGCGCATTTCGTAGACGTAGAGCTGCTCTGCAGGATCGACGGCAAAAAGCCCGTCGTTCACCCACCGCCGGAGACGCTCCCCTGCGCCGGCATAGCCCTCGTCGGTTTGATCGGGAAGAACCACAGCTACCGCGTTGTCAGGATCGGTTGCCAACAGCGAAGCACGCAGGTCAGCGTCGATCACGTCGTATGGCGGGCAGAGCATGGTGGCGAGCCGGGCGTTGTCCACGGTCGGGCGCAGCGCCCGAAAGGGAGCGAGAGAGAGGCCATGGGTCTCAGGGGAGGGAGCGGGCTCGTCCGCAGCCGTCGTCATGTCTTGCGATCGTACGCAGATCGGCTTCCGTGCGATCATCCGAGCTGTGAGCTCGACCCTGAGTGGCGCCGACCAGCCGTTGGCAGACCTGTACGACGTGGCGCTGCTGGACCTCGACGGGGTGGTGTACGTCGGCACGGACGCGGTTCCCACTGCACCGGCGGCGCTCGCCGCCGTGCGCGAGCGAGGAGTGCGGCTCGCTTTCGTGACCAACAATGCCGCTCGGTCGCCGCTGGCCGTCGCCGAGCACCTCACCGAGCTCGGCGTCGCGGCGACAGCGGCGGAGGTGGTGACGTCAGCGCAGGCCGCCGCGCGCTACCTCGCCGACCGACTTCCGGGTGGAAGCCGGGTCCTGGTGATCGGGACGACGGGTCTTCACGAAGCGCTAGAGGAGCGTGGTCTCGGGTGGACGTCCGAGGACAGCGACGATGTCGCTGCGGTCGTGCAGGGCTACTCGCCCGAGACAAACTGGAAGTTGCTCGCCGAGGGTGCGGTGGCGATCAACCGCGGAGTCCTTTGGGTCGCGACGAACGCAGACCCGACCGTGCCCTCGGCGCGTGGACCGCTGCCGGGCAACGGGTCGCTGGTCGCGGCGCTTCGCACCGCAACCCGCCGCGAGCCTGTGGTCACCGGCAAACCGGATCCTACGATGCACCGCGAGACCGTCATCCGGACCAAGGCCGAGCGCCCGCTCGTCGTCGGGGACCGCCTTGACACCGATATCGAAGGGGCGACGGCGGTCGGCTGCCCCAGCCTGCTGGTCTTCTCCGGGGTTACGACCCCGGTCGAGCTGCTCGCTGCATCGCAATCGCTGCGGCCTACCTACGTGGCCGCCGACCTGACCGGTTTGCTGGTCGGCCATCCAGAGCCACGGCTGAGCGGCCGTGGCGCGTCGTGCGGCCAATGGGCGGTGACGGTCGACGGGGACGAGCTGGTCCTGGAGACCGACGCTCGGTCGAGGCAGGCCGGCGGACGGGGTCGGTTGACCGAGCCGGGCAAGGATTCGCGCCGGCCGACGCCGTCCGTCCCCCCGTCCGCGGCCGGCGGCGGTGTGGTGGGCCACGGCGCTGCCGAAGTGGACCCGGCCAGAACTCCGCGCGAAGCCGGCTACGACGACGACGTGCTCGATGCGGTCCGGGCGCTGTGCGCGGCTCAGTGGAACCGCGGTGGCAGCGGTGAGGGGCTCGCCGGCGTACGGGCGAGTGAGGGAGACCAGCGTGCGGCCCGGATGGTGACTCGGTTGGGTCTGTCGACGAAGCCCCAATAGAGCGGGCGTACTCCAGCAGACCGTCTGCGGCTCAAAGTGCGGGGCAGAAGACCGCGCGCGTCGCGATGTGGGTAAGCGCCGATGCCACGCGGGCCCTGGTGCGCGGTGCGGGGCCTTGGTTGCATGGTGGCGCGCAGGCGAGGGTTGCGTGCTTCGATGGTCGGAATGGGTTGGCGCGGATCGGTGCGATTCCGGGTGGATGGTACAACGGTGGCGCTGGTTTCAGGTGGAATCGGCGCGGTTTCAGGCGGTACGCCCGGGACAACGGTCGCTCAGAAGATGGAGCGCAGCTTGATCATGTCGCGAACCCCTGCGCCGACTTTGATCCGCCCCTTCGCCCAGGCTGACGCGACATTGAGGGACCCGTCGACGAGGCGGAGTAGATCGTCGCTCGTCATGTCGAGTCGGATCTGGGCGTCGGGTTTCGCGGTCTGTTGGACGCCGATGAGCTGCCCATCCTGGAGTTGTCCGGCGAAGATGACGTTGAGATCACGGATGGTGCAGGTGAGGCTGCGGTCGAAGCCCGACTGGCGTGTGGCCGGATCCTTGTCGGCCGACTTAGCGGCGAGCCCGTGCAGCGCTTGCTCGCATTCCTCGACTGTGGCCACGAAGTCCTCCGGGTCGGCCGAGGTCTGTCCACGGGTTGCGGTCGTCCGCCGTTACGACGGCCGATCTCGGATCGGGCCAGACGCTACCGCAGCGCGAGACGGGTAAGTTCGACAGGCCGCCAGGTTCCGGCTTTCTCGCGAAGTATCGTTTCCGGCATCCGACGCGCGTCCGACAGCACCTGAACTGATATCGGCGGGTGTAGGCCCCGGCTTGCATCACGGCGGGCGCTGAGGTTAACGGTGTCCGAACGGCAGGGAAGGAAGGACCGCAGGTGGAACCCACGCAGTCGCCAAGAGCGGATCCGAATGCATCCGGTGACGTCGGAGCCGACCCACCCTCCAGCCCGACCCCGACTGCAAGCCCGGTCCCGACTGCAAGTCCGACCCCGACTGCAAGCCCGACCCCGACTGCAAGCCCGAGCCCGGGACCGTCCGACCGGCTTGGTTGGGCCTCGGCGGCCAATCGGCCGGTGCCGGCGAGTCATATGGCGCTGTCCATGGGTGCGCCCGAGCCCAGCAGCGCAGTAGTGGGCGCAGCGCTCGAGAGGCTGAATGCGTTGCCGGGACTCCCGCTGGTCGAGCACCCGGGCGCGTATCAAGGAATCCACACCGCGCTACAGCGTGCTCTCGCCGAGATCGACAACCCCTGACCGCGATGGCCTGACCGCGATGGCCTGACCGCGATGGCGAGACGATTGTCGCGCCTTGACGCCGAGCTCGTCCGTCGCGGCTTGGCGCGTTCGCGGGAGCACGCGGGCGGTCTCATCGCGTCGGGTCGGGTGGTGGTTCACGGGGTGGTTGCGTCCAAAGCGGCGACATCGGTAGACGCCGACGCCTCGCTGCGAGTGACGGCCGACGACACGGATCCGGGCTACGCATCGCGAGGTGGTCACAAGCTGGCTGGCGCCTTGGCAACGTTCCCGACGATCGTGGTCAGCGGTCGTCGCTGTCTGGACGCCGGCGCTTCGACCGGCGGCTTCACCGATGTCCTGCTCCGGGCGGGGGCCGCAAGAGTGATCGCGGTAGACGTCGGCTACGGACAGCTTGCGTGGTCGTTGCGCACCGACGACCGGGTCGAGGTCATCGATCGGACGAACGTCCGGGCCCTCACGCCGGACCAGATCGGCGGCGAAGTCGATGTCACCGTCGCGGACCTGTCGTTCATCTCGCTGCCGGTTGTTCTGCCTGCCCTCGCCGGGTGCACGCGCGATGACGGCGACCTGCTCCCGATGGTCAAGCCGCAGTTCGAGGTCGGCCGCGAGCGGCTGGGCGCCAAGGGGGTCGTCCGGGATCCGATGCATCGCGCCGACGCGGTCGTCCGAGTCGCTGCATTCGCTGCCGAACTGGGCTGGCACCCGCACGGTGTCGCTCGCAGCCCCCTGCCCGGCCCCGCCGGCAACGTGGAATTCTTCTTGTGGCTGCGTCACGACGAGGGTCCGGGCTTGGACGCAGCGGAGATCATCCGGATTGTGTCGACGGACGGAGATGCCGCGTGAACGACGCAAGCGGTGCGAACCAGAGGTATGGCGTCATCGGCGGCCCGAACGGCGTGAGGCCGTGAGATCGGTGCTGCTGGTCGTGCACACGTCGCGCCAACGGATCATCAGTCTCGCGGCCCGGGCGGCCGATCAACTCCGTTCGTCCGGCTTCGAAGTCCGATTCCTCCGCGAAGAGGCGGGGGCATGCGGTGCTGGGCCGTCTACTGTCGACGACGCCAACAGAGCCGCTGAGGACTGTGAACTCGTGATGGCGCTCGGCGGGGACGGTACCTTCCTGCGGGCGGCCGAGCTGGCCCGTCCGGCAGGTGTCCCGATGCTTGGTGTGAATCTCGGCCACGTGGGCTTTCTGGCCGAGGCCGAACCACAGGCGCTCGACGGCGCCGTTGCTGCGATCGCCGACGGCGAATACACCGTCGAGGAACGCGTGACGGTCGATGCCGACATCCTGCTCGACGGCGCAGTGGCCAGCCGGGCCTGGGCGCTCAATGAAGCGTCGCTCGAGCGCACGAATCGTGAACGCATGTTGGAGATCGCGGTCGCGGTGGACGAGCGGCCGTTGCTGCGCTTCGGTTGCGACGGGCTGCTCTGCGCGACGCCGACCGGGTCGACCGCGTACGCGTTCTCGGCCGGCGGGCCGATCGTGTGGCCGAACGTCGACGCAATCCTTGTCGTCCCGAACGCTGCGCATGCGCTGTTCGCCCGACCGATCGTGGTGGCGCCGACGTCGATCGTGGACATCGACCTGGTCAGCGCCGGGCACGAGGCCGTGTTGAGCTGCGACGGCAGGCGTTCTTTCGCGGTACCGGCGGGTGCCCGGGTCCGGGTGCGGCGCGGCGAGCGGTCGGTGAAGGTCGTCCGTCTCGGCGACGTGAGCTTCACCGACCGGCTGGTGTCGAAGTTCCAGCTGCCGGTGCGCAGCCTGCGGGAAGCCTCACCGCCGGTCGACGACGACTGATGCCGACGACCGCCGCAGGATGAGGTCGCCGGGGCACCCAGCTCGTGTGGCCGTGTCCGTCGATGTCGCAGTGGCCGGATAACCTGCGGGGGTGTTGGACGAGCTGCGGATCGGCGGTCTCGGCGTCATCGACGAGGCCGTGCTGCCGCTCGGGCCGGGCTTGACTGTCGTCACCGGCGAGACCGGTGCCGGCAAGACGATGGTGGTAACCGGTCTGCTGCTGCTGTTCGGTGGCCGAGCTGATGCCGCGCGGGTCCGGACCGGCCGGGGCCAGGCGAGCGTCGAGGGCCGGGTCCGGCTGACGGCCGGCTCGCCCGCTGGGCAGCGGGTGCACGACGCAGGTGGCGAGCTCGACAACGGCGACGAACTCGTGCTGCGCCGGGTGGTCAGTGCCGGTGGCCGTTCGCGTGCCTACGTGGGCGGGGCGGCGGCGCCTGTCTCCGTACTGGGCGACCTGGCCGAGCATCTGCTCGCGGTGCACGGGCAGTCCGACCAGCTCCGACTGGTCCGTCCCGCGGCACAGCGTGCCGCGCTCGACCGGTTCGCGGGCGTCGATACAGCGCAGTTCGCCCAGATCTTCGCGCAGTGGCGTAACGCGGCGATACGCCTGCGCGATCGGGTGTCCCGGTCGGCCGAGCTCCGCCGTGAATCGGACCTGCTCGCCCACGGCGTGGCCGAAATCGAGGCGGTGGCGCCACGGCCCGGCGAGGCTGACGAGCTAACCCGCCTGTCCGCGCGCCTGGGCCACGCCGACGCGCTGAAGTCCGCGGCGCGGGAAGCACACGACGTACTGCTGGGCGACCCGGACGACCCTGCCACCCAAGCGACCGACGTCAGCCAGTTCCTCGCCTCGGCGGCTCGCTCACTCGCCCAACTGTTGGGTGAGGACACCGAGCTCGACGCGTTGGCCGGGCGGCTGGCCGAACTGGATTCGCTGGCAGCAGACCTCGGCGCGGAATTCGGCGTGTACGCCGGTCAGCTGGACAGCGACCCGGTTCGACTCGAGCAGATCGAGTCCCGACGGGCGGCGCTGGCTTCGCTCGTGCGCAAGTACTGCGACGAGCCCGAACCGAGTTTGGACGCCGTGCTGCGCTGGGCCGACACGGCGCGCGATCGGCTCGGTGAGATCGACATCTCGGACGAGGCGGTGGCCGCCCTACGATCGCGTGTCGACGAGGCGGCGCAGCACGCGGCGACCGAGGCGGCACGGATCTCCACGGTCCGCCGCGCGGCAGCCATCGAGCTCGCCGGCGCCGTCACCGCGGAACTGGCCGGGCTCGCCATGCCGGACGCCCGCGTGACCGTCGACATCCGGCCGCGCGCGATCGCTGCCGGCGCGCCCACCCTGACCATCGCGGGCGTCGAGGTCGGTGTGGCGTCCGACGGGGTCGATGAGATCGAGCTGTTGCTGCAGCCGCACCCCGGTGCTCCGGCGCTGCCGATCTCCCGCGGTGCGTCCGGGGGCGAGTTGTCCCGGGTGATGCTGGCGCTGGAGGTCTGCCTGATCGACAGTGACCCCGTCCCCACGCTCGTCTTCGACGAGGTCGACGCCGGTGTGGGGGGTCGGGCGGCCGTCGAGGTAGGTCGCCGCCTCGCCCGCCTCGCCCGTGAGCGGCAGGTTCTGGTGGTGACCCACCTCGCCCAGGTCGCCGCGTTCGCGAACCGGCACATAGTCGTCGACAAGCCAGGAGGAGTCGTCGACAAGCCAGCAGGAGTCGTCGACAAGCCAGCAGGAGTCGACAGTGAGCGTGGAGTCACGAACGAGGGCGGTGTGACCGCCAGCGACGTGCGGGTCGTCGTCGATGACGACCGGATCTCCGAGCTGGCCCGGATGCTCGCGGGCTCGGACACCTCGACGGCCCGTGAACACGCAGCCGAACTGCTGGCCGATGCCGCGAGTGAACTGGTCGCGACGAGAGTCAGGAACGGCGGGCGGCTCTCAACGAAGCCGGCTACACCGACCGGATGACGTCGCGGTGGCTCGGCGCCGCGATCATGAAGAACTCACAGGTCGGTCCGCTCCGCGTGGCGGAGCGCCGTGCTTCCCTGCACGGGTGGCAGCATCAACAGCCATGAAGCTTGCAACCATGCGCCGTCGTCCCGCGGCGCTGCCGGGGATCAGCGCTGTCGCGCGCCTGGACCGCAAGGCTGCACGCCTGGCCGGTCGCCTGAACCACGGCGACATCGCGATCATCGACCACGTCGATCTCGACCGCAGCACCGCGGAGGCCCTCGTCGCAGCAAAACCGGTAATGATCATCAATGCGCAGCCGAGCATCTCGGGCCGGTACCCGAACCTGGGCCCCCAGCTGATCGTGTCCAACGGCGTCGTCCTGCTCGACAACGTCGGTGCCGAGATCTTCGCCGTAGTCAAGGAAGGCACCAAGATCCGCGTCGACGGCCCGACCGTCTACGTCGGTGAGAACGCGGTGGTGACCGGCGCCGTCCAGGACATCGAGAGTGTCGCGGCCCTGATGCTCGAGGCCAAGGCCGGCCTGTCGTCGCAGCTCGAAGCGTTCGCCGTGAACACCGGGGAATTCATGACCAACGAGCGGTCGCTGCTGCTCGAGGGCATCGGCATCCCCGAACTGACGACCTCGATGAAGCGCAAGCACGTCCTCGTGGTGGTGCGCAGTCACGACTACGCGAAGGACCTCAAAGCCCTCAAGCACTACATCCGCGAGTACCGGCCGGTCCTGATCGGCGTGGACGGCGGCGCTGACGCCCTGATCGAGGCCGGCCACACCCCGCACGTCATCGTGGGTGATATGGATTCGGTGTCCGACGCGGCGCTGTCGACCGGCGCCGAGGTCGTGGTGCACGCGTACGCGGACGGTCGCGCGCCGGGCCTGCTGCGGGTGCAGGACCTGGGAATCGACGCACGCACGTTCCCGACATCCGGGACCAGCGAAGACGCGGCGATGCTGCTCGCCGACGAGAACGGCGCCGAACTCGTCGTCGCGGTCGGCAGCCACGCCGATCTGACGGAGTTCCTGGATCGGGGTCGCGCCGGGATGGCCTCGGCGTTCCTCACCCGGTTGCGGCTGGGGGCCAAACTGGTGGATGCCAAGACCGTGAGCACTCTGTACCGCAACCGGATCTCGGGTGCGGCACTGCTGCTGCTCGTGATCGCCGCCCTGATCGCCATCGTCGCGGCGTTGGCCGTGTCCGACGCGGGCCGCACTTACCTGCACCACATCAACCATGACCTCGACCGGTTCGTCGCCTGGCTGAAGGACTCCTTCTCCTGATCGCCCGGCGATACCTGCGGAGCAACCACCATGATCTCTTTCCGGTACCACATCGTCTCCGTCGTCGCCGTCTTCCTGGCGCTGGGGCTGGGCATCGCCGTAGGCGCGACGGCGCTCAACGGCCCCATCACGAAAGACCTGCGACACCAGGTCAACGACGCGAAGAAGCAGCGCGACAACCTCGCGACCCAGGTGAAATCCCTGCAGGGCCAGGTCGACGACGCCGGCCGGTTCGCGTCGACGTACGGCGCGCAACTCGTCGCGCGCAAACTGACGGGCAAGTCCGTGCTCGTCGTAAGCCTGCCCGGTGTCGGCGCAAGCATGCAGGACGGTGTCGGCGCGCAGATCACCGCAGCCGGCGGCAAGATCGGCGGCCGGGTGACGATCACGAACAACTACCTCGACTCAAGCCAGGGCAGCAAGGTCAGCGCACTGGTCACGGGACCGTCGCGGCCGTCGGCGCTCACGCTGCCCGTGACGAGCGATGCGGCCAAGCTCGGCGCGGCCGCGCTGGCGTTCGTTCTGGTCGGCAAGGGGCAGCCCACGGACCTCACGCAGACCGTCTCCGGGTTCTCGTCCCTGCACATGGTGTCCGTCGACGGCAGCGGCGTGACGCCAACCACGTCGATAGTCGTGCTCGGCAAGGGCAAGCTCGACTCGAAGAGCTACGGCGCACAGGCCGAGCTCGATCTCGTCCAAGCGCTCGCGACGGCCGGCGGCAAGGTAGTCCTCGCTGGGGACACCGCGTCGTCGACAGGCGGGGGCACTGTCGCACTCGTCCGGCACGGCTCGGCGACGCGGGGCGCCGTTTCGACCGTCGACGACGCAGACACGGCATTCGGGCAAGTCTCGACGGTGTTGGCGTTGTCCGCGGCGGTGAAGGGCCAGGCGGGGCAATACGGTACGGGGGAGGGCGCCGACGCGCTGTTCCCGTCCCCGACACGATAGGACTCCATGGAGATCCCCACGCCATCGCAGGCGGTCGTCGCTCTGGCGACGTTCGTCCGCGATCGGCTCGTCGAAGTCTCCGAGACGATCGCTCCCCTGCGAAAGCCCCGTGGCGACGGCGTTGAGATCGTCACCTCGGTCGGCGAGGACACCTCGGTCGTGGCTGCTGCCCGGCAACTCGCCACGGCCATCGTGAGTGCGGCTGCCCCGTTCGCGCCGTCGTCCTACTCGCGGGCCCGGCTGCTCCGCCAGCTGCACGCCAGCGGCCTGCTGACCGATGATGACGTGTACCGGGCCTACAACGCTGCCGTGGTTCTCGACGTCGAACCCCGCGACAATTGCACCGGCGCGCCACACTGAGCGGCGCGCCATGCCGGTCGCTCGTGTTAGCGTGAACGTCCGTGGATCGAACGTTTTCAAGCCTGGACACGACACGGCACCTTTTCGTCACCGGGGGCGTTGCCTCCTCGTTGGGCAAGGGCCTCACCGCCTCCAGCCTCGGCTCACTTCTCAAGGCTCGCGGGCTCCGCGTGACCATGCAGAAGCTCGACCCGTACCTCAACGTCGATCCTGGGACGATGAACCCGTTCCAGCACGGCGAGGTGTTCGTCACCGAAGACGGCGCGGAGACCGACCTGGACATCGGGCACTACGAGCGCTTCCTCGACACCGACCTCGTCGGCTCGGCGAACGTGACCACCGGTCAGGTGTACTCGAGTGTCATCGCCCGGGAGCGCCGCGGCGAGTACCTCGGCGACACCGTCCAGGTCATTCCGCACATCACCAACGCGATCAAGGACCGCATCCTCGCGATGGACGAACCGGGGCCTGACGGCTTCGCTCCGCACGTCGTCATCACCGAGATCGGCGGCACCGTCGGCGATATCGAGTCGCTGCCCTTCCTCGAAGCCGCGCGCCAGGTCCGGCACGACGTCGGCCGGGAGAATTGCTTCTTCCTGCACGTGTCCCTGGTGCCTTACCTCGCGCCGTCCGGTGAGCTGAAGACCAAACCGACGCAGCACTCCGTCGCCGCGCTGCGAAGCATCGGTATCGCGCCCGACGCGATCGTGTGCCGGGCCGACCGGGAGCTGCCCGAAGGCCTCAAGCGCAAGATCGCACTGATGTGTGACGTCGATGCCGAGGCCGTGGTCGCGGCGGTCGACGCTGCGAGCATCTACGAGATCCCGAAGGTGCTGCACTCCGAAGGTTTGGACGCCTACGTGGTGCGCCGGCTCGGCCTGCCGTTCCGCGATGTCGACTGGACGGTCTGGGGCGACCTGCTCGACCGGGTGCGTCATCCGCGGACCGCGGTCACCGTCGGACTGGTCGGCAAGTACATCGACCTGCCCGACGCCTATCTCTCCGTCGTAGAGGCCTTGCGAGCCGCTGGTTTCGCCCATCGTGCCAAGGTCGTGATCCGCTGGGTGCCCTCCGACTCCTGTCAGACGCCGGCCGGCGCGGCCGCGGCGCTGGCCGGGCTCGACGGAATCGTGGTGCCGGGAGGGTTCGGGATCCGCGGCATCGAGGGCAAGGTCGGGGCGTTGCGACACGCCCGCGAACGCGGGCTGCCTGCCTTGGGACTGTGCCTCGGTCTGCAGTGCATGGTCATCGAGGCGGCGCGGAACCTCGCCGGCATCACCGAGGCGAACTCGGCCGAATTCGCGCCCGAGACTCCGCATCCCGTCATCGCGACGATGGCGAGCCAGGTGGCTGCGGTCGCCGGCGAGGCCGATCTCGGCGGAACGATGCGCCTCGGCGCGTATCCGGCCGCCCTCCTCGCGGGCTCGGTCGTCGCCGGCGCGTACGGGACCACGACGGTCTCCGAGCGCCACCGGCACCGCTACGAGGTCAACAACGGTTACCGGGTCGATCTGGAGAAGGCGGGACTCGTGGTGTCCGGGGAGTCCCCGGACGGCCGGCTGGTCGAGTTCGTCGAACTGCCCGCCGAGGTGCACCCCTTCTACGTCTCGACCCAGGCCCACCCCGAGCTCAAGTCCCGACCGACGCGCGCGCATCCGCTGTTTCGGTCCTTCGTCGCTGCCGCGCTGGCCTACAACGCAGCCGAACGGTTGCCGGTCGAGATCCCCGACGAGCGTCCTGACGCGGTCCCGACGGGCGAGGCACAGACTGCCGGATCGGTGTCGGGACTTCACTGATGGGGGAGCTCGACGACTACGAAGTCCTCGATTCGCAGATGATGTTCGACGGTCGGATCGTGCAGGTCCGGCGCGACGAGGTGCGCATGATCGACGGATCGACCGCTCACCGCGAGGTGATCGTGCACCCCGGCGCGGTTGCGGTGGTGGCGCTGGACGACAACGGCCAGGTCGTGCTGGTCAACCAGTATCGGCACCCGGTGAAGGCCCGACTCGACGAACTGCCGGCCGGGCTTCTGGATGTCGCGGGCGAGCATGCGCTCGATGCCGCGAAGCGCGAGCTCGTCGAGGAGGCGGACCTCAGCGCGACACGGTGGAACGTCTTGCTGGATCTGCATTCGTCGCCGGGAATCTCGAACGAAGCGGTTCGGGTGTTCCTCGCCCGCGGGCTGATCCCGGCTCATGCGGACGGCTTCGTCCGCGAGCACGAAGAAGCCGCGATGCGGGTCGTGCGCGAGCCGCTGGCCGAGGCCGTTCGCCGGGCTCTCGGCGGCGCGATAACGAACTCGATCGCGGTCGCCGGGCTCTTGGCCGCGGTGCACGGGCGCGCGACCGATTGGCGGAATCTTCGCGCCGCCGATGCGCCGTGGGCGGCCCGGCCGAAGGACGTGTGAGCCGCTCATGACCGCGCGTACCGTGGGGTCGAGCCGGACGGAGCCAGTGTCGGTCGTCCGCGCCTACCTCGATCATCTGGCCGTCGAACGCGGCGTGGCGGCGAACACGCTGAGCTCGTACCGTCGCGACCTGCACCGCTACCTGAAGTACCTTGACACGGCGCACGTCGCCTCGATCGCTGATGTCGACGCGACTCGGGTGGGCGGATTTCTGGCCCATCTGCGCGAGGGGGACGACGATCACCCGCCGCTGTCGGCGTCGTCCGCGGCCCGCGCCGTCGTCGCGGTCCGGGGCCTGCACAAGTTCGCGTTGCACGACAACCTCGTCGAGGTGGACGTATCGCGCGAGATCCGTCCGGCCGCACCGCCGCGTCGGCTGCCGAAGGCCATCAGCGTCGAGGACGTCGAGCGTCTGCTGGATGCTGCCGGCTACGCCGGTACGTCGCTGGCGATTCGCGACCGCGCGCTGCTGGAACTGTTGTACGGCACCGGAGCGCGGATCTCCGAGGCCGTCGGTCTCGACATCGACGACCTCGATCTCATGGACAGCACTGTCCTGCTCAACGGCAAGGGCGGTAAGCAACGACGCGTTCCGGTCGGCTCGTTCGCGTCGACGGCGTTATCGCACTATCTCGTGCGGGCACGCCCGCGGCTGACCGAAGCCGGGCGCGGGACCTCGCGGATATTCCTGAATTCGCGGGGCGGCCCGCTCTCGCGGCAGTCGGCGTGGGCGGTGTTGCGGACCGCGGCCGAACGCGCCGGTCTCACCATGGATCTGTCGCCGCACACCTTGCGGCATTCGTTCGCCACTCACCTGATGGAAGGCGGCGCGGACGTCCGGGTGGTGCAGGAACTGCTCGGGCACGCCTCGGTGACCACGACGCAGATCTACACGCTCGTCACGGTGGACACGCTTCGTGAGGTTTACGCGAGTTCCCACCCCCGGGCGGGAAGAGCAGCAGCAGCGCGGGCCGATCGGTGAGCAACGCTCGCGGAGCGGACAAGAAAGCATCGTTCGCGACGACGTCGCGTATCGGTCTGAAGGCGGCCCGCGCGACGATGAGCGCAAGCGCTGCGAGTCCCCCGCCGCGCCAGCGCAGCTCGTACCCGGCGGATCTAGCACAGCGAGCGGTCGGGGTGAGGATCGATGAGCAATACGGGTAGCGTCGGCGTCCGGTCGGTGGACCCGGACAGGCAGGTCCCGGCACCGCAGGGTCGGGCAGGAGGCAGGCGCGCCAGATGACGAGCTCGAGGCATGACGGTGAGCCCGAATCAGGCGCGCTGTTCGCCGTCGAGCCGACCAAGGGCGTGAAGGCAGCGAAGGCCGTCGACCCGGTGGTGGCCCGCGTACATCGCGAGCTGCCCGAGCCCGTGCCCCTGCAGCGGCACGGCCCGGCCCGTGTGATTTCGCTGTGCAATCAGAAGGGCGGGGTCGGCAAGACGACGTCCGCGATCAACCTTGGCGCCGCTCTCGCCGAGGTAGGGCGGCGGGTTCTGCTCGTCGACTTCGATCCGCAGGGCGCACTCTCGGTGGGGCTCGGCGTGCAGCCGCACCAGCTGGATCTGACCACCTACAACCTGCTCATGGAGCGTGGCGTCAGCATCGAGGACACCCTGCTCAAGACGTCTGTCCCCGGGCTGGACCTGTTGCCCAGCAATATCGACCTGTCGGCGGCCGAGATCCAACTGGTCACCGAGGTGGCCCGCGAGCAGAGCCTGGCCCGTGCCATAGCGCCGGTACTCGGGCGCTATGACTACGTCCTGATCGATTGCCAGCCCTCGCTGGGCCTGCTCACCGTGAATGCGTTGACCGCGTCGCACGGCGTAATCGTCCCGCTCGAGTGCGAGTTCTTCAGTCTGCGCGGCGTCGCGCTGCTCATCGACACCATCGAGAAGGTGCAGCAGCGGCTGAACCCTGCTCTGAAGGTCGATGGAATCTTGGCGACGATGTACGACGGTCGCACGCTGCATGGGCGCGAGGTGTTCAGCCGGGTGCTGGAAGCGTTCGGTGACACCGTGTTCGACACCGTCATCTCGCGGACCGTCCGCTTCCCGGAGACGACGGTCGCGGGTGAGCCGATCACGAGCTGGGCACCGTCATCGTCGGGCGCGATGGCGTACCGGCATCTGGCGCGAGAAGTCATCAGCAGGTCATGAGCGACCTCGATTCGTCGGTGTTGCCATTGTCGGCCGAGGACGCGGTCGATATCGAGGAGCTGGCGAGCGAGCCGGTGCCGGTCGCGGACGACGGGGCGTTCCGGGTCACGCTCGAGAACTTCGAGGGTCCGTTCGACCTGCTGCTGAACCTGATCAGCAAGCGCCAGCTGGACGTCACCGAGGTGGCGCTGTCGCAGGTGACCGACGAGTTCATCGCCTACCTCGCCGGCATGGATACCTACGATCTCGGCAAGGCCACCGAGTTCCTGGTGGTGGCGGCGACATTGCTCGACCTCAAGGCGGCTCGGCTGTTGCCCGCGGCCGACGTCGAGGACACCGAAGACCTCGCTCTGCTCGAGTCCCGCGACCTGCTGTTCGCCCGGTTGCTGCAGTACCGTGCCTACAAGCTGGCTGCGGCGCACCTGCAAGAACTCGACCGTCGCCAAGGCCGCCGGCACGGACGCGCGGTGGAACTCGAGGCCAGGTTCGCGAACCTGCTGCCCGAGGTGTTGATCGGGACAAGCACGCAGCAGTTCGCCGCGATCGCTGCTGACGCGCTCGCGCCGAAGCCCGTCCCGTTGGTCATGACCGATCACGTGCTCGCCCCGAAGGTGAGTGTCGCGGAGCACATGCAGATCCTGCGCGACCGGTTGCGACGTAGCGGGGTCGCGAACTTCCGCATGTTGGTCAGCGACTGCCGGTCGACCCTCGAGGTCGTGGCCCGGTTCCTGGGGCTGCTCGAGCTCTACCGGGACAGTGTGGTTGCGTTCGACCAGGCCGAGGCGCTGACCGAGCTGCGCGTGCGCTGGACGGGACCGACGGACGACCCGGCGGCCGTATCGGCGGACGCGACCGCCGACGAGGAGTATTCCTGAGTGACGAGCCAAGAGCACGGCGTGACGGAGCCCATGCAGGTACCCGACCGAAGGGCAGCCGCCGAGGGGCCGCTGGAGGCGCCGGTCGAGATCGAGGTCGCCGACGAGGACGCGTCAGAACTGGCCGGGGTGCTTGCAGTCCGGCTGTTCGACCCCGACGACCTACGGGCCGCGATCGAGGCGGTCCTGTTTGTGGTCGAGTCGCCGGTGAGCGTCGCGATCCTGGCGGCGTCCCTGGAGCAGACCATCGATGCAGTGCAGGACGCGATCGACGCGCTACGGGTGTCCTACGACGACCGGAGCGCCGGGATCGAGGTTCGCGAGATCGCCGGCGGCGTGCGGATCTTCACCCGTTCGGAGCATGCGGACGTCGTCGAGCAGTTCCTGCGCGAGGGCCAACGCAGCCGGCTGACCCAGGCCGCGCTCGAGACGCTCGCCGTCGTCGCCTATCGCCAGCCGGTCACCCGTGCGCGGGTGTCCGCGATCCGCGGCGTCAACGTCGACGGGGTGGTGCGCACTCTGCTCGCCCGCGGGCTGATCGTCGAGGTCGGCAGCGACCCGGACACCGGTGGAGGCCTATTCCGCACCACGGAGCTGTTTCTGGAGAAGATGGGCCTGCAGTCACTGGACGAGTTGCCGTCGTTGGCTCCGTTGCTGCCCGACATCGATGGTCTCGACGATGTGATCGGCACCGATGAGCTTTGAGGGAGCCCCGATGACCGCGTCCACGGACGGCATCCGGCTGCAGAAGGTGCTGGCCGGCGCGGGTGTCGGCTCGCGCCGGGTGTGCGAGGAGCTCATCGCCGAGGGACGCGTGACGACCGACGGCACGGTCGCCGTGCTCGGGGCCCGGGTCGATCCGCGAACCGCTGTGATCCACGTCGACGGCGATCGCGTCGTGGTGCGCGACGATCTCGTCTACCTCGCGCTGAACAAGCCGCGCGGAGTGTTGAGTGCGATGAGCGATGACCGCGGCCGGCCCACGGTGGGTGACCTGGTGAGCGAGCGAGCCGAGCGGTTGTTCCACGTCGGCCGTCTCGACAGCGACAGCGAGGGCCTGCTGCTGCTGACCAACGACGGTGATCTCGCCCACCGGCTCATGCACCCGTCGTTCGGCGTTCTGAAGACCTACCTCGCTACCGTCCCCGGACCGCTGGCCAAGGACGTCGGGCGGCGGCTCCGGGCAGGCATCGACCTCGACGACGGTGTGGTGCGCGCGGACGAGTTCAAGGTCGTCCAGGCCGAAGGCGGTCGGGCGATCGTCGAGATCGTCCTGCACGAGGGTCGCAAGCACATCGTGCGCCGGATGCTTGCCGAGGTCGGCCATCCGGTCGAGCGGCTCGTCCGGACCAGGATCGGCCCGGTTCGTCTCGGCGGGCAACGCGTCGGCACGCTCCGGCCGCTGACGCGCCAGGAACTGGCGCAACTGCACCGCCACGCCGAACAGGGCCCCATCTAGGGTGAGGCGTCGCTGGAAGAGGCAGGCAACGGCGCTACGGTGAGCTGCCGTTGGAAGGCGAGAACAGCAGTGGATTCCGGGCCGGCGGCGTGGTCCGCAGTGGCGGCATTGGGAGGCGGAATGGTGCGGGCGGTGCGAGGCGCGATCCAGGTGGAGCGTGACGGGCGGGACGAGATCCTGCAGGGCACGTGCGAACTCGTCACCGAGGTGCTCCGGCGCAACGAGATCGAACCCGCCGATCTGATCAGCATCGTGTTCACCGCCACCCCGGACCTGCGCGCGGAGTTCCCCGCCTACGCGGCGCGCCTGATGGGGCTGTCCGACGTCCCGTTGCTGTGCACGACCGAGATCGCGGTGCCCGGCGCCATGCCCCGCGTGTTGCGCATGCTGGCGCACGTCGAGACCGACCGGTCTCGGGCTGACATCCGGCACGTGTACCTGCGTGGCGCCGCCGCTCTGCGCACGGACCTGCCGCAGTAACGTGGGGGTGGGGGCGTCCGTATCCTCGACAGGTGACCGCAGCCCCTTTCACCGGCGTCCTCGCCCTCGACGGTCCTTCCGGAACCGGCAAGTCGACGGTCGCCCGCCTGCTGGCAGGCCGACTCGGGGCCCGCTACCTCGACACCGGCGCGATGTACCGCGCTGCAACGGTGGCTGCCCTGCGCGGCGGTGTGGATCTCAGCGACACCGTGGCGATCACCAAGGTCGTCGAAGCCGCCGCCATCGAGATCTCGACCGATCCCACCAACGTCTCGGTGTTGCTGGACGGCGAGCCCGTCGACACCGACATCCGATCGGCCGCCACCACGGCGGCGGTCAGCGCAGTATCTGCCGTGCCTGCTGTGCGGGCAAGCCTGGTCGCCGCCCAGCGTGAGTTGATCGGTGACGGCGGCATCGTGGTCGAGGGTCGCGACATCGGCTCGGTCGTCTGGCCGACCGCCGCTCCGAAGGTCTACCTGACCGCGACCCCGGAGGCCCGGGCGCGGCGCCGGGCAGGCGAACTGGGCTCCGACGTCCAGGCCGTGGCCGACGACATCGCGCGCCGCGACGGCTTGGACAGCAGCCGGGCCGCCAGCCCGTTGACCAGGTCGGCCGACGCGATCGAGGTCGACACCACCGAACTGGACATCGACGAGGTCGTCGAACGGCTGGCCGGACTGACCGCGGACGCCGAACGCTGATGTACGCACCTTTGCTGCCCGACCGTGTGAACGGGTCGGGCCCCTTACGTCGGCGACAGGCACTGGCTCGCGGCATCGCGCGCACTCTCGGACGTCTCGAGACGGTCGGCCTGACGAATGTCCCCGCCGACGGTCCGGTGGTCATCGCCGTCAATCACCGCTCCGCGCTGGACGGGCTGCTTCTGTTCGGCCTGCTCGAGCGACCGGTGAACTTTCTGGTCAAGATCGAGGCGTTCACGCCGCCCATCGCGCCGGTGCTGCACAGCGCGGCGCAGGTCTCGGTCACGCGGGCGCACGTCGACGCCGCCGCTATCCGACTCTGCGTGGAGATCCTGCGGGCGGGCGGTGTCGTCGGAATCTTCCCCGAAGGCAGCCGGGGCGACGGTCTGGTCCGGACCGTCAAACCCGGCGTCGGCTATCTCGCGCTGCGCTCCGGCGCGGCAGTCGTGCCCGTCGCGTGCCATGGGACGGACGGGATCAGGCACCGCCGTTCGGTGCGACGACCGGCCGCGCGCATGGTCTTCGGTGCCGCGGTCGCAGTCGACCGCTACCCCGACCACCGGGCGTTGAACCGGCGCGCCGTCGCAGCCGTCACGGAGCAGATCCGCATCACCTTGGCCGATCTCGTCAGCGTCACCGCCCGGGAAGACCCGCGACGGAAGGCCGTGGCGTGACCGGAGAAATACCCGACGGCGACGACGGCGCCGGCTTCGAGGCCGACGTCGACGACGTCCGGGTCGCGCCCGTCGTTGCCGTGGTAGGCCGGCCGAACGTGGGCAAGTCCACGCTGGTGAACCGCATCCTTGGCCGGCGGGAAGCCGTGGTGCAGGACATTCCAGGGGTCACGCGCGACCGCGTCGCCTACGACGCGCTGTGGAACGGACGCAGGTTCACTCTCGTCGACACCGGCGGCTGGGAACCCGACGCCCGGGGCCTGCAGGCGATGGTCTCCGCGCAGGCCCAGCGCGCCGTCGCGACCGCCGACCTGGTGCTGTTCGTGGTCGACGGCCGCACCGGTGCTACCGACACCGATCTCGCGGTGGCCAAGACGCTGCGGCGCGGCCAGCGCCCGGTCGTCCTGGCTGTGACCAAGGTCGACGACGAGCGGCTCGAAGCCGATACCGCGGAGCTCTGGTCGCTCGGTCTCGGTGAGCCGTACCCGGTCAGCGGACTGCACGGGCGGGGCAGCGGTGACCTGCTCGACGCCCTGCTCGACCAACTGCCCGATGCCCCCGCGGACGTGGACCTCATCGGCGGACCGCGTCGCGTGGCCCTGGTGGGCCGGCCGAACGTGGGCAAGTCCAGCCTGCTGAACCGCCTGAGCGGGGAGGACCGTTCGGTCGTCGATTCGGTGGCCGGCACGACGATCGACCCGGTGGACAGCCTCGTCGACCTCGGTGGCGATACGTGGCGGTTCGTCGACACGGCCGGGCTGCGTCGACGGGTCCATCAAGCCAGCGGCATGGAGTACTACGCGAGCCTGCGCACGGCGGCGGCGATCGAGGCGGCCGAGGTCGCCGTCGTACTGATCGACGCTTCCGAGCGGCTCAGCGAGCAGGACCAGCGCGTCATCGGTGAGGTCGTCGAGGCCGGCCGCGCACTCGTGCTCGCCTTCAACAAATGGGACCTCGTCGACGACGACCGCCGCGACCAGCTGACGAAGGAGATCGGCCGCGACCTCGCCCGTGTGGCCTGGGCGCCGCGAGTCAACGTGTCGGCTCGGACCGGGCGCGCGGTCGACAAGCTGTCCGGGGCTCTGCACACATCGCTGGATTCATGGGACCGTCGCGTCCCGACCGGACGTCTGAACACCTGGCTCACCGAGGTGGTCGCCCAGACGCCGCCGCCACCGCGCGCCGGCAAGGCTCCGCGAGTGCTGTTCGCGACCCAGGCCGACACCCGTCCGCCGCGCTTCGTGCTGTTCACGACCGGGTTCCTCGAGGCCGGCTACCGCCGTTTCATCGAGCGCAAGCTGCGAGAGGACTTCGATTTCGCCGGTACGCCGATCGAGATCTCGGTACGGGTACGGGAGAAGCGCGCGCGATAGCGCTTCGCGTGAGCGCCGCGCCGATGTCGAGCCCGGTCGTCGGCTAGAGTTACCGCGTTCGATGAGAGCGGGACGTGGCGCAGCTTGGTAGCGCACCTGACTGGGGGTCAGGGGGTCGCAGGTTCAAATCCTGTCGTCCCGACGAGGAGTGCGAGCGCGGGGAGATGCCGTGACGGATACGCCTGCGCCGCGGCTGCCGGCGCCGGGAAGCACCGATCGGCTGTGGACGGTCCCCAACGCGCTGAGCGTGCTCAGACTGCTCGGCGTGCCGATCTTCCTCTACCTCCTGCTCGGGCCGCACGCCGATCTGTGGGCGTTGCTGATCCTCATGCTGTCCGGATTCACCGATTGGCTCGACGGCGTCCTCGCCCGCAAGCTCAACCAGATGAGCGACTTCGGTGCGTTGCTCGACCCGCTCGCCGACCGGCTCTACATCCTGGCCACGCTCGTGGGGCTCGTGCTGCGCCACATCATCCCGCTCTGGCTGGCAATCGTCATCGTCGGCCGGGATCTCATCCTCGGACTCGCCCTGCCGCTGCTGCGCCGGGCCGGCTACGGACCGCCCGCGGTGCACTACCTCGGCAAGGCCGCGACGTTCTGCCTGCTCTACGCCTTCCCGCTCTTGCTGCTCGGGACCTACCACAACGAGCTGGCCTACCTCGCTCGGTCACTCGCCTGGGGGTTCACCGTGTGGGGCACGGCGCTCTACATTTGGGCCGGAGCGGTGTACCTGCACCAGGTGACCGGGTTGATCCGCAACCCGGTGCACGAGCCCGCGCCGACGTGACGGCTCCGCGCCGGGCGGCCGACGCACCAGACGAGCGCAGCCTCGTCTCGGCCCGGCTGCTGCTGGATCTCGTCGGAAACCCCCTCGACCCCGGCTACGCGGCCGCGGCGCGCCGGCGCGGCTCGCGCCCGAACCGGCACCGATTCGACCGACCCATCGCCGCCGCCGGTGCCCTGCTGATCGGATTCCTGCTCGTGGTCGCCTACACCTACACGAACCGCGGAGCACCCGAGGCGCAACGGGTGCACGACCGTCTCGTCGATCGGGTACGCACCGCCCAGGACGGCGCCGACAAGCTGGCCGGTGAGCTGGGCCGCGTAGAGAAGGAGTTGGCGTCCGAGCAGGCCAAGGTGCTCCCGCCGGCGGGCGCCTTGGCGCGCGGCCTGAAGCAGGCCAGGTCGGTGGCAGGTCAGCTCGCGGTATACGGCCCCGGGCTCGTCGTGACCCTGCGCGAGCCACCAGCCCCGAGCTCGTCGACGGTCGCCGGGCGTGCCGGATCGGTACCGATCACGGACACCAATATCCTCAGCGACCGTGATGTGCGAAGTGTGGTCAATGAACTCTGGCACGACGGCGCCGAGGCGATCGCGGTGAACGGCATCAGGCTCACCCCCACCAGCGCGATCCGGTTCGCCGGCCAGGCGGTGCTGGTCGACTTTCAGCCGATCACCTCGCCGTACCGCATCGAGGCGATCGGAGACGCCGACCTGCTCTCGACCTCGTTCGCGCAGAGCGCGGCTGCAAGCCGTTATCAGACGCTCGCAGGTACTGACCACATCGGCTTCAGCTTCGAGGGTCGCAGCCGCCTCGATCTCCCCGCGAGTGGTCCGGTGACGCCCCGGTTCGCCACCCCCGCGCCGTCTCCGACGAAGTCGGGGACCCGATGATCGCCGCGCTCGCTCTCGTCGCCGGGATCATCCTCGGCCTGATCTTCCGGCCTACGGTGCCCTCGTCGCTCGAGCCCTACCTGCCTATTGCCGTCGTCGCCGCGCTCGACGCCGTCTTCGGCGGTGTCCGAGCCCGTCTGGACGGCATTTTCGACGCCAAGGTCTTCGTCGTCTCGTTCATCTCCAACGTGCTCGTGGCGGCCCTAATCGTGTTCCTGGGAGACAAGCTCGGTGTCGGCGGCCAGCTGTCGACCGCAGTCGTCGTCGTCCTCGGCATCCGGATCTTCGGCAATGCTGCGGCCATCCGCCGACATCTGTTCCGGGCGTAAGCAATGCCCGACGACGAAGCGTCCGATCCGGCGCGGGACGCGACCACCGACACCACGGACGGCTCACCGCCTCGGGTGGCCAACCACCCCCCGATGCGGCGCCTTTCCGGGCGGCACACGTCGGCCGCCGTGATCGGTGTGCTGACGTTGCTGCTCGGGTTCGCCATCGTGGTGCAAGTCCGGGCGAACTCGTCCCGAGACAGCCTGCAGGGACTGCGAGAGGACGATCTGATAGGCATCCTGGACAACCAGAATGCGCGCGCGGACCGGCTGCGGGTGCAGATTTCGCAACTGGAGGACACGCTTCGGCGCCTGCGGGACAGCGGTGATCGCTCCGTCGCCGCACGCCAGCAGGCGCAACAAGAGAGCGACGCTCTCGGAATCCTGCTCGGCACGCTCCCAGCCATCGGCCCGGGTGTGAGCGTCACCGTCACCGACCCGAAGGCGATGCTGGGGGGCGAGGACTTGCTCGACATCGTCGAGGAACTCCGCGGCGCCGGGGCGGAAGCGATCCAGTTCGGTAGCGTGCGGGTCAGCACGAGTACCTCGTTCGCCGGCGGCGGCGGATCGGTCGGGATCGACGGTATGACCCTGACCGCGCCATACCGGGTAACCGCCATCGGCGATGCCAAGACGCTCGACACTGCGCTGAACATCCCGGGCGGAATCGCCGCGACCGTACGTTCCGTCGGCGGGCAGCTGACCGTCACCGAACAACGGGTGACCATCCGGGTCACGCGGCAGCTGCCGAAGGACCTCCACGCGAAACCTCGATGACGCTCGGAGGTGCCCGGGTCCGCGGGTGGCCCGTCGTCGTCGATGGGTAGGGTCAGTCGCGTTCGCAAGCACCAGTCGCCGGTACGACGCCCGACCCGGTAAGACGAGCCCCACCCGGTATGACGAGGAGGCACTGCGCATGTCCGATGTCCCCGAAGAGCTGAAGTACACCGCCGAGCACGAATGGGTGCGCATCGGGGACGGGTCGAAGGCAGTCCGCGTCGGCATCACCGATTTCGCCCAGCAGGCGCTGGGTGACGTCGTGTACGTGTCCCTGCCCGACGTTGGCGCCACCATAGAGAAGGGCGCCGCGGTCGGCGAGATCGAGTCGACCAAGAGCGTCTCGGACGTCTACGCTCCGCTCACCGGGACGGTAACGGCTCGCAATGAGGCACTCGACGACCAGCCCGAGCTGATCAATTCCGAACCGTACGGCGGCGGTTGGATCCTCGAGATCGAAGCATCGGAGGGCGATGAACTGGGTGAGCTGCTCGATGCCGCCGCATACGGCACGTTGGCAGGCTGAGCAGCTCGATTGACCCTCCCCACGGGCCCGCCCTAGGCTCGGGCTCACCGACCGAAACCGCACATGTTGCGACGGCGTTCCCCGCGATCGACCGTAACCGACACGAAGGGTGGACGCGCGTGTTCTGTACCGCTTGTGGCACCGAGAATCAGCCGAGTAGTCATTTCTGCGCCAACTGCGGCGCGGCCCTTCCCGTCGCGGCGTCCGGCGGCGCCGACGTGACGACGACGATCAATGCGAACACCGGGTCGATCTCGGACACCGACTCCGAGTTCTCCGCCGAAGCCCACCAGGGCGCAGTCGACGCCCTGACGCCGGGCTCGGCCCTGCTCGTCGTGAAACGCGGCCCCAACGCCGGCAGCCGATTTCTGCTCGATCAGGATGTCACGTCGGCGGGTCGGCACCCGGACAGCGACATCTTCCTAGACGATGTGACGGTGTCGCGCCGTCACGCCGAGTTCCGCCGCGAAGGCAGCGGCTACACCGTGCACGACGTCGGCTCGCTCAACGGCACCTACGTCAACCGCGAGCGCATCGACGCAGCCCCGCTCTCGGGCGGCGACGAGGTCCAGATCGGCAAGTTCCGCCTCGTCTACCTCACCGCTGCAGTACGGACCGGCGTAGGTGCCGGTAAGGCCTGACGATCGCCCAGTTGTCCAGATCAGCATTTCAGGAGGGGACCGTATGACGCCGTTGGGCGCAGTTGCGGGCAACGCATCGTCCGCCACGCTCACCATCGGTGACGTACTCGCCCATCTGAAGGTCGAGTTCCCCGATCTGACGATCAGCAAGATCCGCTTCCTCGAGACCGAAGGCCTTGTGCAGCCCGAGCGCACGCCGTCGGGGTATCGGAAGTTCTCGGGCGGCGACGTCGCCCGGCTGCGCTACGTGCTCTCCCAGCAGCGCGATCACTACCTGCCCCTGCGAGTCATCAAGGACCAGCTCGACGCGATCGACCGCGGCCTCGTGCCGCCGGGAACCTCGCCCGAGAGCCCGCGGCCGTCCCACGTCGCCGTGGCTGCGATCCAGGACAACGCGCCGACCGCCGAACACTTCCGTCCGGCGCCGGCGGCGATGCGGCTGTCGAAGGAGGAACTGCTCAACGCCGCCGGGCTGCGCCGGGAGCAGCTCGGCGAACTCGAGCAGTTTGGCCTCATCGCGGTCAAACCCGGTGGGCACTACGACGACGACGCGTTGTCGGTGGCCAAGATCGTCTCTGAACTCGCCCACTTCGGTCTGGAAGGTCGGCACCTGCGCGCGTTCCGGACGGCCGCCGAACGTGAGGTGGGGCTGTTCGCGCAGGTCGTCGGCCCGACGGGCAGCCGGCGCGGCGGCGAGGCCAAGGCCCGTGCCGAGGAGACGGTGCGCGAGTTGGCTGCGCTGTCGGTTCGACTGCATGCCGCCCTCGTCCAGATCGGGCTGCGTGAGGTCATCGGCGGTTCCTGACGGTCTGCTCCGGGGTGGTTTGCAGCGTGTAGCGTCGGGGACGTCGCGCAAGCGCGCAAGGCAGGGAGGTCCGGATCGTGCATCCGATGCGAGTCGTCGGCGTTCGGGTCGAATTGCCCGCGAATCAGCCGGTCGTCCTGCTGCGCGAAGAGGACGGCGTGCGCTATCTGCCGATCTGGATCGGTGCGGTCGAAGCGTCGGCCATCGCCTTCCAGCAACAGGGTGTACAGACCGCGCGCCCACTGACCCACGACCTGCTCCGCGATGTCGTCAAGGCGCTCGGTGTCCGGCTGGAGGCCGTGCACATCACCGAGATGCGCGACGACGTCTACTACGCCGAACTGCGGTTCAGCGGCGGGGTGACCGTGAGCGCCCGGCCGTCGGACGCGATCGCGCTGGCGTTGCGCGCAGACGTCGCGATCCTCGGCTCGGACGCTGTGCTCGATGCGGCCGGCATCGAAATCCCGGACGAGCAAGAGGACGAGGTCGAGAAGTTCCGCGAGTTCCTCGACACGATCTCGCCGGAGGATTTCGCCTCCGGTGGTTGAGCGCCTTCGGCTGCAGGGGTCGAGCTGTACGTGAGGGTTACCGATTGCGGCGCGTCGCGTTGACCGACTCGGCCCGCCGACCTACCGTCAGGTTCAGCGAATCACCACCATGGAATTCGCTGGTGCGTCTGTAGGTGCTGGCGGCGCGGCAGTGGCACGTCGACGGCGTCAGTCACCGGAGAAGGTAGGACGATGGACGAGCAGCCGGTGCAGGAATCCCTGTTCGCCGATCCGTCGGCCCCGGTCGCGCTCAGCGGTGACGACGCCGGTCTGGTCGGTTACCGGGGGCCGACCGCGTGCTCGGCCGCGGGGATCACCTACCGCCAACTCGACTATTGGGCCCGTACGTCCCTGGTCGTGCCGACGATCCGGACGGCCTCGGGCTCCGGCACCCAGCGGCTCTACTCGTTCAAGGACATTCTCGTTCTGAAGGTGGTCAAGCGGCTGCTCGACGCCGGCGTATCCCTTCACAACATCCGCGTCGCGGTTGAGACGCTGCGGCTGCGCGGCGTGGCCGACCTCGCCCAGGTCACCCTGCTCTCCGACGGCACGACCGTGTACGAATGCACGTCCTCGGAGGAAGTCGTCGACCTGTTGCAAGGCGGTCAAGGCGTCTTCGGCATCGCTGTGAGCGGGGCGTTGCGCGAGCTTCGAGGAACGCTCGAGCACCTGCCCAGCGAGCGGGCTACCGTCACCGACCTCGACGAGACCGCGACCGGTCCGCAGGACGAGTTGTCGCGCCGCCGCCAGCAGCGCTCGGCCACCGCCTGACGACTGGTAGCGTTGATCGCGGCTGACAACACCACGCGGGAGAGCTGCAGGGCATCGACGACGATGGACTGCAGCGCCGAAGGGGCAACATCCCCGGAACCTCTCAGGCACCAGGACCGCGCGGCGCAGGCCACTCTGGAGGGCTCCGCCCGACAGACGGGGACGCAGTCACGCAGCACGCGTGGCGCGTCGGCCCGAACCCAGCGGAGCGCACATGAGCGAACCGAGCAGCGAGTCCAGCACTGAGACCGGCGGCGACACCCTGCGCGACCTGGAGTACGCCGACCGCTTCGCGGCTCGGCACATCGGCGCGACGAACGATGAGCAGCGCATGCTCGACACCCTGGGCTACACCTCACTCGACGATCTGCTCGGCGATGCCGTCCCGGCGGCCATCCGCGAGAAGTTGACGTTGGCGCTGCCGGCCGCGGCGTCCGAGACCGAGGTCGCGGCCGAACTCCGCGCGCTGGCCGCCCGTAACCAGGTGCTGACCTCGATGATCGGACTGGGGTATCACGGCACGATCACCCCGCCCGTGATCCGTCGCAACGTGCTCGAGAATCCCGCCTGGTACACCGCCTACACGCCTTACCAGCCCGAGATCAGCCAGGGCCGGCTCGAGGCGTTGCTGAACTTCCAGACCGTGGTCGAGGACCTCACAGGTCTGCCGGTGGCCGGTGCGTCCGTCCTGGACGAGGCGACCGCCGCGGCCGAAGCACTCGCCTTGGCCCACCGCGCGACCAAGTCGGGAAACACCTTCGTCGTCGACGCGGACGTGCTGCCGCAAACGCTCGAGGTCGTGCGCACCCGCGCCGAACCGCTGGGGCTCGTCGTCGCCGTCCACGATCTGTCGACTCCGCTGCCGGCCGGGGACGTGTTCGGCGTCCTCGTGCAGTACCCGGGCGCATCCGGCGCGATCCGCGACCTCGCGCCGCTGGCCGACGCAGCGCACGAGCGCGGTGCGCTGCTGGTCGCCGCGGCCGATCTGCTCGCGCTGACGCTGATCACCCCGCCGGGCGAGGCCGGTGCCGATATCGCCGTCGGCACCACTCAACGCTTCGGTGTCCCGCTCGGCTTCGGCGGTCCGCACGCGGGGTATCTGGCGGTGCGCACCGGTCTGGAACGTCAGTTGCCGGGGCGCCTCGTCGGCGTCTCGGTTGACGCCGAAGGCCAACCGGCGCTGCGTCTCGCGCTGCAGACTCGCGAACAGCACATCCGCCGGGAGAAGGCGACGTCCAACATCTGCACCGCGCAGGTGCTGCTGGCCGTGATGGCCTCGATGTACGCCGTCTACCACGGCCCGGACGGACTGCGCGCCATCGCACGCCGGGTCCACCGGCTGGCCGCGATCCTCGCCGCGGGCCTGCGTGACGGCGGCGTGGACGTCCAGGACGCAGCGTTCTTCGACACGGTCACGGTCACGGTCCCGGGGCGCGCGGTCGCGATCGTCGCCGCAGCCCGCGCGGGCGGCATCAACCTGCGCCTCGTCGACGGCGACAGGGTCGGCATCGCCTGCGACGAGCTCACCACCCGCGAGAACGTCGCCATGGTCTGGGCCGCCTTCGGCGTCGAGCACGGTATCCGTGGCGTCACCTACCGGGACGATGCGCTCGAGGTCGAGGCGCCGACACGAACCTCGAACTTCCTGACCCACCCGGTCTTTCACGCACATCATTCCGAGACGTCGATGCTGCGCTACCTGCGTCGCCTTGCCGATCGCGACTTCGCCCTCGACCGCGGCATGATCCCGCTGGGCTCGTGCACCATGAAGCTCAACGCGACGACCGAGATGGAGCCGGTGAGCAACCCGGGGTTCGCCGACGTCCACCCGTTCGCGCCCGTCGGACAGTTCGACGGTTACGCGCAGTTGTTCGCCGACCTGCAGAGCTGGTTATGCGAAATCACCGGTTACGACGCGATCTCGCTGCAGCCGAACGCCGGCTCCCAGGGCGAGTTCGCGGGGCTGCTGGCGATCCACCAGTACCACCGGGCGAACGGTCACACCGAGCGCGACATCTGCTTGATCCCGGCCTCGGCCCACGGCACGAACGCCGCGAGCGCGGTCATGGCCGGGCTGCGGGTCGTCGTGGTGCGGACCGGCGGCGAGCAGGGCGAGATCGATCTCGATGACCTGAAGGCGAAGATCGCGCAACACGCCGACCGGCTGGCCGCGATCATGGTCACGTATCCGTCCACCCACGGCGTGTTCGAGGAGCACATCGGCGAGGTGTGCGCGCTCGTCCACGACGCCGGCGGCCAGGTCTACGTCGACGGCGCGAACCTGAACGCGATGGTGGGCCTGGCGCGGCCGGGCAAGTTCGGGGCCGACGTCTCGCACCTGAACTTGCACAAGACCTTCTGCATCCCGCACGGTGGGGGCGGCCCGGGCGTCGGGCCGGTTGCCGTCCGCGCGCACCTGGCCGGCTACCTGCCCAACCACCCGATGCAGCCCGACGCGGGACCCGCCGGTGGCGCGGGAACGATCTCGGCCGCGCCGTGGGGCTCGGCGGGGATCCTGCCGATCACCTGGGCCTACCTCCGCCTGATGGGTCCGGACGGCCTCACCGCGGCCACCGGCGCGGCGATCCTGGCCGCCAACTACGTCGCGAAGCGGCTAGAAGACCACTTCCCGGTCCTGTACTCGGGCGGTGACGGACTCGTGGCCCATGAGTGCATCCTCGACCTGCGCGGGATCACCAGGCAGACGGGTGTCACCGTCGACGACGTCGCGAAACGACTCATCGACTACGGCTTCCACGCCCCGACCATGTCCTTTCCGGTGGCGGGCACGCTGATGGTGGAACCGACCGAATCCGAAGACCTGCCCGAACTCGACCGCTTCGTCGACGCGATGATCGCGATCAAGGCCGAGATCGACCAAGTGGGCGCGGGGGAGTTCCCGGGCGTGGACAACCCACTGCGCAACGCCCCGCACACCGCGCGGTGCCTGGCTGCGGCCTGGGATCACCCGTACTCGCGGGACGTCGCGGCGTTTCCGACGGGTGTAGACCCTCGGTCCAAGTACTGGCCGCCGGTGCGCCGGATCGACGGCGCGTTCGGCGACCGGCATCTGGTGTGCGCCTGCTCATCGGTCAGCGAATACGCCTGACCGCCGGTCTTGCGAATACGTCTGACCGCCGGTTTTGGGAATACGGCGCGCCGCCGCTTTCAGAACCGGTCTGGTAAGGCCGGGTGCGTGGGTCGGTCAGGTTTTCCCCGGGTATGGGGTGCCGGTAACAAGAGAACCATCAGTCCCGGTAGCGCGTTCAGTTCCCTGAACAACGCCGCTCCGTTTGTGCACCTTCACCGGGCTTAATCGCGGGCGGGGCATACGCAGATCGGGATCTCCCGGGCCCGCGCGGTTGACCGCTGAAGGACCGTCGCTCTGCCGCGGACGCGTAGGACGTTCCTCAAATGACACAAGGATCACCTCGGTCGAGGAATCGGAATCGTCGCCGCAAGCATCGTTCCGCCTGCGCAACGGCGCACTGGCCCGTCCGGCGAACCCGTGGCCGGGCAACCGCCCGGCCATGTGACGGTCTACCCGCGACCTTGATCCCTCGAGCGAGTCAGTCGCCAGCGGAGCGGGACGTCGTGGTGCAGACGTTCCTCCACCCGGCAGCTATTCCCACACTGGACCAGCCTGCAGGCCGCGCTCACGGCGCGCGGCGTCGGTGAGCTCCTGAATCAAGGCGGTCTTGGCTTCCGTGTACTGCACCGAAGTGGCCCGACCGGCGGCCAACTGCAGCTTGAGACTTGCGTACCGCTGCACGGCAGCCGGATGGGTACGGAGGTAGTCGCGAAACAGCCGCTGATTCCGTGTTTCCCAGCCGGTGGTAGTCACGATGTGCAGGTGATGGATTCGGACCGCGCCGGCAGCACGAACGAACAGCAGCCGGCCCGGCATGCCGCTGTCACGCGGTTGGAAGTCGATTGCGGCAAGTGCGGGCGCGCGTCGAGCCACGTCATCGAGTCGTGCCGTGCTGGCCATGACATCAATGATCGGTTTGGCGGCCAGGCCCGGCACCGCGGTGCTCCCAATGTGTTCGACGCACGCGACCACGTCTCGAAGCGCCGCACGCACCTCAGCGATTGCCTGCTCACCCATCGTCGCCCACGATGGGTCGTACGCGACGACCCGAACGACGTCGTATCCCACGGATGGTTTCTAGCATGACGCCAAGTCTTCGCCAAGATCGTTCCGCAGCGGGAACGCAACACGCGTCTGAGAGGGTCAGTCGCCGGTCAGGTCGCGCCGAACCCGGCTGCCCTGCCTGCCGCCGAGTTCGGAGGGATCGGCCGGCCCGTCCGGGAGGAATCCTGCCTTGAGCAACACCCTTCGCGAAGCGACGTTCTGGTGGGACGTGGCTGCGGCGAGGGTACGCAGCCCGAGACGTGCCGCCTCTTTGCAGAGTGCGTGGACAGTCGCGGTCGCGACGCCTCGGCCGGCGGTCAGCTGTCCGACCCGGTAACCGACGCTCGCGCCGACGCCCTCGATGTCATAAAGATTGAACCGGCCGAGCACCGCGCCGTCGTCGTCGACGAGGACGTAGAACGCGCAGGTGCCTGCTTCTTGCTCGGCCAGCACACGGTCGAAGTTCTCGTCGAAGCGAGCGAAGTACTCGTCGCCTCGGTCGGAAATCGACGCAGCAAAGTAGGCGCGGTTCTCCAGTTCGAAAGCCAGCACCGTTGGGCCGTGATCGCGACGCAGCCGTTCCAGCTCAGGCACCGTTGGAACCCTGCCACACCGAGGCGACGACGCATGATTCGCGAGAACCCAAGGACCGTCTACTGGGACGGGCGGAATACGCGCACATCAACGCCAAGTCGGCGGGCTTCGGCCATCTTCTGGTCGGCAGTGACGAGCGGAAGATCGAGCGCCTGGGCCAGCACCACATAGGCGGCGTCGTACACGGTGAAGTTGTCCCGCAGCGCCAGCACGTCGCGAATCATCGTCGACAGCGGGTACCGCTCAATTCGCAGATCGGAGAAGTCCTGCGCTGCATCCTCGAGTTGCTCGTTACCGAGCTTTCCGCCGAGGGCATGACCTCGCAGAGCACTGGCCACCTCGTAGTCGAGCAACGACGGCGCATGGAGGTCGCTGTCGGCCATGAGAGCGAGCAGCTGCGGGTTCGCAGGATCGTCGACGAGTGCGTCAACCATCGCCGACGACTCGATGACG
Source organism: Jatrophihabitans sp. (assembly GCA_051000605.1). Classification (GTDB taxonomy): domain Bacteria; phylum Actinomycetota; class Actinomycetes; order Mycobacteriales; family Jatrophihabitantaceae; genus Jatrophihabitans. The sequence goes on from JBPCOE010000094.1 coordinate 34,036, forward strand.
ATCACGACGCTTCGCGCGTCCTGCGGATCTCAGCCACCGTCTCGGCAACGTTCGGACCTCCGTGGCGGTTGCGCCGAGCGAGCCGTTCGACGATCTGTGCGTTCGTCGGGCGGCAAGCGATCCGATCCAATTCGTCACGCAAGTAGGCGCTCAGCGTAAGCCCACGCTCAGCAGCCAGAGCCTTCAGAGCTCGCAGCGTGGATTCAGGAACTTCGCGTACTTGGACGAGAGACATCATTCAAGAATATGCGCCTAGCTGCAATGCATGCAACCCTCATACTTGCCAGGCATGGACAAGCCTCACGCCAAGCGGTCGTCCCGCTTGTCGGCTATCGGGATGGTCCCCCCGATGTACCTCGCATGTTCACTTGGTGCGCGAGCGATGGCCGGGGCCAGGAACGGGCGCACGAGCAACGACCTCGCCGCCTCCATTTTTAGCAGAGTTGGGCGAGTCTCATGAGCTCGGTGGTTTCGGCTTAAGGTCATCGGCCTCGGACCGGTCTCATGCCGTAGCCATCCCTGCGGAGGACATAACTTGACGAATAGGCCGACACTCTTTGAGGTCCACGAATCAGGCGCCTTACTGCACGGGACGAAGGCGCACCTCACGGTCGGTGATCACTTGGTGTCTGGCCACCTCTCGAACTTCGAGCCAGGGCGGCTCATGCACCACGTCTACGTGACCGAGACCCTCGACGCCGCGACCTGGGGTGCCGAGCTGGCAGTCGGCGACGGCCCCGGTCGTATCTACATCGTTGAGCCGACCGGCGTCCTTGAGGACGACCCAAACGTCACCGATAAGAAGTTTCCGGGAAATCCGACTCGCTCGTATCGCACCCGCGAGGCTGTCCGCGTCGTCGGTGAACTCACGGGTTGGACGGGCCACACCAGCGAGCAGGTGCGAGCGATGAAGGATCGCGTCGCCGACCTCAGGCGAAAAGGGCTCGCCGTCATCTACGACTAACCCAGTCGTAGAACAGCGATCGAGACGCCATCCCGACGGCCGATGACCTAGTGAAGTGTGGTTTGACCGCAGCTTCGCGGAAGGAACCTGTCGAGATCCCAGGCCGGACTCCGTCTCAGCATCGAATCGGCAGACACCTATTGGAGGATTGTTTCCATGGCACACATACAACGTTTCGACCATATCGGCATCACAGTCGCGGACCTCGCGTCGGTCACGGCGTTTTTCGTCGGACTGGGACTCGAGGTCGAGGGCACCGGATCCGTGGAGGGCGAATTCGTAGAGACCGTCTGCGGTATACCGGGCGCGCATTGTGAGATCGCAATGCTGTGGCCGCCCAGCGGAGGGGCCCGGCTGGAGCTCGCTCGCTTCGTCACGCCCGACCACGTGCCCGGATCGCCCACAGCGATGGCCAACGAGCTCGGCCTGCGCAACGTGTCATTTGAGGTCGGCAACCTCGACGCGGTCGTCGATGAGTTGGCCACCGACGGGTACGGGCTCGTCGGCGGCGTCGGCGAGTACGAGAACAGCGTGCGGATGGCCTACGTACGTGGGCCCGAAGGGATCATCGTGTCCCTGTTCGAGCACGTCGGCTGACGGTGTGCGCGTAGGTGCGTGTGCCGACCCCCCCAACATGCCCGTCAACCGATCCGCCTACGAGAAGCTGATCGGCGCTGTCGGGCTGATCCGTGTGCGTCGAGAACCGTCGCCGCAAGCTGTTCGGCTGGCGGGCATCTGTCGCCGTCGTCGGTCCTTGGGGCGGCGACGGCTGCCATCCCTTGGTGGTGGGGGCGCCAGGACTTCGACCTCGACGCCGAGGACCTTGCGGGGCTGCTTGACGACCGCACGCACATCGTCGCGCACGCTTATGGCGCCTTGGGTGCCGTCCCCGCAGCCACGCGCCAACCCGCGCAGGTTCGATCGCTGACGCTGATCGAACCACCGTTCCTCCTGCCCCCGGACGACCCAGAGGTGACCCGCCTTCCGGTGCATGGGCGATGCGGTGCTGGCCGACGGTCTGGACACCGACCCGGCCGTCCTGCGCGAGTTCCTGCGCATCGCCGTCGCGCCGATACCGGCCGAAGGACCGTTGCCCGAAGCGGTCGCACGCGGGGTTCGTCGCGCCCACGGAAGCCGATCACCCGGCGAGGCGAGCTGGGCGCTCGACGTCTTACGACACACCGATATCCCCCGCATGCCGAGCAGGTGACGGTGGGGATGCTGCGGTGTCCCCAACGGTTGTGGCGAAATCGCATGCGTGGTCAGCTTCGGGGGCGACCCCATCGGTCACTCCACGCTGTCAGGGCAAGTAGCACGGGGACCAGCTTGGCGCCGGAGTCGGTAAGCAGGCGTGTCCACAGAGAACCGAAATGGCGATTCCGTCCTCTTGGTAACGATTACCAGATACGCTTTCGTGATGAGCCCGGCAAGACAGCGAGCGACGCGCCAGGGGGAGACCGTCCGGCACGCACTGCGCACGACCGGCGGCTTCCGCAGTGCTCAGGACGTCTATGCGGTGTTGCGGACGAACGGGGAGACCGTCGGGCTGTCGACGGTCTACCGGCACCTACAGGCGTTCGTCGACGACGGCGTCGTCGACGTCATCCACACCCCCGAGGGTGAGGCCACGTACCGCTACTGCGGCGATCCGGGCAGCGGGCACCACCATCATCTGGTCTGCCGCCGGTGCGGGCGCACCGTCGAGATCGAGGGTCGGGCCGTCGAGCGATGGGCTGGCGACGTCGCGAGCAAGCACCGCTACGCCGACGTCGACCACACCGTTGAACTCTTTGGCATCTGTCCGGCGTGCGCGTCATGACCGTGTTCGCCGACAGCGAGTTCGGCGAACGAGCACGGCGCCGGCTGCGCGAGGAGCAACTCGCTTGGCTGGTCACGGTCGGCGCGGACGGAACGCCGCAGCCCAACCCGGTGTGGTTCCTCTGGGACGGCGGCGATTCCGCGCTCGTCTATAACCGTTCGGATGCCTACCGGCTGCGCCACATCGACGCCCGCCCGGACGTCGCGCTGCACTTTCAAGCCGATCAGAGCGGCGGAGACGTCGTCGTGCTGGTCGGTACGGCACACCTCGTACCCGACCAGCCTTCGCCGCACGAGAACGTCGGCTACCTTGCGAAGTACGCGCAGGGGATGGCTGCGGTCTGCGGCAGCGTCGAGCATTTCGCCGAGGAGTATCCGATCGCGGTGCGGATCGACATCCGGCGCGTCCGCGGGTTCTGATGCCGCTCCGGGTCGACCGCGCGCGGTTCGAGGAGATGGTGGGCGAAGCTCTCGACACGGTGCCATCGCACCTGGCGCGGCTCATGCGCAACGTCGTCGTCCAGGTCGAAGACGGCGACGATCCGCACCTGTTCGGTCTCTACGAAGGCATTCCGCTGACGCAGCGGAGCACCGAGTACTCTGCGCTGCCCGACCAGATCACGATCTTCCGGCTCGCGACGCTGGCCGCGTGCGACAGCGAGCAGGCGGTGGTCGACGAGGTCCGTAGAACGGTCGTGCACGAGGTCGGGCACCACTTCGGTATCGACGACGAGCGGCTGCACGAACTGGGTTACTGACGCTCGACCAGGCCGCCGGCGGCACGGGGGATCGTTCTGCACTTCGGAGCCTCCTGCCCCGAGGTCGAGGGCGAGCTCGTCATGCCCCCGCCGTTGCACATGGTGGTCGACAAACGCGTCTAGCGGGTTCCGGAGACTGGCGCGGTGACCACGATCGAAGAGATACACCCGCCGTTCACGCCGGAGCGGTGGCTATTCGACCTCGTCGTCCGATGCGATGGCGAGATCGTGGGGACGCAGGGTTGCGGGACGACAAACTACCTGACCACGCGGACGGGCGATACGGGCTCGTGGCTCGGTCGTGCGCACCAGGGCAACGGCATCGGCACCGCTATGCGGCAGCCCGTCTGCGCGCTGCTGTTCGACTACCTCGACGCAGCCGAGATCACGTCGGGAGCGTTCCTGGACAACCCGGCGTCGTACGCGGTGAGCCGGTTCATCGGCCTCGATGGCTGATTCTTTGGTGGTGCTCGGCGGTCATGGCCGGCGACGACTATCAAGATCGTCTCAGGCGAGTGAAACCAGCATGAGCGCCATGACATCACAGCATCAACAGTGTGATGCCACGGCAGACACGATCAGGTGAGGGCCGCGAGCAGGCGTCGGAGCTCGGGGATCTGGGTGGACGGCGCGGACGCGATCGACTTCGCCAGCTTCACCAGATCGGCGTCCGCGCCGCTCCTCACCTCGGGCGCGCCATCACCGCGGCACCACCCTCGCTGCCGATATGCAGACGCAGGAATTGCTGGTCGAAGACGCGACCGGTGAGCCGGCGAAGCGACGCGAGCTGGGCGTCGTCGATGCGATGATCGGCCGTCATCGCGCCGCGGCGCAGATCGAGACGGAGGCCACGCGCCGCCTTCTGCATGGTTGCGAGCTCGGGTGTCTGCTCGCGCACGATCCGGGCCGCGAACGCCCGGACGCGCGGGTCGAACGCCGAACGCTCGCCGATGCGAGCGACCTCGATCGCGCGCTCGTGGTGGGGGATCATGCGTTGCAGAAAGGCGCGGTCGGCCGTGTTCGGCCTCGCAGCGTTCCCGCCGCACCCGGTCAGCGCAAGCGAGATCAGTACGCAGGCGGCGAGCATCCGGGCCAGCATCGGTTCACCGTACGTCGCGGTGCAGGATGGAGCGGTGTTCAGCTCACCGGCCGACGTCGTGTCCGCCCTCGCCCGGGTCGGATATCTCGCCGACACAGCCACGGCCACGACGGTCTACCTCGCCGCCAGCCTCGAACGACCGCTGCTGGTGGAGGGACCGGCCGGGGTCGGCAAGACGCAACTGGCGCGTGCCGTAGCCGACGCGACCGGCGCCGAGCTGATCCGCCTGCAGTGCTACGAGGGGTTGGACGAGGCGCGCGCGCTCTACGAGTGGAACTACCGCAAGCAGCTGTTGCGGATCCAGGCGAGCGTCGCAGGCGACACCGCCGGCACAACGTGGGAGCAGACGCACGACGACATCTTCACCGATGAGTTCCTGCTGACGCGCCCCCTGCTGTCGGCGATCCGCCGCGAGGACCCGACCGTGCTGCTCATCGACGAGGCCGACAAGACCGACATCGAGGTCGAGGCGCTGCTGCTCGAGGTGCTGTCGGAGTTTCAGGTGACGATCCCTGAGCTCGGCACCGTCACCGCGATCCGCCGTCCCTTCGTGGTCGTGACATCGAACGCCACCCGCGAACTGTCCGAGGCGCTCAAACGCCGTTGCCTGTATCTCTACCTCGACTACCCGACCCCCGAGCGTGAACGCGAGATCATCGTCACGCAGGTGCCTGAGATCGAGGCCGCCCTCGCCGATCAGATCGTGCGCACGGCCGCGACGCTACGTTCGCTGGAGCTGAAGAAATTGCCGTCGGTGGCCGAGACGATCGACTGGGCCCGCACGCTGCTGGTGCTGGGAATCGACGACCTCGACGAGGCCGCCATCGCCGGCACGCTCGGCGTCGTGCTCAAACACAACTCCGACCACGCCCGCGCTGCGAAGGAACTCGGGCTCGGCTGATGGTCACCCTGCTGGATCGGCACGTCGGCTTCGTCGTCGCCCTTCGCGAGGCGGGGCTGATCGTCTCCGTCGCGGAAAGCCTCGACGCGGTGCGGGCAATGGACGCCGTCGAGCTGCTCGACCGCGAGCAACTGCGGGCGGGGCTGGCGGCGACCCTCGTCAAACGGCAGATTCATCGGCCGGCCTTCGACACCGTGTTCGACCTGTTCTACCCCGCCGTGACGGGGGAGTCCGCGAAGGCCGCCACCGACCGCACACCCGCGCCCCGGGACCCGGATTCGGCTCCCCGCGGGCCGTTGGACGATCCGCGCCGTGATGTCGTACGGGAGATGGTGGGCGACTACCTCCGTGACGGCGATCCGCGTGACCTCGACGCCGCCGTCCGCGACGCCGTCGACGCGTTCGGGGCCGTGCCGGGTCGCTCGCCGGGGCAGTCGTCGTGGTCGCAACTCGCGGTGCTGTCGAAGGTGAATGCCCGCACGCTGATGGCTGGCCTGCTCGAACGGTTGCTCGCCGGGCAGGACCGCGGCGGTCTCGCCGAGCAGCGAGCGCGGACGATGGTCGATGACCGGATCGCGCGGTGGGAACGCTCGGTGCGCGCGGAGGTGAGCCGACGGCTGGCCGAGCTGTCCGACGCCGAGACGGTGGCGCGCACCGCCGCCCGTCCGAGCATCGACCGGGTCTCGTTTCTCGGAGCCAACCGATCCGAGCTCGCCGCGCTGCGCCGCGAGATCCAGCCCCTGGCCCGGCGGCTGGCCGCGCGCCTGGCCATCGACCAGCGCAAGGGGCGCCGAGGACACTTCGACTTCCGGGCCACGATGCGTGCTTCGCTGTCCAGTGGCGGTGTACCCATGCAGATCTTGCACCGCCCGAAGCGGCCGCTGCGGACCGACCTCGTGGTCATCTGCGACCTGAGCGAATCGGTCACGTCGTTCGCGCACTTCACCCTGATGTTCGTGTACGCGCTGCGCGAACAGTTCAGCCGGGTGCGAGCCTTCGGCTTCGTCGACGAACTGGACGAGCTGACCCGCTTCTTCACGCCAGGCGCCGACGTCGTCGAGTCCGTAACCCGGCTGACCGAGCAGGCGGACGTCACGGCGCTGTTCGGGCGCACCGACTACGGCCGCGCGTTCGAGTTGTTCGCGCAGCGTTTCCCAGACACAGTCGGGCGCAAGACGTCGCTGCTGATCCTCGGGGACGCACGATCGAACTACGGCGCGCTGGCCCTGCCGACCCTGACGGAGCTGGCGGAGCGCGCGAAGAACGCTTACTGGCTCAACCCCGAGCGGCGCACTGCCTGGGACACCGGCGACTCGAGGGCCAGCGATTTCGACCGGATCGTACCGATGGTCGAGTGCCGCAATCTGGCGCAACTATCGGCCTTCGTGCGCGATCTAGCCGACTGACGACGTCGGCAGCGTTCCGTGGCAGCGGCGTGATCGTCGTCGACAGGAAGGCCGGTCGGCTCGGAGGGCGGCGGGTCAACGCGTGAGCTGCACCCGGGCGACCTCGTACATTTCGGTCGGATCATCGAGCGGCGCCGACGTGCGCAGGACGGTGTGGGCACATCGGCCGTCGGCGACGAACTCCGCGAGCTCGTTGCCGAAGTAGGGGCCGGCCAGGCGGTCCCAGTCGAGGCTCGCCGACGGCACCTTCGCGACGAGGCCGAGCAACGCTTCGACGAACCCGGCGGCGTACCGGCTCCAAGACAACCGGAAGAGAACCCGCATCGCCGTCGGGATGTGGTTGTGCAACGGGGAACAGGTCAACTGGTAGACCTTCGCAGGCACCGGCGCTCGGAACTTCGCCTCGGCGATGTAGGCGTGGTGGACGTCGCCGGACAGCACGCAGATCGACGCGGGGCCGTCCGGTCGCCGGCCGGCGGACGCGATCAGCTCGCCCAGCGCCTCGAACGACTTCCGGAACGAGGCCCAGTGCTCTAGGTCACCGGCCCGGCGCAGCCACTCGCCGAAGCGGGCCAGCCGGGTCCCGCGCCGGCCGTCGGCAAGCACTTCGTCCCAGGCCTCGAGGTCGTGCAGCGAGCGGGCGAGCAGCCAGGGCAGGGACGTGCCGATGAGCAGGTGGTCGTAGTCGCCGTCGGTCTGGGCGCCGATCCAGCGGAACTCGTCCTCGCTCACCATGCTGCGCTGCCGGTCGGCGAGGATGCGTCCACACCGCGAGTCGACCATGACGAGGCGCACGCGGCCGAAGTCGCGCCGGAACGACCAGCGGGTGCCCTTCGCACCGTCGGCCTCGGCGTCGGCGTGCTTCGCGAACTCGTGCAGGGCCGCGGCGTTGTCGGTGTCGCTGGTGCGCACGCGCTGGAACAACTCGTTGCCGGCAAGCTCGGCCGGCGACAGGTTGCCCAGGTGCTGATAGACCCAGTACGACGACAGGCCACCGATGATGCGCTCCTCCCACCAGGACGTGGCCCGCATGTCCTCACGCCATTCGTGCGAGGTGTTCCAATCGTCCCGGACGTCGTGGTCGTCGAAGATCATCGAGCTGGGGATCGTCGACATCAGCCAGCGGACGTCCGGATCGGTCCAGGACTCCAGGTAGAGCCAGGTGTATTCCTCGAAGTCGGCGACCTGGTCCTTCGCGCCGGTAGTGATGTCGCGACGAACCCGGATACGGCGCTGGGTCGCGACCGACGTCTCGTCGGCGTAGACCTGATCGCCGAGCATGAGCATGGCGTCCGGCCATGTCGCCTCGTCCTGCGACACGAGCAGTCGGGAGTAGCAGGCGAGAGAGTCTGCGTCGAAGTGCTTGTCGGTCAGCTTCGCCGACGCGCGCCCGTACCGGCACGAGCCAAACGCGATGCGCACGGTGCCCTCGGCGCCGGCCCGCCGCTGGGTGCGGATCCGCGACGCCGGGCGGCTCGAGCGGTCGGGCGGCCAGGCGACCTCCCCGTGGAGACGCACCTCGTACGGGTTGGCCGTGCCCGGCTCCAGGCCGGCCACGGTGACGAGCGCGTAGTGGTGACCGGCGACGGCCCAGGTGCGCTCACGGCAGCCGAGAACCTCGACCTCGCACGGTTCGTCGGTCTCGACCCAGACGGTGGCGTCGGTCGTGCCGACGTGGCGCAGCAGCGGTCCGACGAGCAGGCGGGTCATCCCCGCGGTCTACCCCCAGGCGGCGGCACCGAACCTGACGACCGAACGTGACCGAGGCCTAAGGCAATCGAGGCAGACCGTCCGGGCCGAGCGGCCAGCCGGGATTGTGCGCGACCTCCCACAGATGGCCGTCCGGATCGGCGAAGTAGCCGTGGTAGCCGCCCCACTCGGTGGCCTGCGCGGCCTTGACGATCCGCGCGCCGGCACGCTCGGACGCCTGCAGCGAGGCGTCGACGATGGCGCGGTCGGCGACGTTGATCGCCAGCGTGACCCCGCGGAAGCTGCCGGGCGGGGGCGCCGATTCGGCCATGGCGTCGCGGCGTAGATCCTCGGCGCCATAGAGCCCGAGCAGGCCGCCTGCAGTGTGGAAGAACGACACGGCGTTTTCGACGGACGCAGGTGACAGCTCGAAGCCGAGCGCGGTGTAGAAGCGGGTCGACTCGGCGAGGTCGGTGACGCCGAGCGTGACGAGGCTGACAACGGCTGGAACGCTCATGGTTGCGAGGGTAGGGCGGTGGTCCGACATCGAATGGTGCCGCCCGGGGCAACATCTGCGAGCTAGGGTGAGGCGAAGCGAGAGAGGGGGCCGTGATGCCCACGCACGACAGCGGCCAGTCGAGGCCACAACGTCAGCATGAGGACGATGTCGCGGAGACGACCGAGGCCAGCTCGGACGTCGCCGAGCGTCACGAGAAGTTGACCGAAGACGTCGACGCGATCCTCGACGAGATCGACGATGTGCTGGAGACCAATGCTGAGGATTTCGTAAGGAGTTTCGTACAAAAAGGAGGGGAGTGACAAATGATCTTGAAGCAGAATCGGCGGGGATGGCCGACAAGAACGGTGGGTCACTGCTCTGCTTCAAGTGCAACGGCGCGCTGGGTCAGTTTCGCGACCGCACCGATCTGATGCTGCGGGCGGTCGGTTACCCGCAGCGCGGGCCGTCCGCCGACCCGGTGCCGCACCCGAACGCGGTCGTCGGTGTTTTTCTCGCGCTGATGTTCGATCCGCCTGCCGAGGACGAGCCGCGAACGGCGTGACCAGCCGGGCAGGGCCGCCGTGGCCTGGGTAGGGTCGAACTCGACTCACCAACCGCAGCGAGGAGCCATGTTGAGCAACGACCGACCCGGCCGGCTGGGCGGCGACCACGGAATCCTGCGGTACGCCACGTCGCCGGGGTCCTCGTCGTTCACCGACTTCCTGGCCGCTGCGGCGCCCGACCTCCTGCCATCCAGCCCCGCGATTTCGGTGTCCTTTCCGCACGGCACCACGATCGTCGCCGCGACCTACGCCGACGGCGTGGTCATGGCCGGCGACCGCCGCGCGACGTCCGGCAACCTCATCGCGAACCGGGACATCGAGAAGGTGTTTGCCGCCGACGACTTCTGCCTGGTCGGCATCGCCGGGGTCGCCGGGCTCGCCATCGAACTGGTGCGCCTCTACCAAGTGGAGCTCGAGCACTTCGAGAAGATCGAGGGCACTCCGCTGACGCTGGACGGCAAGTCCAACCGGCTCGCCACGATGGTTCGCGGCAACCTCGGCATCGCGATGCAGGGCATGGTCGTCGTCCCGCTGTTCGCGGGCTACGACCTCGACGAGCCCGACGCCACCAAGGCCGGCAAGATCTACAGCTACGACCCGACCGGCGGCCGCTACCCCGAGCAGCACTACCACTCGGTCGGCTCCGGTTCGCTGTTCGCCCGCGGCGCGCTGAAGAAGCTGTGGCGGCCCGAGCGCAGCCGCGCCGACATCGTCCGGATCGTCGTCGAGTCGCTCTACGACGCCGCCGACGACGACTCAGCCACCGGCGGCCCCGACATCACCCGCGGCATCTACCCGCTCGTCATGACGGCCACGGCCGGGGGCGCCGAACGAGTAGCCGACGACGAACTCGGCACGGTCGTGCGCGCGATCCTGGCCGACCGCGAAGCCCGCCCGGGCGCCTGAGGGCAGGAGGACAGACATGAGCATGCCGTTCTACGCCTCGGCCGAGCAGATCATGCGCGATCGCTCGGAGTACGCGCGTAAAGGCATCGCCCGGGGGCGCGGCGCGATCGTGCTGGCCTACGCCGACGGGATCCTGTTCGTCACCGAGAACCCGAGTTCGGCACTGCACAAGGTCAGCGAGATCTACGACCGCATCGGCTTCGCCGGCGTCGGGCGGTACAACGAGTACGAGAACCTTCGTGTCGCAGGTATCCGGCTGGCCGATCTGCGCGGCTATTCCTACGATCGTCGCGACGTCTCGGCCCGCGGACTCGCCAATGCGTACGCGCAGACGCTCGGCGCGATCTTCACCGAGCAGCAGAAACCCTACGAGATCGAGATCTCCGTCGCCGAGGTCGGGGACGTCGCGGACGACGACCAGATCTACCGGCTGACCTATGACGGCACGATCGTCGACGAGCCCGGGTTCATGGTCATGGGCGGCCAGGCCGAAGGGCTCACCGTCGAGATGCGCAAGGTGTTCCAGGCCGGGCAACCACTCGCGGAGGCCCTGGGCGGCGCGGTCAAGGCACTCGGGTCGGTGGGTGGCGGTGAGGGTGTGGCGCGCTCGCTCACCGGTGCGCAGCTCGAGGTCGCGGTACTCGACCGCAACCGGGGCAAGCGCAAGTTCCGGCGGTACACCGGCCAGGCCCTCGACGACCTCCTACCGACGCCCCCTGCGGACGCCGAGCCGGCGGAATCCGCCCCCACCGACATCCCGCCCACGGGGGAGTAACGCGCCGGTCCAGCACGGCGCCGGGCCGCGCATTTACGGTAGCGACGCCATGTACGCAAGGCGGCGTACCGCGCGCGCAAATGAATCGAACCGTGGCCGGCGAGGGCCACGAGCCTGGCGGCCGGAACACGGTCGTGGAACAGTCGAACGATGACGGACAGCTTGGATCTGGCCACGAACCTGATCACCCGCGTCAATATCGGTGACGCACTCACTCGCACCGCCGGGCGGATGCCGGATCAGCTGGCCGTGGTCGACGGCGAGCGCCGGTTCACCTACGCCGAGTTGAACGATCGCGTCAACCGGGTCGCCAACGCTCTCACCGATCGTGGCTATACGCGCGGGGACGTGCTCGGGCTCGCGTCCGGGAACAGTTGCGAGTTCCTCGTCACGTACTTCGCTTGCGCGAAACTTGGGCTGGTGTGTGTGCCGATGAATCTGGGCTGGCGCCCCGACGAGATCGCCTACGTCCTCGACCACTCCGAGGCGCGCGGGCTCGTCGTCGAGGCGCAACTGGTGGCCGGGGTGCTGCCCGGCGTCGAGAAGGTTCCGGCCGTGCGGGACGTGATCGTCGCTTACGGCACGGACGGCGGCTACGAGCAGACGCTGCCGGATCGAGCTTGGCTGACCCTCAAGGACCTGCACGAGGCGCCGAGCACCGAACCGGAGACATTCGTCGGCGAGCGGGACGCGATCAGTTATCTGTACACCAGCGGCACGACGTCCTTCCCCAAGGGCGTCGTCGGCAGCCATGTCGCGATCTACGTCGAGTCGCTGATGGTGGCGGCCGAGACCGGCATCGCGGCCGGCGACCGCATAGCTTGTCTGATGCCGCTGTTCCACACCGCGCAGCTAAACGGCTTCGCCACCCCGGCCGTGATGATGGGCGCCACTCAATACCTGCTGCGGGGATTCGACGGCGACGCACTGCTCGACCTCGTCGAGCGCGAGCAGATCACGAGGATGTTCGCCCTGCCGATGATGTACCGCGCGCTGGTCGAGCGGCCGGACATCCGTGAGCGTGACCTGTCAACGCTGCGCAAGGCGGCGTACGCGATGGCGCCGATGCCCGACGCACTGCTGCGCGCCTGCCTCGACGTATTCGGCTGCGACTTCTACCTAGCCTTCGGCCAGACCGAGATGAGCCCCGTGACGACGTTCTTCCGGCCCGAGCATCAGCTCTCGCACCCAGGCGCCGTCGGGACGCAGGTCGCGAACGTCCAGATAGCGATCATGTCACCGGACGGACGGCTGCTGCCGCGCGGCGAGGAAGGCGAGATCGTCTACCGCGGGCCGCATGCGTTGAACGGGTACTTGAAGAACCCGCAGGCGACCGCGGAGGCGTTCGCGCACGGTTGGTTCCACTCCGGCGACGTCGGCCGGCTCGACGCGGACGGCATGCTCTGGTTCGGTGACCGGTACAAGGACGTCATCAAGACGGGTGGGGAGAACGTGGCCTCGATCGAAGTGGAGAAGGCTGTGTATGCCACCTCCCCGGACATCGCCGAGGTAGTCGTGGTCGGGTTGCCCCACGAACGCTGGACGGAGGCGATCACCGCCGTCGTCGTCGCCAAGCCGGGCGTGGCCCTCGACGCAGAGGCGCTGCGCCAGGCGATCGGCGAGCACGTCGACCGCTACAAGGTCCCGAAGGCCGTCATCGTCGTGGACGAGCTACCCAAGACATCCACCGGCAAGATCCAGAAGAACCTCGTGCGCCAGCAGTTCGCCACCCACTACGACGCGAAGTAACCGTCCGCGCGCGACCCGCGCCTCAGCCCAGGATCTGGTCGACGAACGGGGCGAGCATCCGGCTGACACCGCTCGCTACGACCCCGGGATCCTCGGTCGGCACCAGTGCGTGGCTGATCGCCAGGCGCACGAGCGAACCCGCGAGCAACTGCGCGTCGGCCGGCGTCACCTGGGGCCAGACCTCCGGGATCAGGTGCGCGACCCGATCGCTTGCTAGGGCCTGACCGAGCCCGGTGAGCAGACGGGTCAGCTCGCCGGCCTCGGCGTCCGCGACGATGATCTGGACCACGGGTTCGTCGGACGCGAGCTTGAGGAACAGCTCGAACGCTGTCCGCAGTGCGCGATGGGCGTCGCCCGGATGGGCCCGGACGGCGTCGCCGACGGAGGCCACGAGCGTCTCGATCTCGAGGGTTACGTAGGACTCGACGAGTGCCGAGCGGGACCCGAACTCGTTGTACAGCGTCTGCCGGCTCACCCCGGCGGCCTTGGCGACGTCGGCCATCGTGGTGGCCGTCCAGCCCCGAGACCGGACGAGGTCATCGACCGCGGTGATGATCGTGTCGTGCAGCAGGGTTCGGGCTGCGGCCGGATACGGGATCCGCTCGCTCGTCATGCGCCCTCCTGCACGAAGTCGACCTTGTCGCGCACTCCACAGTCCGGGCAGGGCCAGTCGTCCGGGATGTCGGCCCAGCCGGTGCCGGCCGGGAAACCTTCGCGCGGCTCCCCGGCGACCTCGTCGTAGACGTAGTCGCAGACCTCGCAGCGGTACCTCGCCATGACTTCGATGGTGTCAGGCGGCGTTCGGTTGCGTCAGGGCAGGTTGCGCGGGGGCGCCGTAGCGGGCCAGCACCTTCTCGCGCTTGCTCGGCTGGATATTGGCCAGCGTGACGTCACCGTCGTAATGGGCGAGCACGCGCTTGTCCATCACCTTGCGCCACAGCGGCGGGACGTAGGCAAGCAGAATCATCGCGGCATATCCGGCCGGCAGCTGCGGCGATTCCTCGAAGTGGCGCAGCGCCTGGTAGCGCCGGGTGGGGTTGGCATGGTGGTCGCTGTGGCGCTGCAGGTGGTACAGGAACAGGTTCGTCGTCAGGTGATTGTTGTTCCAGCTGTGCCGCGGGCTGACCCGCTCGGGTCGGCCGCTCTCGGTCTTCTGGCGCAGCAGCCCGTAGTGCTCCAGGTAGTTGACTGCCTCGAGCAGGCTGAAGGCGAGCACTGCCTGGGCCAGCAGATAGGGCGCGATCCCGATGCCGAACAGCACGAGCGCCGCCGCCCACACCACGATCGTCATGGTCCACGCGTTCAGGACGTCATTACGCAACGTCCACCGGCTCTTGCCCAGGCGGCGCATGCGGATCGTCTCGAGCCGCCAGCCGTTGCGCACACTGCCGGCGACGGTGCGCGGCCAGAACGCCCAGAACGATTCGCCGAGCCGGCTCGACGCCGGGTCCTCGGTCGTCGCGACCCGCACATGGTGACCGCGGTTGTGCTCGATGAAGAAGTGTCCGTAACCGCACGGGGCCAGCGCGATCCGGGCGAACCAGCGCTCGAGGTGTTCCTTCTTGTGTCCCAGCTCGTGCGCGGTATTGATCGCGACGCCGTTGAGCATGCCGAGCGTCGTCGTGATGCCGATCCGGTCGATGACTGGCAGCCCACCGTGGCGGGTCATCAGCCAGAACCCGGTGAAGAACGCGGCGAACTGGCAGGGCAGGAACAGGTAGGTGACCCAGCGGTAGTAGCGGTCCTGCTCGAGCCAGGCGACGACGTCCTCGGGCGCGTTGCTCGGGTCGTCGCCGATGGCGATGTCCAACAGCGGGATCGCGATGTAGAGCACGATCGGGCCCATCCACCAGAACAGCCCGAGCCCGGTCAGGTTGACCAGTCCCCAGCCGATGAATAGGAACAGCGGCACGATCGTGCCGAGCAGCCAGAGGTACCGCTTGCCGTCGCGCCACTGGGGCTTCAGCGGTCGCTCACCCGGGTGAGTGGTCGGGCCGGCGAGCTTCGCCGAGAGGGAGCCTGCACGCATCGGTCGTCACCTTCCGTGTTGACACGAGATGAGTAGTTGTTCACTCAGTGGACATAAGGATGCCAAATGTAAAGCGGTGCTGTCAAGCCTTCGAACTGCGTCGGTACGTCTCACGGGCGCCTGCACTATCGCCTGAGCGCGGATAGGGTGGCGTGGTGCACAAACGCATCATGGGCATCGAGAACGAGTACGGGGTCACGTGCACGTTCCACGGCCAGCGGCGGCTCTCGCCGGACGAGGTGGCGCGTTATCTGTTCCGGCGGGTCGTGTCGTGGGGCCGCTCGTCGAACGTCTTCCTGAAGAACGGCGCACGGCTGTATCTGGACGTCGGCAGCCATCCCGAATACGCGACCCCGGAGTGCGATTCGCTGGAGACCCTGGTCGCGCACGACAAGGCAGGCGAACGCGTGCTCGAAGGTCTTGTCATCGACGCAGAGAAGCGCCTGCACGACGAGGGCATCGCCGGCGACATCTATCTGTTCAAGAACAACACCGACTCGGCCGGGAACTCCTACGGCTGTCACGAGAACTTCCTGGTTGGCCGGCACGGGGAATTCAGCCGCCTAGCCGACATCCTCATCCCGTTCTTCGTCACCCGGCAGCTGATCTGCGGCGCCGGAAAAGTCCTGCAGACGCCCCGCGGTGCCGTCTACTGCGTGAGCCAGCGTGCCGAGCACATCTGGGAGGGCGTCTCGTCCGCGACCACCCGCAGCCGTCCCATCATCAACACTCGCGACGAGCCGCACGCCGACGCCGAGCGTTACCGGCGGTTGCATGTCATCGTCGGCGACTCGAACATGAACGAGTCGACGACGCTGTTGAAGGTCGGCTCGGCCGACCTCGTGCTACGCATGATCGAAGACGGGGTGCAGTTTCCTGATCTCACCCTTGAGAACCCGATCCGGGCGATCCGGGAGATCAGCCACGACCTCACCGGCACGCGTCAGGTGCGCCTCGCCGCCGGGCGCGGCGCCTCGGCGCTGCAGATCCAGCGTGAGTACTACTCGCGGGCTGTCGACTTCGTCGCTCGCACCGGCGAGGACGCGTCGTCCAAGCGGGTGCTCGAGCTGTGGGGCCGCACGCTCGACGCGGTCGAGCGGCAGGATCTGACCCTCATCGACCGCGAGATCGACTGGGCGACGAAGTACCAGCTGATCGAGCGCTACCGGGCCAAGAACGACCTGCCGCTGTCCTCGCCGCGGGTCGCCCAGCTCGACCTGGCCTATCACGACATCTCGCGTACCCGTGGGCTGTACTACCTGCTGCAGAAGAAGGGGGCCGTAGAACGCATCGTCGACGATCTGACGATCTTCGAGGCCAAGGGCGTGCCGCCACAGACCACCCGCGCCAAGCTGCGCGGCGACTTCATCAAGCGAGCCCAGGAGCGCCGTCGCGACTTCACCGTCGACTGGGTGCACCTCAAGCTCAACGACCAGGCTCAGCGCACCGTGCTGTGCAAGGACCCATACCGCAGCGTCGATGAACGGGTCGAGAAGCTCATCGCGTCCATGTGAGCGAGCTTGCGAGCGAACAACCGTGATGGTTTGCAAGCCGCCAGGCGAGCAGGAGCCGACGCCGGGCCCGGACGCAGTGAGTGGCCCGAAGGAGGCGAGTACGCGGTGACAGCGCGAGTCAGCACGAGACGCCGCAATCGAGGCCTTAGTTTTGAAGACATGGCAGCCCGGCGAGCAGAGCGACTGGTCAACCTTGTCATCTGCCTGCTGGCCACGCGCCAGTTCCTCACCGCCGAGCGCATCCGCGACGCCGTCCCCGGTTATGAAGCCTCCAGCGGCGGTGACAACTCGACGGCGACCGACGAGGCGTTCAAGCGGATGTTCGAGCGCGACAAGGCCGAACTGCGCGATCTCGGCATCCCCCTCGAAACCGGGCGCAACAGCCACTTCGACGCCGAGGACGGGTACCGCATCCATCGCGGTGCCTACGAGCTCCCGGCGGTCGAGTTCGATGCATCCGAGGCTGCGGCGGTCGGTCTGGCCGCGCGACTGTGGCAGTCGGCCACGCTGGGCGAGCCGGCGCGGCAGGCGCTGATCAAGCTGCGCGCCGCCGGCACCGAGATCCGTACGGCCGACACGCCCGGCGCCGTTCCGCAGCTCGACGCCAGCGACCCCAGCCTGCCGGCGCTGCTCGACGCGGCGCGGACGGCCACGGTGGTGCGCTTCGACTACGTGAAGTCCGGTGCCGCGGACCCGCTCGAACGAACTCTCGAACCGTGGGGCGTGCTGTCCTGGCGGCGACGCTGGTACGCGGCTGGCCTGGACCGCGACCGGGGGGAGCCACGCAGCTTCCGGCTGTCGCGCATCGTCGGCGGTGTACGGACCGTCGGCGGGCCGGGCGCGTTCGAGCGGCCGGACAAAGTCGATCTGCTGGCGATGGTCGCGGGTCGCGCGCAGGACGACAACCGGATCGCGCAGGTCGCGGTGTCCGCGAGCGGTGCCGGGCAGCTGCGGCGGATCGCCGCGAGCGAGATCGACGGCGTCCTGACGGTCTCCTATGCCGATACCCAGTGGCTCGCGCGGATCATCGCTGCGGCCGGCTCCGCAGCCAAGGTGCTCGAGCCGCCGGAGCTCGTCGCCGCGGTGCTCGTCCGATTGCGCGTGGTCGCCGGCGAGCCGGCCCGCGACCCCGAGTCCGCTGCCCCCGCAACGGGGGAGCGGTGATGGCGGGCAGGGATCGCACAGCGAACGAGGAGCGGTTGCCGCGGTTGTTGGCGCTCGTGCCCTACCTCCAGGGCCGGCCAGGGATCAGCGTCGAGGTGGCCGCCGCAGATTTCGGAGTCACCAACGCTCAACTGCGCAAGGACCTCACGCTGCTCTGGATGTGCGGGCTACCCGGGCACGGCCCCGGTGACCTGATCGACCTGTCCTTCGAGGGTGAGACCGTGTCCGTGCTGTTCGACGCCGGTATGTCTCGGCCGCTGCGGTTGACGCCGGAGGAAGCGCTGGCGCTCGTCGTCGCGCTGCGGACGCTGGCCGAGACGCCGGGACTGGCCGACACCGACGCTGTTCAACGCGCCCTCGCGAAGGTCGAGTCCGTCGCCGGCGGCGCCGTGGCCGACGACACTGTGGCCGTCGAGCTTGACCGCAGTGAGCGACTGCTCCCGGCGCTCCGGCGCGCTGTGGACGGACACCGTGCGCTGCGGATCCGCTATTACACCGCGGGTCGGGACGAGACCACCGCGCGCACGATCGACCCCGTACGGATCCTCGACGCGGACTCGCGCACCTACGTCGAAGCCTGGTGCCGTCAGGTCGAAGGCATGCGGATGTTCCGGGTCGACCGCATCGAGGACGTCACGCTGCTCGACGAACCGTCTTCGGTGCCTGATGACGTGCAGCTGCGTGATCTGTCCGAAGGCGTGTTCCAACCGGCCGCAGAGCATCTGCTCGTCGGGCTACGGCTGAGCCCGGCCTACGCCTGGGTGGCCGACTACTACCCGACCGAGGACGTCAGCGAGGACGTCGAAGGTGACGGCGAGCGGTTGCGGGTCAGCCTGCGGGTCTCCGACCCGGCCTGGGTACGGGCGTTGGTCCTCGGGTCGGCCGGCCAGGTCGAGGTACTCGCCCCGGACTGGCTCGCCGAGGACGTCCGCGCCGAGGCCGCCCGGGCGATCGCGGCCTACGCGGCCGGCTGAGCACTCGCGACGTCCTGGGCACTGTCGCTGTCGCGACGTACAGAGCGGAGTGGCTGTCGCGACGCGTTCCTGAGAACTGTTCGCCCGACCGTAATGAGCGGTGCCCCGCCGATCCCCGCCTGCGAAGTAGAGTTCGGGCCGTGGCCTGGATCCCGATCGTTGCCTGGATCGTCGCTGCCGTGGTGGCACTCGTCGTTCTCGGCTTCTGCACGTACGAGATCACGTGGAAGGCCAAGCGACTGCGGGCCGATCTGAGGCAGCTGACCGCCGTGACCGACCAGTTGCCGGGGCTGCGCGGGCAGTTAGCCGAGATGCAGCAGCGCCTCGCCGCGAGCGGGCTGGGCTGAGCGATGGCCACGACCGAACGGCGCCGAAAGCGCCGGCCCAAGGCGCCGAAGACCGTCGACGGTCGCATGCCGGTCATGGACCATCTGCGCGAGCTACGGCGACGGGTGGTCTGGATGCTCGGGATAGTCGCGGTCGGCGCCGTCGTGGGGTGGGTCTTCTACCCGCACATTCTGCATATTCTGAAAGGCCCGTACTGCTCGGTGCCGAAGCAGTACCTGGCGCTACCCAAGCGCGGCGATGACTGTGTGCTGATCTATCACGGGGTGCTCGACGGGTTCACCACGCGGCTGAAGGTGTCCGTCATTTCCGGCGCGGTGCTGACCGGACCGTTCTGGCTGTATCAGATCTGGGCGTTCATCACGCCCGGCCTGCGCAAGAACGAACGCAAGTACACCCTGCTGTTCGTCCTGGTATCGACGATCCTGTTCATCGCCGGCATGACGCTCGCCTACACCGTGCTCTACAAGGGCTTGCCGATTCTCATCGAGCAGGCGGGCAATGGCACTGCTGCCCAGCTGACGATCAACGACTACATCTCCTTCGTCGTCCTCATGCTCGTGGTCTTCGGCTCGGCGTTCGAGCTGCCGCTGCTCGTCGTGATGGCGAACTTCGCCGGCGTGCTGCCCTCCAAGCTGCTGCGCAAGTCGCAACGTCTCGCGATCTTCCTGATCTTCGTGTTCGCCGGGGTCGCCACGCCGACGACCGACCCGTTCACGATGGTCGCGATGGCGGTGCCGATGGTGGCGCTGTTCGAGCTGTCGGTGCTCATCGCGACGGTGCACGACCGACGCAAAGCCGCTCGCAAGGCGGCCGAGCGCGAGGCGAGCCAGCTCGAGGACCACGTCCCGTCGGCGATCGACCCGATCCCGCAGCAGCTGACCGCGGGGTCGGGCTCGTCCGATTCGTGGGCCGACACCACGTGAGCCGAGCCGAGCTGATCGGCAACTCGTGACCGTGCGTCGGATAGCGCTGGTGGTCAACCCGGCATCCGGCGTCGGGCGCGCTGCACGGATCGCATCCGTCGTCGCCGACCGGCTCGGTGCCGCCGCCACCGTCGAGGTGCACCAGGGCAGCTCCGCGCAGGAATCGAGGCAGCTGATCACCGCCGTCGCCGAGGCCTCCGACGCGGTGGTGGTTCTCGGCGGCGACGGCATCGTGCACCTCGCCGCCCAGTCGCTCGCCCTCGGCGACACCCCGCTCGGAATCGTCCCGGCCGGGACCGGCAACGATGTCGCGGACAGCCTCGGACTGCCGCCCGAACCGCTCGCCGCAGCGGACGCCGCCCTCACAGCCCTGGACGCGAACTCCGTGCGGCGCATCGACCTCGGCCGCACCGACGCAGGACGCTGGTGAGTGACCGTGCTCTGCGCCGGCTTCGACTCGGCGGTCAACGAGCGAGCGAACCGGATGCGCTGGCCCAAGGGCCCGCGCCGCTACGACATCGCGATCGGCGTCGAGATCCTGCGGCTTGCCGCACGCCCGTTCCGTATCCAGCTCGACGGTGTCGCGCTCGATACGCCGGCGATGCTCGTGGCGATCGGCAACGGGCCGCAGTACGGCGGCGGCAAGCGGATCACCCACGGCGCCGAGATGGACGACGGGACGTTCCTGGTCAGCGTCGTCGGCCCGGTGGGACGCCTGGAGTTCGCCAGGATCGCACCGACGATGTCCACCGCGGGCCACATCGGACACCCATGCCTGACCCAGCACATCGCGCGCACCGTGCGGGTGTTCGCGCCGAACACGCTTGGCTACGCCGACGGCGAGCGGATCGGACCGCTGCCGATCACCACCGAGTGCGTCCCGGGCGCCCTGCCGGTGCTCGTGCCGCCTGGGTGCGGATTCACGGACGTCTCTGCCGGGTAGCTAACGGCCATGCCAGCTGCTACGTACTCCGTGTCCCTCACGATCAACGGGGAGCCGCACACGCTCGACCTCGATCCGCGGACCACGGTGCTCGATGCCTTGCGCGAGCATCTCCACCTCACGGGCGCGAAGAAGGGCTGCGACCGCGGCCAGTGCGGAGCGTGCACGGTGCTCGTCGACGGGCGGCGGATGAACAGCTGCCTCCTGCTCGCGGTGTCGGCCTCAGGACGCACTATCACGACGATCGAGGGCCTCGGTGACCGGGACGACCTGCATCCGATGCAGCGCGTCTTCGCCGCGCAGGACGCCCTGCAGTGCGGCTACTGCACGCCCGGGCAGATCTGCTCGGCGGTCGGCGTCGCACAGGAGATCGCGGACGGCTGGCCCAGCATGGTGACCGGCGCCGGCGGCCCCACCCTCGATCCCGTCGAGGTGCGGGAGCGGATGAGCGGGAATCTCTGCCGGTGCGGCGCGTACGCCAACATCGTGCCCGCCGTGATCGAGGGGGCGCAGGCATGAAGGCCTTCACCTACGACCGGCCGACCGATCTGGCTGCGGCAGCAACGTTGTTCGAAACGCCGGGCTCGGCGCTGCTGGCCGGTGGCACCAACCTCGTCGATCTGATGAAGATCGGCGTGGCGGAGCCGGACTCGCTCGTCGACGTCGGCGCGCTCGGCCTCGACGCCGTCGAGTTCGACGACGCCGGCACCCTGAGCGCCGGCGCGTACGCCCGCAACAGCGATCTCGCCGCCGACCCGCGGGTGATGGCTCGCTTCCCTGTCCTGTCGCAGGCGCTGCTCGCCGGGGCGTCCGGCCAGCTGCGCAATGCCGCCACCACCGGCGGCAACATCATGCAGCGCACCCGCTGCCCCTACTTCATGGACGTGCACAAGCCCTGCAACAAGCGCGAACCCGGCTCGGGCTGCCCGGCGCGCGAGGGCTTCCACCGGATGCACGCGATCCTCGGGGCATCCGAGGCCTGCATCGCCGTGAACCCGTCCGACATGGCGGTGGCCCTCGCCGCGCTCGACGCCGTCGTGGTGGTCACCGACGGTGCCGACGGGGAACGGCGGATCGAGCTCAAGGACTTCCACCGGTTGCCTGGCACCGAACCCGACCGGGAGACGACACTGCGGGCAGGCGAGATCATCGTGCGGGTCGAGATCCCGGCGCTGCCCGCCGCGACGAACAGCACCTATCGCAAGGTGCGCGACCGTGCGTCCTACGCGTTCGCGGTCGTGTCCGTGGCGGCCGTGTTGCGCATCGACGAGGGCGTGGTGTCCGACGTCCGGATCGCCTTCGGCGGGGTGGCGCACCAACCGTGGCGCGCCCGGGTCGCCGAGTCTGCGATTCGAGGCGAACCACCCACACGGACGGCGTTCGCGGCCGGTGTCGCGCGTGAGCTCGAGGCCGCCGAGACGCTGCCCCAGAACGCGTTCAAGGTGCCGCTCCTGCAAAGCGTGGCGACGTCCGTGCTGACCGAGCTCGCAGAGGAGGAATCACGATGAGGATGCTCGTCCCAGAGGCCATCGGGGAACCGCTGGAGCGTCTCGACGCTGTCGAGAAGGTGACGGGCAGGGCGAAGTACGCGGTCGAGCACCAGGTCGACGACGTCACCTACGGCTGGATCGTCGGGGCCACGATCGCGCATGGGCGGGTCCGCTCTATCGACGTCGATGCCGTGCGGGCCATGGACGGCGTGCTGGACGTCGTCTGGCACGAGAATGCCCCGGCGCTGGGGGAGGCCGACGACGCGGACCTCCGGCTGCTGCAGGACGAGAACGTCGTCTTCTACGGCCAACCAGTGGCCCTCGTGGTCGGCGAGAGCCTTGAAGCTGCCCGCGCCGGCGCGCTGGCGCTGCAGGTCGAGTACGACGAGGAGCCGCACAACTCGCGGCTCGCGCCGGGCGAACCCGAGCTGTTCACGCCTGACGAGCTGAACGCCGGCTTCCCATCCGACACGTCCGACGGCGATGCCGAGCAAGCGCTGGCGGCGGCCGATTTCGTGATCGATCACGTCTACGAGACACCGCCTCTGCACAACGTGCCGATGGAGCCGCACGCGGGAATCGCGCGCTGGGAGCAGGACGGCACGTTGACGCTGTGGGACACCACGCAGAACGTCACCGAGCTCGCTGCGACGATGGCCACCTTGTTCGAGTTGGGTGACGGCGGCGCGGTGGCGCACTCGCAGTACGTCGGCGGCGGCTTCGGTTCGAAGGGCACGACGCGTCCGCACTCGGTACTGGCGGCCATGGCTGCGCGCGTCGTCGGGCGTCCCGTCAAGATCGCGCTGACACGGGAGATGACGTTCCACCTCGTCGGTCACCGCACGCCTACCCAGCAGCACGTCCGGCTCGGCGCGGACGCGGATGGCCGGCTCACCGCCATCGCGCATCAGACGATCGAGCACACGTCGAAGCTCGTGGACTTCGCCGAGCAGACCGGCGAGTCGACGCGGCATATGTACGCGGCGCCGAACCGGTTGGTCACCCACCAGCTGGCCCGGCTCAACGTGCCAACCCCGCGCTGGCTGCGGGCGCCGGGCGAGTGCCCTGGCATGTACGCGATGGAATCCGCTATGGACGAGCTCGCCCGTGAGGTCGGCCTCGACCCAATCGAGCTGCGCGTGCTCAACGAGCCGGCCGTCGATCCGGGCAGCGGCAAGCCGTTCTCGAGCCGGCACTACATCGAGTGCTTCCGTGCGGGCGCGCGGCGTTTCGGCTGGGACGACTCGTA
The DNA here is from genome assembly GCA_051000605.1 of Jatrophihabitans sp. Lineage (GTDB taxonomy): Bacteria > Actinomycetota > Actinomycetes > Mycobacteriales > Jatrophihabitantaceae > Jatrophihabitans. The sequence goes on from JBPCOE010000094.1 coordinate 57,797, forward strand.
CGACAATCGCGTCGGTGAATGGGCCGTCGGGCACGGCGTCGCGGGTTCCGTATACCCGGCCATGCAGTTGCCGAGCACCGCGCGGGCCGAGGTGCACGGCGACGGCACCTACGACGTCTCGATCGCCGCGGCCGACATCGGCACCGGCGCGCGGACGGTGCTGCGCCAGATCGCCGCCGACGCGCTTGGTGTACCTGTCGAGCAGGTCCGCATCCACGTCGGCAACAGCTCGCTGCCGCGGGCCTCAGTCGCTGGCGGGTCGTCGGGCACCGCGTCGTGGGGATCCGCGGTGACCAAGGCCTGCCGCTCGCTGCGGGAACGACTCGGGCGCGCCGACCACGTACCGTCCGAGGGGCTGTCGGTCACCGAGGCGACGGACGACGACATCGCCGGGAAAGCCGACCTCGCCCGGTACGCGTTCGGCGCTCAGTTCGTCGAGGCCCGCGTGAACGTGATCACCGGCGAGGTGCGGGTGCCCCGTGCGGTGGGCGTGTTCGCGGTCGGCCGCGTGATGAACCCGCGGTTGGCGCGCTCGCAGTTCCTCGGCGGTATGACGATGGGCCTGTCGATGGGGCTGATGGAGGAAGGCGTGGTCGACCATGCCTTCGGTGACACGATGAACGACGACTTCGCCGACTACCACGTCGCCGCGAACGCCGACATCGCAGAGATCGACGTGTCCTGGCTGGACGAGCACGACGACCAACTCACACCGATGGGCGGTAAGGGCATCGGCGAGATCGGCATCGTCGGAACGGCTGCGGCCGTTACGAACGCGGTGTTCGACGCGACCGGGATGCGGATACGCGAGTTGCCGGTCCGGCTCGACAAGCTGACGGGCTGGTTCGGCACCGTCGAGCACTGAGGACGCGTCCGTACGCTCGCCGTATGTCCTCGCCGAGTGAGCGGTACGCCGCTGCCCGGCGGCGGCGCGGGCGTCCCGTGCTCATCGACTTCCGCGGCGGCTACCCCTTCGACCTCGATCCGTTCCAGGTCGAGTCGTGCGAGGCGCTCGAGGACGGGTACTCGGTGCTGGTGTGCGCGCCAACCGGTGCGGGCAAGACGATCGTGGGCGAGTTCGCGGTACATCTCGCGCTCGCCGCGGGCCAGAAGTGCTTCTACACGACGCCGATCAAGGCGTTGTCGAACCAGAAGTACAACGATCTCGTCGACCGCTACGGCGTCGACAAGGTCGGGCTGCTGACCGGCGACAACGCGATCAACTCGTCCGCCCCGATCGTCGTCATGACGACCGAGGTCCTGCGCAACATGCTCTACGTCGGCAGCGAGGCGCTTGCCGGCCTCGGCTACGTGGTGATGGACGAGGTGCACTACCTCGGCGACCGGTTCCGCGGCGCGGTGTGGGAAGAGGTGATCATCCACCTGCCCGCTGCGGTGCGGCTCGCGTCGCTGTCGGCCACGGTGTCGAACGCCGAGGAGTTCGGCGAGTGGCTCGTGACGGTGCGTGGTGAGACGAAGGTGATCGTGCACGAGGACCGACCGGTGCCGTTGTGGCAGCACGTCCTTGTCGGCTCACGCATGTTCGACTTGTTCTCTGGCGACGGCTCGACGATCGACGCGGAACTGCTGCGCAATGTCGCCGATCGCACGCGCTACCTGGACCCGATCCCGGGACGCCGTGGCCGCGGGCGTCCCCGTGGTTGGCGGCCACCGGACCGCCCGGACGTCATCACGCGGCTCGACAGCGAGGGCCTGCTGCCGGCGATCACGTTCATCTTCAGTCGCGCCGGCTGCGACGCCGCCGCCCGACAATGCGTGCTGGCCGGCATGTGGCTGACGTCTGCGGAGGAACGGCTCGAGATCGATGCCGTCATCGAAGAGTTCACTCGGAACGTCCCACCCGAAGATCTCGACGTGCTCGGTTACTGGGAGTGGCGCGACGCCTTGCGCCGCGGCGTGGCGGCTCACCATGCCGGGCTGATCCCGGCGTTCAAGCAGACCGTGGAAGAGCTGTTTGTACGCGGACTGGTACGCGCGGTATTCGCGACCGAGACCCTCGCGCTCGGGATCAACATGCCGGCGCGAACGGTCGTGCTCGAACGCCTCACCAAGTTCAACGGCGAGTCGCATGCCGACATCACCCCGGGGGAGTACACCCAGCTGACCGGACGGGCCGGGCGCCGCGGCATCGACATCGAGGGGCACGCGGTGGTGCTGTGGTCGCCCGAGGTCGATCCGCAGCGGGTCGCCGGTCTGGCGTCCAACCGCACGTATCCGCTGAAATCGTCGTTCCGGCCGTCCTACAACATGGCGGTGAACCTGGTCGGGCAACTGGGGCGACCGGCGGCGCGAGACCTGCTCGAAGCGTCCTTCGCGCAGTTCCAGGCCGACCGCGGCGTGGCCGGTCTGGTCGCACAGATCCGGCACAACGACGAGACCTTGCGGCAGCACGAGCGGCAGATGACCTGCCATCTCGGCGATTTCACGTCCTACGCCGCGCTTCGTCGGCAGCTCAGCGAGCGGGAGTCGCTGCTCGCACACGAAGGTGTCCGTGCGCGACGCGGCGCGATCGCGGCGTCGCTGGAGTCTTTGAAGCGCGGCGACGTCATCCGGGTGCCGCGCGGACGACGGTCGGGGCTTGCGGTGATCCTCGACCCGGGCGTCCACGCAATCGACGACCCGCGACCGCTCGTCGTGACAGAAGGGCGGTGGGCCGGGCGGCTCTCGTTGGTCGATTTCCCGATCACCGTCGACGTGCTCGCCACGATCCGGGTGCCGAAACGCGTGAACCACCGTTCGCCGCTGGAGCGTCGGGATCTCGCATCCAGCCTGCATGCCCTCGATCTGCCGGAGGCGAACGGGCGTCCGCGGGCGCGAAGTGGTCCGACCTCGGACGACGATGCCGAGGTGTTGCGGCTGCGCCGCGCATTGCGAGCACACCCGTGCCACCAGTGCGCGGATCGGGAACAGCACGCCCGCTGGGGTGAGCGGCACAGTCGCCTCGCCCGCGAGAACGACGGGCTGCGAAAGCGGATCGAGGGACGGACGGGATCTCTCGGGCGGACGTTCGATCGCATCTGTGCCCTACTGGACGAACGTGGCTACCTGGTCGGGGACGAGACGACGCCGGCCGGTCGTCAGCTGGCGCGGATCTGGTCCGAGGCGGACCTGCTCACCGCTGAGTGCCTGCGTGACGGTGCGTGGGACGGGCTGGATGCCGCCGAGCTGGCCGCAGTCGTCTCCACGCTCGTCTACGAGCCGCGGCGAGCCGAGCTGTTGGTCGACAAGATGCCGACCCTCGCCGTGCGGGACGCCTTCGCAGTCACCGAACGGGTGTGGGCCGATCTGGCCGACGACGAGACGCAGCGGCAACTCAAGGTGACCCGGGAACCGCAGCTCGGGTTCGTCTGGGCGATCTATCGCTGGGCGCGCCAGGAACGGCTGGAGCGCGTGCTGTCAATCGCGGCTGAGCGCGGCAACGAGCTCTCGGCCGGCGACTTCATCCGGTGGTGCAAGCAGGTGCTCGACCTGCTCGAGCAGTTGGCGCTCGCGCCGGGCGTCGGAGGATCCCGCCCGGCGGTTGCCGTCACCGCGCGGGCGGCGGCCACGGCGATACGGCACGGGGTCGTCGCGCAGAGCATGCAGCCGTAGCTCGGGCGATACAGGACGCGAGCTGTCTGCGGCTATTGACTTGTGCGGCAAAGCTAACCTTTTGCAGGACAAAGCTATGACTGGTAGCTTGTAGCTATTGGCGCTTCCTTCGAGGAAGCAGGCGCGCGAAGGAGCTAAAGGATGAGTGAACAGGCAGGAACAGCCACGATCAGCCGCCCGGGTGGCACGGTGGCGTATGAAGTGGACGGCGACGGCCCGTTGATCGTGTGTGTGCCGGGAATGGGCGAGCTGCGGTCGAGCTATCGGTTCGTCGCACCCTCGTTGATCGCTGCGGGCTATCGCGTGGCGCTGACGGACCTACGCGGTCATGGGGACAGCGACGCCGGGTTCGACACGTACGGCGATGAGGCCACCGCCGACGACGTAGCAGCGCTCATCGAGGAGTTGGGCGGTCCGGCCGTCGTCGTCGGGAACTCACTGGCGGCGGGTTCAGCGGTTCTGGTCGCGGCATCGCGACCCGACCTCGTCTCCGGGCTCGTGCTCGTCGGTCCGTTCGTTCGCGACCCCGACACCTCGCGGTTCATGCGCATTCTGTTCAGGGCCATGATGGCTCCGATGTGGGCGCGCGCCTCGTGGAATTCCTACCTGCCCAAGCTCTACGCTGGTCGCAAGCCCGCCGACTTCGCTCAGTACCGTGCCGACGTGAAGTCAGCGATGAAAAGGCGCGGTCACACCAGGGCGTTCTCCCTGACCACGCGCACCAGGCACCACGCCGCCGCCGCGGCGCTGAGTTCGGTCGCCGCGCCCGTTTTGGTCGTCATGGGCGAGCTTGACCCGGACTTCCCGGAGCCTGCGGTCGAGGCAAGTTGGATTGCCGAGCAGGTCGGTGGCAGCGTCCTTATGGTGGCCGAAGCAGGGCATTACCCGCAGGCACAGCGACCGGATCTGGTCGCTCCGGCCATCGAAGCATTCGCAAGCGACATCCACCGGCATGCCTAGAGCGGGTCTGACCACGACACGCGTCGTCCTAGAAGCTGAAGATGTCGCCGACGAGGTCGGACTGGCGAACCTGACACTGACCGCAATCGCGCCACGCCTGGGGGTGCGAATGCCGAGCCTGTACAAGCACGTCGCGGGCATGGACGCACTACAGCGTCTTGTTGCCATTCACGCCACTCAGGAGATGGCTGATCTCTTTGCGCGAGCCGCCGCCGGCAAGGCCGGATCGGAGGCATTGACGGCGATCTCGACCTCCTGGCGGGCCTGGGCAAAAATGCATCCAGGGCGGTACGCCGCGACCGTACGCGCACCTCAGAAGTACGACGCCGAACACACCGAAGCCAGCAACGGGGCCCTCGAAATCGTGCTGGCCGTGTTGGACGGTTACCAACTCTCCGGCGACGACGCGATCGATGCGGCCCGCGTTTTCCGGGCGACCCTGCACGGCTTCATCAGCTTGGAGCAAGCGGGCGGGTTCGGCCTGCCGGTCGATGTCGATCGCAGCTTCGATCGCCTGATCGCAGGTCTTGCGGAGACGTTGGGCGGGTGGACCGCCCATCAGTCAGGAGCGAGCTCACAGTGACCACCGTTGGTGTCGCGATTTCCCCATAACCACCCAGCCGCCACCGGTGCGTCTCAGCGGCGACGTGCGCTCTCGTAGGCGGATCGCTGACCAGGAACTCCGCGCTGGCGAGCGGCCCGGCCGCGAACCAGCCCCAAGGCCATTCATTGAAGGTAGGCACGCAGAGCGACAGCGTGATGTTCGAGGTAGTCGACAAGCCCGGCCCTGTTCATGAAAACGCCAGGTTCACCATCTCGAGTCGGCGCGCGGCGAAGAGGTCCGTAGCAGCTCTTCGGCAAGTTGGGCCAGGGTCGAATCTGCTCGCTCGACCGGAACGCACGCGTGCAGTCTTCGACGGCGACGCCTCGAGTGATCCCGAAGATGGAGTTGGCCAGGTCCTGCTCGACGTGGCCCCACGTCATGTCCTGGAAATCGATGGCCGCAAGCCGGCCGCGGCTAAGCAAGACATTGTTGGGCGTCAGGTCGCTGTGAATCAACCGCGCGCACGATCACCGCGAACGGATACGCCAAGGCTGGACCAACACCATGATCAATCATTGCGTCGCCTGGTCACTACCAAGCTGGCTCGATCCGCAGCGGACACCGCGATACGACGCCGCCCAACAGCCTCAGCCCTGTCCTGATCGGTTGGGTATGGACGTCGCGCTGCGGCTGGCAATGCCGTGGGTCGCGTTTCTCGCTGGAGTGCTCCGGTGCCGGACCCGGACCTACGCAGTAGCGTGATTCGTGCCCGGCGACGATGGGTCTTCGTCGTCGGCCCGCAGCGACGACACGATGAGGTGCTTCATGACCGACCAGGGCCATCATGACGACAACCCGGGCCAGCAGTGGCCGCCGTACAGCCCACCGTCGCCGCCGCCCGAGCGCGACGCCGACGACGACCGTTCGGGGAACGACTCGCCGACGCCGGCCGGATCGGGGCAGCCTGGACGGGACGAGCCGGCCGCCGGCTCACCATCTGCAGATCAGGGCTGGAGCACGCCGTCCCGGTCGCAGCCGGGTGCTCAGGGGCCGAGCCACCCCCAGCCGTACCAGCAATCGCAGCCGTACCAGCAAGGGCAGCCCGACGCTCCGCACCCGAGCCCGTCCTCCAGAGCCCGCGGGAACGATTCCGGTGCTGCGTCGACGTCGGAGAACGAGCCCGTTCCGACCAGTCCAGCTCCGTCGGACATCAATCCGGGATTGCCGGACAGCCCTCGCGCCGACGAGGCGACGACGCGGGTCGACCGCTCGATGCTCGGCTCGGTCGCCCAGCCGCAAGCATCAGCCGGACCAGGTCAGGACTACGCCGCGCATCATGAGGGCGAACAGCCGACCTCGGCGTACGGCGCCTCGTCCTACGCAGCTCAGCCGGGAGGCGAGGCGGGCGGATATCGGCCTACGCAGGCCTACGAGCCGCCACCACCCAACCCCTATGGCCAGTCCTCGCCCGCGCAGCAGCCGTATCGACAGCCGGAACAGCAGTACGGCCAGCAAGGGCACGGGCAGCCGGCAGACGCCGGGACCGCGGCCGCCGAGCAGGGCACGCAGACCTACGGGCAGCAGGGCAATGGGCAGCAGGGCTACGGCCAACAGGGCTACGCGCAGCAGGGCTACGGCCAACAGGGCTACGGCCAGCAGGGCTACGGCCAGCAGGGCTACGGCCAGCAGGGCTACGACCAGAGCCAGCAGGGCTACGACCAGAGCCAGCAGGGTTACGGCCAGCAGGGCTACGACCAGAGCCAGCAGG
>JBPCOE010000103.1:0-20262 GCA_051000605.1 Jatrophihabitans sp.
AGCGGGCCCATCCCCACCGTCCGTCTGCGCCCGGATCCAGCAGGAGGACGAATTCCAGATCCAACGGTGAGGGAAACACCGCGAGCGGGGCGACGATCCAACGAGCGATGCCGGCGGCGGTGTCGCCGGGGCCGGCGACACCGAGCGGCCCTGCCCGCAGGTCGACGTGGACGGGCACGCTCGTCACCACGCCTGCCGGCGTGACGGCCGAGCCGGACTGGGTCTGCAGCAGGGAAGGCAGATCGGCACTGCCGACCCGGACGATCAGCCAGTCGGCGTCGGCGCGGCTACGTTCCCAAAGCCGAACGGCCGGTGCCTGCGCGATTCGCAACACCGTCGGCGGATCAGGCGATCCGGTGCGCCGAGCCGATGTCTCGCTGACCAGGCCTGCGCGGATCTGGGCGTCGGCGACGGCCCGGGCGCGCCGGTAGTCGGCCTCCGCACGGCGGCGGGATCGGCGCCAGTGCACGCGATCGCCCCACGCACCGGACAGCAGCATGACCGGCGACAGGAGCGCGAACAGCAGGAACTGCGGTGCGTGCAGGAGAATCGCGATTGCGACCCCGCCGATCGCAGGCAGTAGTGCGGTGATCCACTGGAAGCGGCGCGGCTGCTCGCGGGCGCCGGCACGGCTCGGCCCGGCTATCGGCCCTCGCGCCGCCGGCGGGCGCTGCCGCGGCGCGCGGTTCACCAACAGCCCGTCGGGGCTCGGCGTGACGAGGGCCGACGCGATCTCGGCGCCGGCGACCGAGAGCAGCGAGTCGCCGATGCGCACGATCTCGTCGAGCCTGACCTCGGCGCCCGAGGCCGGCACCGGCGCACCGTCGACGGTCGTGCCGTTGGTCGAGCCGAGGTCACGGAGCAGGAGCGTCGAGCGGGCGACATCGAGACTCGCGTGCATCCGGGACGCGCGATCGTCATCGAGCACGACGTCACAGCCTGGTGCCCGCCCGATCGAGAGCGGCCCCCTGCCGAGCGCCACGACCTGCCCCGCCTGCGCGCCGCCGACGAGTGCCAGGCTGCGCACGCCGACGGGCGTCGGCCGATGATGTGGCGGGACGAAGGACAGGGTCGAGCCCGTGTACATCCCGCATTCGGCGAGCTGATCGCGGTCCGACACCAGACGCGTGCCGCACCAAGCGGGATCGCCGGCGCCGCCCCCGGCGAGCACTGCCAGCTCGCCCAGCACGCCGCCGAGCCGGGCTGCGGCGTCCCCGACGATCGCGACATCACGGCAGCCGTTAGCACCGACTATGGAGAGCTCGATGCGCACGCCGCCGAGTCTGGAACCGACCACCGACGACTCTCGACTCCTGCGGTGTCGGTTGTGGACAACGTCCGGTTATCCACAAGCGGCGAACTAGCGGACCATTCGGTCGGCGTCGTGCCTAACGTCGTCGTTCGGCAGCGCGGATCCGCTGACCCCTGACGTAAGGGAGAGACCGATGACCAGTCTGCGAGTGACGCCCGGCCAGTTACAGGGGCTCGGCGGTGCCGCGCACCGCGTGTGCGCCGATGTCCGCAGCGAGCACCAGAATCTGAAGGGCCAGTTGGCGCCGTTGTTCGGCGCTGACTGGTCCGGTGTCGCTGCCGGGCAATTCGCGACGCTGTACGAGAGTTTCGACCAGCACGCCCGCGGGCTGGCCGACGCACTGGACGGCATCGCGGCCCTGCTGGTTCGAGCCGGCGGTCAGTATGCGGAGGCCGAACAACAGATCGCCGCGTCGTTCCGCTAGCGTCGGCGTTCGCAACGCAAGCGGTGCGAAGAGAAGGTGTGGCGCCTCCGGCGGCCCGAACGGAGTGAGGGCGTTCGCGACGCAAGCGGTGCGAAGAGAAGGTATGGCGCCTCCGGTGGCCCGAACGGAGTGAGGGTGTGCGCGACGAGCCCGTCCTGTCGGCCGTCGAGGCGGCACTGGTCGAGCACTTCGGTCACCGTCCCGCGCGTGCGTCGGTGTCGTTCGTCGGCGTCGAACCGATCGAGATCCTGCGTTTCGAACCGATCCCGGGCGAGCGGGCGTACCTGTCGCTGGGGATGTCCCGCCACCCGATGACCGGGGCGGACGAGTCGTTCCTGTCCGCCGAGGGCCCCTGCGCCGAATTGATGCTGCACGTGCGCGACCCCACTGACGAGCTGGCCGAAATCTGGCGGCGGCTCGCGGTGCTGGCGGCGGCACCTGCCGTCGAGGGGGTGGTGTACCGCGCGGGGATGACCGTCGATGTCGGCGAACCACTGGTCGCAGGGGCGTCCTGCACCGGGGGGGTGCTGACCAACTCGGCGCTCCCCGCCGTCGCGACGCCGGCCGGCGAGGTCACGCTCCTGCTGGTGGTACCGGCCACGCCGAACGAGCTGGCCTGGGCCCGAGTGCGCGGCAGCGATGCGCTGTCCGCACGACTGCACGGCGCGAACGTCGATCTCCTCGACGTCACGCGTCGCTCCGTCGATCTCGGCTGACCTCCGTCGCACCGCCGTGCGGGCGAGGCCCAGGCCACGCCCGGACAACCCGGCAATCGTCCTGCTGCTGCGGCGCGCGACACTGATACCGACGCGGAAGGCTCCGGCGCCGTCGTGCGACCGCCTCATGCAGTCGCGGCAACTCATTCGCAGCGGGGAGAAGCATCGTGCAGTTCGGACGGTTCTACGAGGAGTTCGCGGTCGGCGCGGTGTACAAGCACTGGCCCGGAAAGACGGTCACCGAGTACGACGACCATCTGTTCTGCCTGATCACCATGAACCACCATCCGTTGCACCTCGACCGCAACTACGCCGAGAAGACCACCGACTTCGGCAAGAACGTCGTCGTCGGCAACTACATCTACTCGCTGCTGCTCGGCATGTCCGTCGCCGACGTCAGTGGAAAGGCGATCGCGAACCTCGAGGTCGAGTCGCTGCGGCACGTCGCCCCGACCTTCCACGGCGACACCATCTACGGCGAGACCACCGTCCTGGACAAGACGCCGTCGAAGTCGAAGACCGATCGTGGTGTCGTGTACGTCGAGACGATCGGGTACAACCAGGACGGCACGGTGGTGTGCATCTTCCGGCGCAAGGTCATGGTGCCGACGAGGGAGTACATCGACGCCCGTGGCGGCGAGCAGCCGGGGCGCCCGGAACCGAAACGCACGTAGCCCAGCCCGCGTCAGTCCGGTAACACTCCCCACTCGCGCAGCGCGTCGAGCAGTCCCGGCACGAGAATGAGCGTGGCCAGCTCGGCACGGGTAACCCAGCGCGCGGCCGCCGCGTCGTCACCGGCACGTAGCTGGTCGGCGGACGCGCGCAACCGGCATTCGAAGTCGTCGATGACGTAGACCCCGCCGCCCGGGGCATCCCGTTCGACGCGTCCGACGAAGCGCAGGACCTCCACCGCGAGGCCCGTCTCCTCGGCGACCTCACGGACGCAGGTGTCCACCGCCGGCTCGCCGGGGCGGCACCGACCGCCGGGCACCGACCAGCTGCCCAGCGCAGGCTCCTGCCCGCGCTCGATCAGCAGGAGCCGTCGAGCGCTGTCGAACACGATGCCGCCGGCGCACGGCCACCCACCCGTCATGACGCTTCACCTACCCGCTGCACGGCGCGGCGTCCCGCCAACGGAAACTGCGTGCGGTAGGAACGACGTCGAGGTCCGCCGCACGGGCGGCCGCGCACGCCGAGGAGGACCCGCCGATGGTCAAGGTCGCCATCGCCGCCGTCATCGGCGCGTTCCTCGTGTACTACCTGCTCACCTCTCCTGACCACGCCGCTGAGATCGTGCGCGGTATCGGTCACTTCACGTCGCGGCTCGCCCACGGTGTCGGGCACTTCATCGACACGCTCGCGTCCTGACGGCCGTGCCGGCCTTCCTCGCCTCCGAACTGCCGGTGCGTTGCTGTACCCGGCATCACTGGGTCGTGCTGTTCCGACCGACGAACAAGATTCTGGGTTTCGCCCTCGTCGTCCTCATCGTTGCGGCGGTCTTCGCGCCGAATCCGATGGCGTGGGTACTCGTCCTCGTACTGGGACTCCTGGGCTTTCTGCGTTGGCAGACGTGGCGTGCCGAATGGGTGATCCTGACCGGCAAGCGAATCATCCGCGTCCAGGGTGTGCCCGAGACCACGAGCAGCGAGGCGTCGCTGCGCATCGACCGCGTGTCCGGTGCGCGCCTCATCCAGACCGTCCCCGGCAAGGTTCTTGGCTACGGGACGATCGAGCTCGAAGCACCGGGTGATCACCCCGATGTCCGCAAGCTCGTGAAGATCGCCGATCCGGCGCAGTTCTACCTCGAGGTACGCCGGATCGTGTTCGGCGAACCCGCCGGAGCCGAGCCGGACGATCGCGGCTACGTCACGGCGCCGTTGCCGAGGTTGGCTCTCGAGCGTCCACGGTTCGGTCGCCGCCGCTGACTCACCGGGCTACCGGCACCCATAGGCTGGGCGGCACATGCGTATCGACCTGCACACCCACAGCACCGCATCGGACGGCACACAATCGCCGGGCGACCTTGTGCGGACAGCCGCGGCCGCCGGCCTGGACGTTCTTGCCCTCACCGACCATGACACGACAGCCGGGTGGGACGCCGCCATCGCCGCTCGTCCACCGGGGCTGACGATCGTGCCCGGCGTCGAGTTCTCGTGCGTCCACCACGGCGAGGACGGCCGGCGGATCAGCCTGCACCTGCTCGCCTACCTCGTCGACCGCGACGACCCGGCCATCACCGCAGAGTGGGCCAGGCTGCGGGACAGCCGCCGCGTCCGGGGACGCACGATGGTCGACCGGCTCGCCGCCGACGGTTACCCGATCACGTGGGAGCAGGTGAGCGATCTGGCCGACGGTGGTTCGGTGGGGCGTCCCCATATCGGTCGTGCGCTGGTCGACGCCGGGGTCGTCCCGGACGTGTCGACGGCCTTCGCCCAACTGCTCTCGTCGCGGCAGCGCTATTACATTCGCAAGGCCGACACCGATGTGTTCGACGCCATCGCGCTGATCCTGGCCGCGCGCGGGTTGCCGGTGTTCGCGCATCCGCTCGCGCGACGGCGCGGCCCGGTCGTGGCGGACGAGACCATCGCGGCGATGGCGCGGGCCGGGATGGTCGGTCTCGAGGTGCACCACCCCGACCACGACGCGCAGGATACGGCGCATGCGGCCCGTCTCGCCGCTGACCTGGACCTGCTCGCCACTGGCTCGTCGGACTACCACGGCACCAACAAGCCCACCCCGATCGGTGCGCGGCTCACCGACCCGACGGTGTACGAGAAGTTGATCTCCTTACCTGCCGCGCTCGCCCCGATCGGGGATCCGAACGCGGCCGCGCGCTCAGCTGGTTGACCGCCAGAAGTCAAGCAGCGCATGCACCAGCGCCGACGGGTTTTCGACCGCGGCTGAGTGGGCGGCGTGCGGCACCACGACGTACTTCGCCCCGAGCCTGGTCGCCATCTCCTGCTGGGTGGACGGTTGCCAGGCGTCGTCGTCCGCGCCGTGGACGACGAGCACGGGCACATCGGTGGCGGCCAGCTCGGCCACCCGGTCGGGCTCGTGGCGCAACGCGGCGCCCATACCCTGCAACATCTCCGGCGACCCGCCGAGGAACCGGCGCCGCAGGAACTCCGCCAGCTCTGCCGGCGGGGCGACGAAGCCCGCTTCGCTGATCGCGGCGGCCTGCATCGCGGCGTAGACGCCGGGCAGCCCCGAGGCGGCGAGCACCGGTTCGAGGCGGTCCATGGCCACCCGGCGCGACCCACCAAGCGCGGCCGGGCCGGACGAGAGCAGCACCAGTGACGACACTCGCGCCGGCGCCGCGATGACCGCGGCGCGCGAGACCAGGCCACCGAAGGAGTGCCCCACCAGGCGCACCTGAGGACCGAGGACGGCGCACAGGCCGGCCACGATCGAGCCGAGGGTTTCGGTCGTGTACTCGCCGGTGGCGCCGAGCCCGGGCGATTCGTATTGGCCGGGCAGATCGATGGCTGTGGCGAAGCAGCCGGCCTCGGCGAGCGGGTCGAGGGCCGGCCCGAAGTCCTCCTTGCTGCCCGTGTAGCCCGGGACGAGCAGAACCGGTGGACGCACGGGCGAGCCGGCCTGCAGCGCGACGATCCGCCGTCCGGCGACCTCGATCGTCACGCGCGTCGCCGCGCCCACGTCCGTCTGGGTCATGAGTATGCCGCCGTTCCGTCTGGGCTACCGACGAGGAAGCCCGAACCGAGCGGGTACACGATGGCGCCCGACCCACCGAGCGAGAAGGTCTGCGCGACGTGGCCGGTGGTGCCGTCGAGCGACGCTGCGCCTCCGGCTGACGGCACGGTGATGCGTGCGCCGTAGAGCACCGGCGTGTCCCCGGCAGCGCCGGTGACAAGAGTCGGTGGCCCGTTCGTCGATGCCCTCCACACGGGCGCGCCCGTGGCGGGACCGATCGCGTAGGTGACTCCGGCCGCCCAGACGATTTCCGCCTCGGTGGTGGCGAGCGCGTGGATGCCGGCGCCGGACAGTGGTGCGGGCGACAGCGGGGTTGTTGCCACCGACCGGCCGTCCCCGGCGGCGAGGTGCTCCAGGGTGTGGGACCGAGCGTCGTAGGCCGAGATCAGGCCGTCGGCAGAGGCGGGGACGCCGGTGTTGCCGAGCCGGTTCCAGATGATCTTGTCCGGGTTGGTCTCGCACTCCCGGTTCGTCTTGCAATTGTCGTCGCGGGAGTCGTAGGCCTTGCGCAGCAGCAGTTGCGGCCCGCGACCGCAGAACTTGAGCTTGCCGCAGTTCGGCGTCGTGCAGTCCTGGCTGATCAACACGTCGTTGGTGCCGAGCGCTGCACCGGCGATCGCGCAACCGGGCCGCGAATAGGTCCACCAGTTGTTACCCGTCGCCGGGTCGAGCGCGTACATGACCGAACCGGTGGTGGCCAGCAGGACATGGGATGTGCCCTGGGCAGACGTCTGGAAGTTCGGGTGCCCGGCGACCGGCATGCCGTCCATGTCGAGGGTGCGCGTCCACTTTCGCGCGCCGGTGGAGGAGTCGACGGCGGTGACTTCGTCGCAGTTACCGGCCAGCTCGTAGACCGCGACGGTGACCCCGCCGAGTTGCGCGGCGGTGCACACCGAGCGGTTCGAGCGTGTGTAGGACCAGGTCTGAGCGCCGGTGCGGGCGTTGCGGCCACGCACGGTGTGCGTGCTGTAGCCGACGACGGTGCCCCCCCACTGCGGGGTGCCGATGGCAAGGTGGTCGCCGGTCTTCCACCTGAGCGCCGGGGACGGGCCGGGCACGCCGAGCGGCAACGCCGGAGGCGCCACTGCCGTCGCGAGCGTGGTCTTCGCAACCTCACCGCGCGACCAGGCGACGCCCACGATGACGCCGAGTACCACGACGATCGCGGTGACGACCGAGAAGTAGACGATACGTTGGCGACGCAGCCGGTGTGTGTATCCCGCGAGCGGGGTCGACGGCTCTCTCACGCCCTCACTCCGCAAGCGTCGCTCATGCCGCGGGATCAGTCGGTGGTTGGCACGCCGTCGGGCCGCGTCGAACTTCCGCCGGCCGTCTGCGCGCCGGTCGTAGCGCTGCCCCGACCACGGGAACCGCGGCGCCGGCGACGGTTGCGGTTGGCGCCGTCACCGGAGGTCTGGGCGTCGCCCGGGGAGCTGGACGCCCGGCCGGCGCCAGTGGCCGGACCGGAGTCGGCGGCCGGCGCGGATTCGTCGACCGGCCGGCCGGCGCGGGTCCGGGTCCGGGCGCGATCGCGGGTACGCGTGGGCCGTTCGCCCCGCTCGGGCCGCGGCGAGTCGGGGCGCCCGGAGCGCGGCGCGTCCGCTCGCCCGCCGCCGCGGCGGTCACGATCACCGGTGGCTCGCTTCGGGGCGCGCCCGCCGAGATCCTCGACCCGCTCGGCGTCCAGACCGGCCCGGGTGCGGGCGGCGCGGGGAAGCGTGCCGGTGATGCCCTCGGGGATGTCGAGTTCCAGGCGCAAGTGCGGCGAGGTGGAGTACGTCTCGACCGGCTCATGGAAGGGCAGTTCGAGGTCGTCGCAGATGAGCTTCCAGCGCGGGATGTCGTCCCAGTCGACAAACGTCACCGCGGTGCCCTGGGCGCCGGCGCGAGCGGTGCGGCCGATGCGGTGGACGTAGGTCATCGAGTCCTCAGGCGCCTGATAGTTGACGACGTGCGAGATGCCGTCGACGTCCAGGCCACGGGCGGCGACGTCGGTGGCGACGAGGACGTCGACCTTGCCCGACCGGAATGCGCGCAGCGCCTGCTCGCGAGCGCCCTGCCCGAGATCGCCGTGGATCGCCGCTGCCGCGAACCCGCGGTCCTCGAGATCGTCGGCTACCTTCTGGGCGGTGCGCTTCGTGCGGGTGAAGATCAGCGCGAGGCTGCGGTCGCGGGCCTGCAGGATGCGCGCCAGCATCTCGGCCTTGTCCATCGCGTGCGCGCGGTACACGAACTGGTCCACGTGCGACGTACTCGGCTTCTCGCTTCCGCCCTCGGCGCGGATCTGGATGGGTTGGATGAGGAACTGCCGAGCGAGCGCCACGATCGGGCCGGGCATGGTGGCCGAGAACAGCATCGTCTGCCGCCCGGCAGGCACCATCGCGAGCAGCTTTTCGATGTCGGGCAAGAAACCGAGGTCGAGCATCTCGTCGGCCTCGTCGAGGACGAGGATCCGGGCACCGGACAGCTTCAGATGGCCCTGCTGGGCGAGGTCGAGCAACCGGCCGGGCGTGCCGACGACGACGTCGATGCCCTTGCGCAAGGACTCGATCTGCGGTTCGTAGGCGCGGCCACCGTAGATCGTGAGTACGCGGGCGCCGAGATGCTTGCCGGCCTCGGCGAGATCGGCCGAGACCTGCACCGCAAGCTCGCGGGTCGGAGCGACGACGAGGGCCTGGGGCAGCGCGCCGTCGCCGCCGGGCAGGTCGAGTCGGTTCAGCAGCGGGACACCGAAGCCCAGGGTCTTGCCCATACCGGTGCGGGCCTGCCCGATCAGGTCGTTGCCGGCCAGCGCGATGGGCAGTGTGAGTTCCTGGATCGCGAACGTCCGCACGATGCCGACGTCGGCCAGGGCCTGCACGATCTCGGGCTTGACGTCGAAATCGCTGAACGCCGGGCTCTCTTCCTTGACGGGGGCCCGGGCAGCCAACGGTGCGGCGTCGACGGGGGGCATGGCGGTGGCCGGCAGGTCCGTGCGGTGGTCTACCTCGGCCGGCGACAGCCCGCTCGTGTCATCGGCAGGGGGGAGTGTGGGGTCTTGCTCGGTCATGCGCGTCCTCTGGCTACGTGCGCCGACCGGCTGTGGAACGTGTGCGCCTGCAACCCGCTGGGAGGGAGGCACTACCCGGACGAGCCGGGCAATTCATTGCGGTCAACGCGCAGATTCGTGAAGCTCTGAATTGGTTGGGCAATCCCAGTCTAGGCGCACCGGGCGATAATCTGCCGACGTGCCTACCCCAGACGCCGTCATCGACCTGCTCGGCGCCCTCGCCTACGGCGAGCTGAGCGCGTTCGACCGGCTCGCCGACGACGCCAGGCTGGCGCCCGGGCTGGCCGGCCGCGCCGAGATGTCAGCCATGGCCGCGCTCGAGTTCGGCCATTACCGCCAACTCGCCGACCGCCTCGTCGTCCTGGGCGCGACGCCCGCGGACGCGATGGCGCCGTTCGTCGCCGCGCTCGAGACCTACCACTCGCTGACCGAGCCCTCGACGTGGCTGGAGAGCGTCGTCAAGGCCTACGTCGGCGACGGCATGGGCGCCGACTTCTACCGCGAGGTCGCCGCGTTCGTCGATGACGAAACCGGCGATCTCATCCGCGAGGTCCTCACCGAAGGCGGCCGCGCCGAGTTCGCGGTGCGCGAGGTCGAGGCCGCCGTCGCGACGCAACCATCAATCGCCGGCCGGCTGGCGTTGTGGGGTCGACGGCTCGTGGGTGAGGCGATCAGCCAGACCCAGCACGTCCTCGCCGACCGGGATTCGCTGATGATGCTGATGGTCGAGGGCACCGGCGGCCTCACCGGTGTGGCGGCGTTGATCACCCGGATCACCGACCGGCACGAGGAACGCATGATCGCGCTGGGCCTCGACAGCTGACCTCGGCCGCCGCGCCGAGGGGCGCAGGAAGCCTTTACCTGGACGCAGCGGGTTGTTACCATTCGGTAACTTTCGTTCGCGTAGGTCGACGCACTGCATAGGAGCACGCCATGCGCACACCTCGTTTGTCCGGCCGTCTGTCCGGTCCCGCCCGACTGCTCGCGGTCGCCGCACTGATCGCCGCCGCTGCCACCACCGTCGGCGGCTCGCCCGCGGGCGCGGCGGAGAAGCTGCCGGTCGTCTACAACGTGCTGAGCGCGCGTCCCGGGGCGACGACCTCCCCGCCGGGAGCCAACGACTTCGCCTGCAAACCGAGCGCGGCACACCCCAATCCGGTGGTGCTGGTGCACGGTCTGAGCGCAACTGCGGGCGAAAACTGGGGCACGATGTCGCCGCTGCTCAAGAACAACGGTTACTGCGTGTTCGCGTTGACCTACGGCCTGACGCCGGGTAACGCCTTCGTCGGCGGCGTCGCCCCGATGGAGCAAAGCAGTGGCGAGCTACAGAGGTTCGTCGACACGGTCCTCGCGGCCACCGGCGCGAAGAAGGTCGACCTCGTCGGGCACTCCGAGGGCACCGTGATGCCGCAGTACTACCTCAAGTTTCGTGGCGGCGCGGCCAAGGTCGACAAGTATGTCGCCATGACGCCGCTCTATCACGGCACGACGCTCGAGGGCCTCGGATCGTTCCTCACCACGGCTGAGGCTGCGTTCCCGTTCGCTGCCGGGCCCGTCTCCAACCTCGTCGGCGCCGCCTGCGGGTCGTGTCAGGAGTTCCTGCGCGGTTCGCCGTTCCTGACCAACCTCTACAAGGACGGCGTGTACGCGGTCAAGGGCGTCACCTACACAACGATCATGACGAAGTACGACGAACTCGTCACGCCGTACACTTCGGGCCGCCTCGACGCCCCGAACGCCACGAACCTCGTCGTCCAGGACCAGTGCGGCCTTGACTTCGCCGAGCACCTCGCCGTGGCGTTCGACCCCACTGTGGGTCAGGACATCCTGAATGCGCTCGACCCGGCGCACCGCAAGCCCGTCCCGTGTCAGCTGGTGCTGCCGGGGGTCGGCGCGCCGCTGGGCTGACCGAGAGCGGCGCTGACTGGGAGGCGGCGCTGATCGAAGGTGGCGCTGATCGAAGGTGGCGCTGAACTGAGCGGCGCCGCGGACGCGCTGGGCCGGTCGTTCGACGCCGATCAGTCGGTCACGCCGATCAGTCGGTCATGCCGATCAGTCGGTAATGAAGCCGACCCGGCGGGTGTCGGCCTGAGAGATGTCGACGTAGGCGACGAGGTTGGCCGGGACGATCACCTTGCGGCCACGCTCCTCGACCAGGACGAGCTGCCCATCGATGCTCTTGAGCGCCTCGGCAACGGCCTGCTCCACCTCTTCGGGTGTCTGCGCGCTGTCGACCACGATCTCGCGCGCGGTGTGCAGCACACCGATCTTGACGTCCACGCCGATCCTCCAGCAGTTCATCGGTCCGTCCGCGCAGTCGCGGGCGGTGCGGTTCAAAGCTAGCCGAGCGGCCCGGCGGGCGCCGCTGCACCCGGTGCGCCGTCAGCGAACGGAGATACGCCTTGCCTCGGGAAGTTCGAGATGCCTCGCCACAGCAGCGACTCGAGCAGCGTGATCGCGGCCTCCTGCGAAACGGGCCGGTCGCTGGCCAGCCACCACCGGGCCACGACCTGCGCGGAGCCGGTGAGTGCAGTGGCCAGCAGTTCGGCCTCGGGGCGGCCCAAGCCGGTGTCGGCGGCGACGGTGTCGGCCACGGCTTCCATCGTGCGTTGGGTCACGGCCTCGACCCGCTCGCGCACCGCCGGCTCGTTCACCAGATCGCTTTCGAAGATCAGCCGGAAGGCGCCAGGCGCCTCGGCTGCGTCGTCCCGATCGACGAAGGCGAAGTACGCCGACAGGACCGCGTGAATGCGGGCTTGATTGTCGTTGGTCGTCGCAAGCGCGTTGACGACCGCGTCGGTCAGCGCCGCGACCTGGGTGTCGAGCAACGCGAGGTAGAGCTCCAGCTTGCCCGGAAAGTGCTGGTAAAGGACGGGCTTGGACACGCCCGCCTTCTCGGCGATGTCGTCCATGGCCGCTGCGTGGTAGCCGTTGGCGACGAAGACCGCCTGCGCCGCGGCGAGTAGCTGCTTGCGTCGGGCCGAGCGGGGCAGTCGCGCGCCCCGGCTGAAATCCGAGTCGACGGTGCTGGACAAGCGCTTTGCCTTTCGAGCTCGACTGATCGGAGTCCGCCCGGGCTCGCCGAGCAATCCTGGCAGCCTACTCGGCTTGCGTCATCGCCTTCGTGATCGGCGCTCGGTTCGCGTCGTCCAGAACGCCGGCGAACAAATCGCCGAACTCGCCGACCCGATCGAGCACGTCACCTGCAGAGAAAGACAGGTGCTCGCCGGATTCGACCTCGCCCCAGGTGAGCGGCGTCGACACAGTGGGGTAGGGGCGGGCCCGCAACGAGTAGGGCGCGACGGTGGTCTTGGCCGGGTTGTTCTGACTCCAGTCGACGAAGATCTTGTTCGGACGCAGCGACTTCGACATCCGCGAGACGATGAGGTCCGGCCGCTGCGATTCGAGCCGCCGTGCGACTGCGTGGGCGTACCGGGACGGGTACTCCTGGTCGGCCACCTCGACCGGCGCGCTGACCTGCATGCCTTTGGAACCCGACGTCTTCGCGATCGCCGACAAGCCGTCCTGCTCGAGGACCTCGCGCAGCAGCACTGCCACCTCGCAGCACTCGACGATCGTGGCCGGCGGCCCTGGATCCAAGTCGAACACGATCAGGTCGGTGCGCGGCTTGCCGGTGCCCTTCCCCGAGGTCCGTGGCACGCGCCACTGCGGGACGTGCAACTCGAGAGCGGCGAGGTTGGCGAGGAACACCAGAGCCGGCAGGCCCTCGACCACGATGTAGTCGATCGTCTCGCGGTTCTTCGTCGATCCGGGCGCCGGGAGGTTTACCGTGCGTACCCACGCCGGCGTCGACTTCGAGGCGTTCTTCTCGAAGAAGAACTTGCCGTCCACGCCGTTCGGGTAGCGCTTCACGGTGAGCGGACGGTCGGCCAGGTGCGGCAGCAGGACCGGAGCGATGCGCGAGTAGTAGTCGAGCACCTCGCCCTTGGCGAACCCCGCCTCGGGGTAGAGCACCTTGGTCAGGTTGGACAGCGTCAGGTGGCGCCCGTCGACGTCCACCTGCACCTTGTCCGACGCTGCCGTGCTCTTCGCTGCCTTACCCATCGCCCCTCGCTTCGGCGGCGGTCTTGTCCGTGCGGATACCCCGGAACACGGGCTGGCGCAGCACGCCGTCCCCGGTGACCATGCTGTACCGGACGTCCACGACGACGCTCGGCGCGACCCAGTGCGCGATCCGCCCCCTCGGGGCCCGGGGCAGGCCGGCGACGGACGGCGCGCCCTGCTCGACGAACATGCTGCGCAGCACACCGGCGGTGCGCCCGGACAACCCGCTGCCGACCTTGCCCGCGTAGCGCAGGCCATGCTCGTCGGTGACGCCCAGGACGAGGGAGCCGACGGTCGACGGGTGCTCGGGGGCGGCCTCCCAACCCAGGACCACGAACTCGCCGGCCCGGACGAAGCGCAGCTTGCGCCAGTCCTCGTGGCGCGCGCCGGCACGATACGGCGAGTCGACGCGCTTGGCCACGACCCCTTCGAGTCCGTTCTCGCGGGCGACCGCGAGCGTGGCGTCGCCGTCGTCGAAGGACGGGCTGATCGTCCAGTCGGGGTGGTCCTCGGCGAACCGTTCGAGCGTGGTACGCCGCTGCTCGTAGGGCCGGGCTGTGAGCTCGACCCCGAAGCGGCGCAGGATGTCGAAGGCCACGAAGGTGACAGGCACCTGTTCGCTGAGGCGGGCGAGCTCGGCCTTGCCACGCACGTGCATGCGCAACTGCAACTTCTCGAACGACGGACGGCCGGCGTCGAAGGCCACGATCTCGCCGTCGAGCAGGGCGTCCTCGATGTCTGCGGCCTGCGCGACGAGCTCCGGATACCCGCCCGACACGTCGTTCCCGGCCCGGCTGCGGATGCGAACTCCGCGCTCGGAGACGTCGAGCAGAGCCCGCACGCCGTCCCACTTGAACTCGTACGCCCACCCCGGTCCGCACGGGAGTGCGGTGATGGCAGTAGCGAGCATGGCCTCCATCCGTCCAAACTTAGGTCCATGAGGTCCATCTGGAAGGGCAGCGTCTCGTTCGGCCTGGTCAGCATCGGGGTCAAGCTGTACTCGGCGACCGAGGAGAAGTCCGTCAGCTTCAACCAGGTACGGCGCAGCGACGGCGCGCGGATCCGCTACAAGCGGGTGGCCGAGTCCGATGGCGAGGAGGTTGCGTACAGCGACATCGCAAAGGGCTACCAGTTGTCCAGCGGCGAGACCGTCGTGCTCACCGATGACGACTTCAAGGACCTGCCGTTGCCGAGTGCGCGGGTGGTCGACGTGCTGCAGTTCGTGCCCCAGGAGCAGATCGACCCGATCTACTTCAACAAGAGCTACTACCTGGAACCGGAGACGAGCGCGGTCAAGCCGTACGTGCTGCTGCGGGAGGCGCTCGTCGAAAGTGACATGGTGGGGCTGGTCAAGGTGGCGATCCGAAACCGCGAGCAGCTGGCCACATTGCGCGTCCGGGACGGCGTGATCGTCCTGAACACCATGATCTGGCCGGACGAGGTGCGCGAGGCCGACTTCGGGTTCCTGGACCAGGACATCGACCTGCGCCCGCAGGAGGAGCAGATGGCCCGCTCGCTCGTAGAGAGCATGTCCGGCGACTTCGATCCGGAGCAGTACACCGACGACTACCGCGAGGCCTTGGAGTCGGTCATCTCGGCCAAGGCCGAGGGCCGGGAGGTCGTTGAGCCCGAGGAGCAGCAGCCCACCGCCGGCAACGTCGTCGACCTGATGTCCGCGCTGCGGGCATCCGTGGACGCCGCGAAGAAGGGCCGGGGGACGTCCGATGCGGCTGCGGGTGCGAAGAGCCCGGCAAAGAGTTCGGCGAAGTCCGCCACAAAGACGCCGGCAAAGGCCGCGGGGAGGGTCGCAGGGAAGGCTCCGGCCAAGAAAGCCGCCGCGAAGAACGCAGCGACCACGAGCGCGCCGAGGAGGAAGGCGCCGGCCAAGAAAGCCGGGAAGAAGACAGCCGGGAAGAAGACAGCCGCGCGCAAGTCGGCCTGACCGTACGCTGCGGGGCGTGCCGAAACCACCGTCCCGCACCGCGCCGACAGCTCGCCTATCCGAGGCTGACCTTGCCCCGCTGGACGACAGCGTGCGCATCTGGCCGGGCACGCACGTGCAGCTCGGCGCCACGCGCGTGCATGTGCGGACAACACCGACCACTGCGGACAACGCCGAGCCGGCCCTGTTCGTGCACGGGCTGGGCGGCTCGGCCCACAACTGGACCGACTTCGCCGGGGTGCTGCGAAACCGCCTGGCGGTCGAGGCGATCGACCTGCTCGGCCACGGCCGCTCCGGGGCCGCCCCGGGCAACGAATACTCGCTGCCGGCGAACGCCCGCACGGTGATCGCTTACCTCGAGCAGTCCGCTCGCGGCCCGGTGCATCTCGTCGGCAACTCGATGGGCGGTGCGGTGAGCATCCTCGTCGCGTCGCAACGGCCCGATCTCGTCCGCACCCTCACCCTGATCTCGCCCGCCGTGCCGGACAACCGGGTCCGGGTCTACCCGCTACGCAACGACCCGCGCGTCGCCCTGCTCGCGGTGCCGGTCGTCGGCGAGTTCGCGCTGCGCAAGATGAATTCCCGTCTCGCCCCCGAGGTACGCGCCAAGGGCACCATCGCCCTGTGCTTCGCCGACCCGTCCCGGTACCCGGCGCAGCGGATGCGCGAAGCCGTGGCCGAGGCCCGCGACCGGCTGCAGGTGCCGTGGGCCGACTCGGCGTTCCTGCGCTCGATGCGCGGCCTGGCGAAGACGCAACTCCTGCGCGGACGAACCGGGTGGACCACGTTGCGCAGCATCAAGGCGCCGACACTGGTGCTGTGGGGCGACACCGATCGTCTCGTCGCACCGGATCTCGCGCCGTACGTGGCGGCAGCGATCCCGAACTCGCGACTGCTGGTGATGGAGCACATCGGGCACACCGCGATGATGGAGGATCCGCGCGGATCGGCGCGTGCGCTGCTCGGCCTGATCGAGGACGCGCCCGGGACAAAATCCTGAGTGCCCGGTACGTCCTGCCGGTAGAAGCGCGCCCGTATGGGACTCTGGAGCCGTGCGGACAGGGATCGCCAGCGTGAGCGTAGGGGGTCTTCGATGACCCCGGAGCCGCGCCGCCGCGACCCGCATCCGCCGCACGAACGCGAACGGGCCACGGCCGGGGTGAACACTTATGCCCGCCGCTCGCACGACCCGACCGACGACGTCACCGCGGCTCGCGCCAATGTCCGGCGCGCGGGAGTCAGCTACGGTGCGCGCGATCCGCGCGTCGCATCGCCTGGGGTGCCCTCGCACTGGCTGCGGGGCTTCGTGTACCGCTACGGCTGGCGGGCCTACGCGCTGCCGGTCCTGTTCGTCCTCACCATCGCCGCGCTCATGACCACTACGACGGCATCGAAGCAGAAGGACACCGGCGCCCTCGCCGGGGGCGCCGGCTCGTCCGTCCCGCCGGTCGCGGGTGCGCACATCGCGCTCAAGGACGATTCCAAGGGCGGCCACTTCGACAACACCATTCTCAAGGCCGCCGCGCTGCCGCCCGGCGCGCCGTACACGACGAAGGGCAACGGCACGTTCCGCGTGCTGCCCGGCTCGTCGCCGCAGGTCGGGGCCGGCCAGCTGTACCGCTACAGCATCGACGTCGAGAACGGTCTGACGGGCGTCGACCTGACACAGTTCCAGAATCTCGTCACCTCGACGCTCGCCGACCCGCGCAGCTGGTCCGGGCACGGCGTGACGCTGCAGCGCGTCGACTCCGGCCGCATCGACTTTCACATCTCGCTCACCACCTCGATGACGGTGCGCAAGTGGTGCGGCTACGACATCCCGGTCGAGACATCCTGCTACCAGGTCGCGGACGCTAACCGCAACATCGACGCCAACCGGGTGATCTTCAACGTCAGCCGGTGGATGCGCGGCTCGACGGCCTACCTCGGCGATCTTGCCACCTACCGGCTCTACATGGTCAATCACGAGGACGGCCACGCGCTCGGCCACAACCACGCGCATCAGTGCCTGCCCGACGGCCTCGCCCCGGCGATGATGCAGCAGACGTTCGGGCTCCGCTCCGCGATGACCAACAAGCTTTGCCAGGCCAACCCGTGGCCCTATCCCGTCGGCGTCAAGGGCGCCCCCGGCGCCGAGCAGACCGACACCTCGGCCAACAACGAGTACGGCCGCGGGGATTGATCCAGACCTCGGTGATCAACAGGTGATTGCGGCCGCTATGACGACCAGACCAAACTGTTGATCATGCGGCGGCGAGCTGCCAGCGGCGTTCCTGGTGAGGCAGCGCGTCCCCAGCGGGCGAGACATGATCATCGCTGGGCCGACGGTGCTTCATCCACGGCCGACATGACCGGACCGCGTCCCTTGGTCGCGCGTACCACGGCCGAGTGCATTCCCGGCGCTGCTTCGTGGGTGAAGGCGACGCTGGTGTCAGTGAAGCCGGCAGCGGCCAAGCCGTCGAGGTACTCGGTCTTGGACAGGGCACCGGCGATGCACCCGACGTAGGAGCCGCGCTCGGCGCGCTCGTCCGGCGTGAGGTGATCCTCGGCGACGACGTCGGAGATGCCGATGCGCCCGCCCGGGACGAGCACGCGGAACATCTCGGCCAGCACGGCCCTCTTGTCGGTGGACAGGTTGATCACGCAATTGGAGATGACGACGTCCACCGACGCGTCGGGCAGCGGGACGTCTTCGATGCTGCCTTTGCGGAACTCGACGTTGGCTATCCCGGCCCTGGCCTTGTTGGCGTTCGCCAGCTCGAGCATCTCATCGGTCATGTCGACGCCGTAGGCGTAACCGGTGGGCCCGACGCGGCGGGCGGACAGCAGGACGTCGATGCCGCCGCCCGAGCCCAGATCGAGGACCTTCTCGCCGGCTCGCAGCTCGGCCACCGCCGTCGGGTTGCCGCAGCCCAGGCTGGCGGCCACGACTTCGGCGGGCAGTTCGCCATGCTCGTCCGCGCTGTAAAGGCGCGCGCCGAACGCCGGGTCGACTTCGGTGCCGCCGCCGCAACACGAGGCATTTGCCGCAACGGTCGACGGTGGACAGCACTGGTCGGCGTCGACCACCGTGAGGGCGTCGCGTCCAGAAACGGCTGCGGCAGCGGCTGCTGCGTAGCGTCGCCGCACCTGCTCCCGCACGTCTGAGTCAGTCATCACACACACTCCAATCGAAGAACGTCTATGTATCGAGGCTTTCCTATGCATCGAAGTTTGTCAATCCGTATGGCATCCTCGAACCATGGCCATCCGGACGTCCCTTCCCGTGATTGCCGGCGACAAACCAATCTGGTGTTCGCCCTTGACCGGCGGCGTGCTCGACGCCGAGTCGGCCGAGCGCCTGGCCCAGATGTTCAAGGCCCTCGGCGACCCGACCCGCGTCCGGCTGCTGTCGCTCATCGCGGTCGCCGAAGGCGGCGAAGCGTGCATCTGCGACCTCACGGCACCGGTCGGGTTGTCCCAACCGACCGTGTCGCACCACATGAAGCTGCTGGTCGACGCCGGGCTCGTCACACGCGCACAGCGCGGTAAGTGGGCCTTCTACGCCGTCGTCGACGACGCGCTGCGCATGCTGGGTGCCACCCTCGACGTCGACACCACGCTCGTGCGCTAGCCGTTGCGGTGCGCCGTGCGCAGCGGGGGCATGACTCGGTCGCGCGGATGGTGCGCCCACACCCGCAAGCCGTCGACATCGACGTCATGTGGTGTCGTGCCCGCGTACGGGGCCAGGGCGGCTGCTGCTCGCCGCAGGAGCCGGTCGGCGCCTACCGGATGGTCGCGCAGACGGTGCGTGCAGCCGACCGCGAGCTGCGCGAGGGCCTTCCACAGGCCGGTGTCGTCCGCGCCGCGTCCGCGGGCCGCCTTCCAGGCGTCTTCGAACACCTCGTGGGCGTGGAAGGGCTGGCCGGCGTCGAAGAGCTGCTGTGCCTCGTCGAGTGCTTGCTCGGGCGTGCGCACCAGGCCTTCGGGTTGGCGAGGGACTCCCCGCGCACCATAGGGAAGGGGGCGGCCGAGTCCGTCACGGGGCCGCGCGTTGCGCGCGCGCCCACTCGTGTCGCGGTCACGATCCATGCGTCCAGTCTCCGCCAACGGCGCGCGACGTTTCGGCTGGCTGCTGCTCTGGGACACTGGAAACGGAATGCCGCGTGTCGACGCGCGGTTGTGCAAGATGTTCAGTCCCGACCGTGAGGATCTGCCGTGTTTCTGCCGCCGCTCGTGGAACCCGCCGATGAGTTGACCCTCGACGAGGTCCGCCGTTACAGCCGCCATCTGATCATTCCGGACGTCGCGATGATCGGGCAGAAACGGCTGAAGAACGCGAAGGTCCTCTGCGTCGGCGCCGGCGGCCTCGGCTCGCCCGCCCTGCTGTATCTGGCCGCGGCCGGCGTCGGCACGCTCGGGATCGTCGAGTTCGACGTCGTCGACGAGTCGAACCTGCAGCGGCAGATCATCCACGGCCAGAGCGACATCGGGCGATCCAAGGCCGAGTCCGCGCGCGAGAGCGTGCTGGAGGTCAATCCCCTGATCCAGGTCAACGTGCACGACACGCGTCTGGACAACGACAACGTCCTCGAGATCTTCGCTCAGTACGACCTGATCCTCGATGGCACCGACAACTTCGCCACGCGTTACCTGGTCAACGACGCGTGCGTCCTGCTCGGCAAGCCCTACGTGTGGGGCTCGATCTACCGCTTCGACGGCCAGGCGAGCGTCTTCTGGCCGAGCGCACCGGGGGGGCAGGCGCCCTGCTACCGATGCCTCTACCCCGAACCGCCGCCCCCGGGCATGGTCCCGTCGTGTGCCGAGGGCGGTGTCCTGGGCGTGCTGTGCGCGAGCATCGGGGCCATCCAGACCACCGAGGCCATCAAGCTGCTCACCGGCATCGGCGAGCCGCTCGTGGGCTCGCTCATGGTGTACGACGCGCTGGACATGGAGTACCGCAAGATCCGCGTCCGCAAGGACCCGGAGTGCCCGTTGTGCGGCAAGGAGCCGACCATCACCGGGCTCATCGACTACGAGGCCTTCTGCGGCGTCGTGTCGGAC
>JBPCOE010000132.1:0-40735 GCA_051000605.1 Jatrophihabitans sp.
CCCCCCCCCCCCCCCCCCCCCCCCCCCCCCCTCCCCCCCCCCCCCCCTCCCCCCCCCCCCCCCCCCCCCCCCCCCCCCCCCCCCCCCCCCCCCCCCCCCCCCCTCCCCCCCCTCCCCCCCCTCCCCCCTCCCCTCCCCCCCCCCCCCCCCCCCCCAGGACCGCTGTTTCACGTCCGGGTGCCGGTCAGGCTCGCGGCGCCGAGGATTCCAGCCAGGATACAAACCCCGTGAACGCACTCTCGCCGAACGCCATCGCGAAGGTCTCACTGTCAGCTCGACACTCGACCACTACGACGGTCGCCGGCAGAGAATTGGCTTCTGAGGGCAGCCGTGCGCGTCGCGCGAGCAACTCGACATGGTTCTGGCGGAGCACGCGGGACGGTCTCGTCCCGATGCCGATGGCGCGGTACCAGCGCAGCTCGCCGCCCTGGTACCGCCCGATGCCGTACAGCCAGCGGTGGCCACGCTGGACGGCCAACGGCACCGCGCCGGCCAAACGCAGCATGTAGCGCTGGCGGGCCAGGATGGCGGCGCAGGCGAGGAGGACGACCACAGCCACACACACCGCGATGACGTCGACGGTGTGCACGGCTGTGGCTGCTTCGCTGCGATCCGGTCGCGGACGATCAGACTTGTTCGCCGGCGGCGCGCAGCCGCGCCAGGGCCCGGTCGCGGGTAGCTTCTTCGTCCGAACCGTGGTCGGGATCGGCGCCGGAAGCTTTGTCCAGTGCCGCTTTGGCCCGCGAGACGTCGATGTCGTCGGCCAGCTCCGCCTGCTCGGCCAGAACCGACACGCCGTCCTGGCGCACGGACAGGAACCCCCCGTGCACGGCGACGTTCAACGTCTCGCCGTCCTCGGCCTCGATGCGGACGGGATACCCCGGCGCGAGCGCACCCAACAACGGCGTGTGCCCGGGCAGGATGCCGATCTGACCCTCGACGGTGCGCCCGAAGACCGCGGTGGCCTCGCCCGACCAGATCGGCGCCTCGATGGAGACCAGCTCCACGTGCATCGTCGCCATCAGTCCCCCTGGCTCTTCGTGCAACCGTCGAGCGCTTGCGCGAGAGGCAATGTGGACAGCCTCATCACTCGCTGACGCTCGCTGCGATGCCTACTCATCAGGCGTTCTTGAGCTCGTCGGCCTTGCGCTCGAGGTCCTCGAGCCCACCGCACATGAAGAATGCCTGCTCCGGATAGCTGTCGAACTCGCCTTCCGTCAGTCGCTTGAACGCATCGATCGTCTCCGACACTGGGACGAACGAGCCCGGGATGCCGGTGAACTGTTGGGCGACGAAGGTGTTTTGCGACAGGAAACGCTGGATGCGCCGCGCCCGGCCCACGATGACCTTGTCCTCTTCACCGAGTTCGTCGATGCCGAGGATGGCGATGATGTCCTGCAGCTCCTTGTAGCGCTGCAGGATCTGCTTGGTCCGGTTCGCGACGTCGTAGTGCTCTTGGCCGATGTACTCGGCGGCGAGGATGCGCGACGTGGAGTCGAGCGGGTCCACGGCCGGGTAGATACCCTGCTCCGAGATCGGACGCGACAGCGTCGTGGTGGCGTCGAGGTGCGCGAACGTGGTGTGCGGCGCCGGGTCGGTGATGTCGTCGGCCGGCACGTAGATCGCCTGCATCGATGTGATCGAGTGACCTCGGGTGGAGGTGATGCGCTCCTGCAACTGACCCATCTCGTCGGCCAGAGTGGGCTGGTAACCCACGGCGGACGGCATCCGGCCGAGCAGGGTCGAGACCTCGGAGCCGGCCTGCGTGAAGCGGAAGATGTTGTCGATGAACAGCAGGACGTCCTGCTTCTGGACGTCGCGGAAGTACTCGGCCATGGTCAGCGCCGACAGCGCCACCCGCAGTCGGGTACCCGGCGGCTCGTCCATCTGGCCGAAGACCAGGGCGGTCTTCTCGAGCACGCCGGAGTCCGTCATCTCTGCGATGAGGTCGTTGCCCTCACGGGTGCGCTCGCCCACGCCGGCGAAGACCGACACGCCGCCGAAGTTCTCGGCGACGCGATAGATCATCTCCTGGATGAGCACCGTCTTGCCGACGCCGGCGCCCCCGAACAGGCCGATCTTTCCGCCCACCACGTACGGGGTCAGCAGGTCGATCACCTTGATGCCGGTCTCGAACATTTCGGTCTTGCTCTCGAGTTCAGCGAAGGGCGGGGGCTCGCGGTGGATAGACCACCGCTCCTTGATGTCGAGTTCTTCGGGCTTGACGTCGAGCGGCTCGCCGAGGGTGTTGAAGACGTGCCCGAGCGTGCCGTCGCCGACCGGCACGGTGATAGGGGAACCGGTGTCGGTGACCTCGGCGCCGCGGACCAGGCCGTCGGTCGGCTGCAGAGCGATGCAGCGCACCATGTCGTCGCCGATGTGCTGCGCGACCTCGAGGGTCAGGACCTTGGACAGCTCGCCGAGATCGATCTCGGTCGTCAGCGCCTGGTTGAGCTCGGGAATGTTGTTGCGCCCGAACTCGACGTCGACGACGGGCCCGATGACCCGGACGACGCGGCCGCCCGTCGCGGCGCCGCTGTCTTTCTTCTCGCTGCTTTCGGTAACCGCGGTCACTGTGTTTCCCTTTCGCTCTTCGCGCAAGCGCTCATCGCTGACTTGGCTCCGCGCTCAACTTGATCCGACTGCTGCGCAGTCGCCACCCCGCGATCCTTACTCATTCATCTCTCCCTGCTGACGCGAGGGCGTCGGCGCCACCGACGATCTCGCTGATTTCCTGGGTGATCTCGGCCTGGCGGGCCTCGTTGGCCAGCCGGGTGTACGTCTTGATCAAGTCGGTCGCGTTGTCACTGGCCGACTTCATCGCCCGCCGGCGGGCCGCGGACTCGGATGCTGCAGATTCCAGCAGCGCGGAGAAGATCCGTGAGCTGATGTAGCGCGGCAGGAGCGCCGCGATGAGCCGGCCCGGCTCCGGCTCGAACTCGTAGAGTGTGGGCCGCCCCTCGGCATCCTGATTCTCGCTGTCTTCGTTGTCGTTGCCGTCATCGTCGCCGGAGGCATCGGCGAGGTCGTCGCCGTCGGTCGCGCCTTTGACCGGCGATACCTGCACCGCGGTCGGCGTCTGGCTCACCGAGTTGACGAAGCGGGTGTAGACGACCCACAGCTCGTCGATGCCCGGGCGCTGCTCACCGCTGCCGTCGGTTTCGTCGTCGCCGGTGCCGCCCGTCGTGCCCTCGGACGTCGCGTTGAGCGCGGCGACGACGGTTTCGGTGGCACCGCGGGCATCGACGAAGTTCGGCTGCTCGGAGAAGCCGGCCCACTGCCCGCCCAGCGTGATGTTGCGGAAGTTGAAGTACGCCGCGCCCTTGCGGCCGATGACGTAGCGCTCGACGTCCTTGCCGTCCTCTTCGAGGGTGCGCGTCAGCTCGTTGGCACGCCGGATCGCGTTGGAGTTGTACCCACCCGCGAGCCCGCGGTCGCTCGTGATCAGCAGGATGCCGGCGCGCCGCGGGTTCTCGGCGCCGGTCAGCATCGGGTGCTGCAACGTGTTGTCGGTGCCGAGAGCGGCCAGCGCGCGGCTCAGTTCCTTGGCGTACGGCTTGGCGCTGTTCATCCGCGCCTGCGCCTTGACGATGCGCGACGCAGCGATGAGCTCCATCGCCTTGGTGATCTTCTTGGTCGAGTTGACCGACCGTATCCGCCGGCGATACACACGTAGTGCCGCACCCACTAGTGCCTCCGGCTCTTCGCGCGAGCGCTCATCGCTGTGATCGCTCCGCTCCTCGGCGCTTCGCGCCTACGATGCTCACTCACCTGTGCTACTTCTCGGACTTGTCGGCGGGCTTGGCGTCCTTGGAGGTGCTCACGCTGCTCTTGGACTTGTCCGACTTGTCGTCGGACTTCGTCTTCTTGGTGGCGCTCGGCTTGTCCTCTGACTTGTCGGCAGTGGGCTGGAACTGCTTGGTGAACTCGTCGAGCAGCTTCTCGAGATGGTCACGACTGTCGTCGTCGAACTTCTTGGCCGTGGCGAGTGTGTCGTACAGGCCGTCGGCATTGTGCTGGACGTAGTCGAGGAACTCGCCCTCGAAGCGCCGGATGTCCTCGACGGCGACATCATCGAGCTTGCCGGACGTACCGGCCCAGATCGACACGATCTCGCGGCCGACCGGGAACGGCGACGCGGCGGGCTGCTTGAGCAGCTCGACCAGCCGTGCGCCCCGGGCCAGCTGCTGCTGGCTGGCCTTATCGAGGTCCGAGCCGAAGGCGGCGAACGCCTCGAGTTCGCGGTACTGGGCGAGGTCGACGCGCAGGCGGCCGGCGACGTCGCGCATTGCCTTTGGTTGTGCCGAACCGCCCACGCGCGATACCGAGATGCCGACGTTGATGGCCGGTCGCACACCGGCGTTGAACAGGTCGGTCTCCAGGAAGCACTGGCCGTCGGTGATCGAGATGACGTTGGTCGGGATGTAGGCCGACACGTCGTTGCCCTTGGTCTCGATGATCGGCAGGCCCGTCATCGAGCCGGCGCCCAGATCGTCGGAGAGCTTCGCGCAACGCTCGAGCAGCCGGCTGTGCAGGTAGAAGACGTCGCCCGGGTAGGCCTCGCGGCCCGGCGGACGGCGCAGCAGCAGCGACACGGCGCGGTAGGCCTCGGCCTGCTTGGTGAGGTCGTCGAACACGATGAGGACATGCATGCCCTGGTACATCCAGTGCTGGCCGATAGCCGACCCGGTGTACGGGGCCAGGTACTTGAAGCCCGCGGAATCCGAGGCAGGGGCTGCGACGATGGTGGTGTACTCCATCGCGCCGGCTTCGTCGAGCGTGTCGCGGGCGGCCGCGATGGTCGAGCCCTTCTGCCCGATCGCGACGTAGATGCAGCGCACCTGCTTTTTCGGGTCGCCGGTCTTCCAGTTGTCGCGTTGGTTGATGATCGCGTCGAGGCAGACGGTGGTCTTGCCGGTCTGGCGATCGCCGATGATCAGCTGGCGCTGGCCGCGACCGATCGCGGTCATGGCGTCGATCGCCTTGATGCCGGTTAGCAGTGGCTCGCGGACTTCCTGCCGTTGCACCACCGACGGCGCCTGCAGCTCGAGGGCGCGGCGCTCGTCGGACTCGATCTCGCCCTGAGCGTCGATGGGGTTGCCCAGCGGGTTGACCACTCGGCCGAGATAGGCGTCGCCCACCGGGACGGAGAGGATCTCACCGGTGCGCTTGACCTGCTGGCCCTCTTCGATGCGAGTGGCGTCGCCGAGGATGACGACACCGATGTCGCGCACTTCGAGGTTCAGCGCGATACCCAACGTGCCACCCTCGAACTCGAGCAGCTCGTTGGTCATCGCGCTCGGCAGGCCTTCGACCCGGGCGATGCCGTCACCGGTCTCGGCAACCACACCGACCTCTTCGCGGGAGGCCGTCGGCGTGTAGGACGAGACGTAGCCCTCGATTGCGCTACGGATCTCGTCGGCGGAGATCGTCAGCTCTGCCATGAACGTTTCCTCAATCTCGTGGTTCGTGTCGTGTGGTTCGTATCGTGTCGTTCGTGTCGTGGTGCTTGCCGTTAATGGTGGTGGCGATCATCCCGCCATCAGCGTGCGCGCCCCGGCGATCCGGGCGGCGATGCTGCCGTCGATGACCTCGTCGCCGACCCGGACGATCAGGCCGCCGCGCACGCGGGGGTCCAGTGCGGTGCGCACGCTGATCGCACGTCCGTACGTGTCCGAGAGCGCCATGGCGAGCCGGTCCTCCTGCTCGTCGGACAGCGGTACGGCCGAGATCACCCGGGCGACCGAGCGCTCCTGGCGGGCCGCGGCCTGCTCGAGCAGGTCGTCGATGGCCAGCGTGATGCTGCGCTTACGCTGGCTTGCGACAGCGTGGCGCAGCAGCGCGATCGTGAGCGGCGAGACCTTGCCGTCGAGCAGCGTGTCCAGGAGCTCGGTCCGGCGTACGACGCTGGCGCTGAACTCGTCCAGCAGACCGGTCAGGTCCCCGGCCGCCTGCAGGATCCGCTCGAAACGGAAGAGCTCGTCCTCGACCCCGTCAAGCGCTCCGTCCTTCTCCGCGGCCTGGAACAATGCGTCGTCCCCGGCACCCTCGACGGCGTCGGCGAGGTCCCACGGCGAGGACCACCGTTCGGTGACCGCGGCCTTTACGATGGCCAGCGTCTGCTTGGACACCTTGCCGTCGAACAACGTGCCGACAAGGGTCTCGCGCGCTTCGCCGGCCGTGGCGGGATCGCCCAGCGTGCGACGCAGGCGTGCTTGGCCCACCAGGAGATCGCCGACCGCGTAGAGCTCCTCGGCCACCCTCGTCAGCGTGGCGACGGACGCCCTGCTCTCGAGGACGGACGCCTGATGCTCGCGCAGCGACGTGCGCGCCCGCCGGCTCGCCGAACGCATCATCGATCCGTACCCCGGGCCTTCGCGCGGTCTGCGTCATCCTTGGCCTCTAGCCCGGCGAGGAAAGCGTCGACCGTCGAGGAAACCGAGGCGTCGTCGGCCAGTCGCTGGTCGACGATCTTCTCCGACAGCTCGACGGCGATGGCACCGATCTCGCCGCGCAGCTCGCGCACGATCGACGCGCGCTGGCTGGCCAGCTGCTCCTCGCCGCGCGCGACGATGCGAGCGGACTCGTCCTGAGCCTGCTTACGAAGCTCCTCGATCGTGCGCTGGGCCTCGGCCCGGGCATTCTCACGGATCTGCGCGGCCTCGGTCCGAGCCTCGTTCAGCGCTTCCTGATACTTCTTCTCCGCTTCGCCGAGCTTCTTCTTCGCGTCCTCGCTGTCCTCGACCTGCTGGCGCACCATTTC
The DNA here is from genome assembly GCA_051000605.1 of Jatrophihabitans sp. Classification (GTDB taxonomy): domain Bacteria; phylum Actinomycetota; class Actinomycetes; order Mycobacteriales; family Jatrophihabitantaceae; genus Jatrophihabitans. The sequence continues at coordinate 6,764 of JBPCOE010000132.1, forward strand.
CTGACGCTCGCGTAGCGGGCCCTGCAGCCGGGGCAGCACATAGCGGGCCAAGAAGGCGAGGATCAGCAAGAACGCGATGAACTCGACGATGAACGTCGCGTTGGGCAACAGGAAGTTGTTCGACGCGACGACGTGCGACGCCGCGATGATGTGCGAAGCCATGTGCGGCGCCTTACTTGCCGAGGACGAAGACGAACAGGACCGCGAACGCGAGGTTGATGAAGTACGCGGCCTCGACGAGCCCGACGGTCAGGAAGAACAACGTCTGCAGCTGACCCTGAGCCTCCGGCTGGCGCGCGACGCCCTGGACCAGCGACGAACCCGCGAGACCGTCACCGATGCCGGCACCGATCGCACCGCCGCCGAGCGCGAGCCCACCGCCGATGAGACCACCCATTACGTTCAGACTTCCTTGCGCTGTGCCTGCCATCTCTGTCTCCTACTCCCTGTTCTGCTGATCATGTCGATGTTGCTCGAAATGCGTGCGGGCTACCGGTGGCGCCGTCGATCCGTCGTCGATCCGTCGTCCATCTCAGTGCGCGCCCTCCTCTTGCGGCCGGATCGCGCTGAGGTAGATGACGGTAAGCAACCCGAAGATGAACGCCTGGATCAGTCCGATGAACATGTCGAACAGCTTCCAGAGGATGTTCGGCAGCCAGAGGATGAACGCCGGCATCGCCGCGATCAGGGCCACCATGATCGTCCCGGCGAAGATGTTGCCGAAGAGTCGCAGCGACAGCGTGACCGGCTTGATCACCTCTTCGAGGATGTTGAGCGGGATCAGGATCCGCGGCTTGCGGAACAGGTGGCCGTAGAAGCCGCGCACACCGCGCTTGCGGACCCCGGCGACGTGCAGGGTGCCGATGACGAGCACGGCCAGGGCGTAGGTGAGGTTGACGTCTGCGGCCGGCGGCGGCAGGTACTCGGGATGTCCCTTGCGGACGTCGGTGGGGATGACCGAGATCCAGTTGGCGATGAGGATGAACAGGAACAGCGTCATCGCGAACGGCACCACCCAGGGTGCCGTCTTGACGCCGACGGTGTCCTCGACCTGCTGCTCGACCTGCTCGGTGACGGTTTCGAAGGCCAGCTGCAACTTGGTGGGCTGACGGACGCTGGACCTACGGCGGATCAGCAGGCCGATCACGACGATGATAAGGCCGGCAACGACCGTGGAGATGATGGTGTCGCCGTTGAAGGTCAGGCCGCCGATCTTCCACATCACGTGCTCGCCAGGAGTGATGCTGATGGCGACGTTCTGCGCGCTCACGTGGCGTCTCCTCTACCGCTCGATCCGGGCGACGACGTCACGGGGTCCATCGCAGGCTGCGAAAGACCGGGACGGCCGCGCCGACGAGCATCAGGAAGTGGAAGACGGCGAGGCCGATGAAGACCCCCAGGCCGTCCGGGCGGAACAGCAGGGCGATGCACACCGCGATGACCGTGATGCCGCCGAGGCGACCGAACACGCCGCCGTTGAAGCGCTTCTTGGACAGTCCGTCCCGAACCCGATGGATGACCGAGCGCTGCAGCATGCGGTTGTTCGCGGCCCCGAGCGCCAGCCCGACGCAGCCGAAGACGCCCATGAGCGGGTGGCCCTGCAGCGACGCCAGGATGATCGCCAGGGCTCCGAGCACGGCGGCGATGACCATCGACCGACGCAGGTTCGCGGCGGCGGACACCGGTGTGTAGACCATCGGTTCCACTAGGTCATCTCCACTCTCACGGCTTGAGGTACTCACGGAACTTCGTGACGGTGTAGCCGAATGCCCCGGCGATGCCGAACAGCAGGCCTACCAGGATGAATATCGGGCTTGTGTTCAGTAGGGAGTCGACGAGCCAACCGAGGGCCATCCCGACGACGAGCGTGGCCGCGATGACGACACCCATACCGAGCAGGGCGCTCCGACTCGGGTTCTCAGGTGCCATCGGCGACCACCGCCTAGTAGCGGGTGTCCTTACCGGGGCGAGTCATACGCAACTCCTCAGGTGGGGCCATCCGACGAACCCGTGGGACAGCGAATCGGTGGACCATACGGACCACCGACCACTTGTTGGGCTCAGCTCTCAGATTACAGGGGTGTTCGGCCGGCTTCGGCATCGGGTCGGGCTCCAGGACGTGGCCCGGGTGGGCCGGGCTGCCTCGAGCAAGCCGCGCGGTCAGACGTGCGCCGGGTCCTTCGTGGGTTCGCGGGTCGCGGCGTTGCGTCGGGCACGGTGGCGGATCCCCGGGACCACCGACATGCCCACGCCGATCACCGCCAGGGCGCCCAGCGTCGTCCCTACCAGCAATTGGCTGTCCTGAAAGGAGAATCCGACACCGGCGAAGGCAAGCAACGCCGACCAGAAATACAGCAGCAGGACAGCCCGGCGGTGGCTGTGGCCCATCTCCAGCAGCCGATGGTGCAGGTGCTGCTTGTCCGGTGCGAAGGGCGAGCGCAGCCGTCGCACGCGCCGGATCACCGCCAGCATCAGGTCGATGAACGGCAGCGCGAGCACGGCGATCGGGATCAACAACGGCAGCAGCAGCGGCAGCGTCCCGAAAGAGTTGGTGAACGCCTGCGGGTCGGCCGTGGTCGTCGCGGTCGTCGCGGCCGCGGACAGGATGAGGCCCACGAGCATGGACCCCGAGTCGCCCATGAAGATCTTGGCCGGAAAGAAGTTGTGCGGCAGGAAGCCGAGGCACGCGCCGGCCAGACCAGCCGCCAGCAGCGTCGGCGCTGCCCCGGCGGTCAGGAAGCCCTGTTGGGTGAGATGGTAGGAGAAGACGAAGAACGCGCCGGCCGCGATCGCGGTGACCCCGGCCGCGAGGCCGTCCAACCCGTCGATGAAGTTCATCGCATTGATCGTGACGACCGTGAGCAGGATCGTCACCGGGATCGAGAGATCGCGACCGAGAACGACCGTGCTGCTGTCCCCCCAAGGCACCCCGATCGCCCCGAGCTGGACGCCACCCAGCGTGACCATCAGCCCCGTCGCAAGCACCTGCCCGGCCAGCTTGGTCAAGGAGTCGAGTTCGTACTTGTCGTCCAAGACCCCGATCAAGCAGATGATCGCGCCGGCACCGACGATCCAGGGCATCTCCGGTCCGGAGCCGAAGGCCTCGTGAAGCGTCGGCAGTCGGCCTGCGACGAACAGCGCGAGGGCGAAGCCGGCGAAGATGGCCACGCCCCCCATTCGGGGGATGGCGACGGCGTGTACATCCCGGTCACGGGGCTTGGCGAGCGCTCCCCACCGGATCGCCATCCGCCGGGCGATCGGGGTGAGCAGGTATGTCACGAACGCCGCGACGCAACCGACGAGGACGTATTCGAGCGACGGATGGGTCATCGCGCTCCGCCGGGCGAGGGCCTGGGGCGGCGCGGTGTGTCGGGTGCACTCGGCTTGACACCGACGATGTCGGGGACGACGTCGCGCAGCTGCGCTTCGGACACTCCCCCGACCCGCACGATGCGCGGGTGGTCACCGGTGACGTCGACGATCGTGGACGCGATGCCGGCAGCGGCCGGGCCGTCCTCGAGGTAGACCGCGACGTCCTCGCCGAGCTGTTCGCGGGCCTCCGCCGCGGTCTGCGCCGGCGGGGCACCGGACCGGTTCGCGCTGGAGACGGCCATGGGTCCGGTCTTCTCGAGCAGTTCGATGGCGACCGGGTGCATGGGCATGCGGATCCCGACGGTGCCGTCGGTGTCGCCGAGATCCCAGCTCAGCGACGGCGCGTGGCGGACGATGAGGGTGACTGCGCCGGGCCAGAACGCCTCGACCAGCAGGCGGGTGCGGGCGTCGACCGCGGTGACCAGCCCGTCGATGGTCGACCACGAGCCGACGAGCACCGGCACCGGCATGTCCCGGCCGCGGCCCTTGGCCCTAAGCAGCTCGGTAACGGCGACGTTGTCGAATGCGTCGGCGCCGATGCCGTAGACGGTGTCGGTGGGCAGCACGACGAGTTCGCCGGACGACACGCTGTGCGCGGCCGTCTGGATGGCGTCCACCCGGACGTCCGGATCACCGCAATGGAAGAACAGGGCCACAGCGACATCCTGCCTCAACGACGGGTGGCGACCGCGTAACGCGGACGGCCGGCGAGATCATGATGCTCGACGACGGCGTCGAAACGCCCGTCGGCCACGAGCAGCTCGGGCACCGCAGATTCGTGCGTGTCGTCGTGCTCGAGGGCCAGGATGCCGCCCGGTCGGAGCAGTTGGGCGGCTCGCAACACGACCGTCGGAATGAGATCGAGACCGTCACCACCGGCGAAGACCGACTCTCGGGGGTCGGCGAGGACCTCGGGGTCGACGTCCTGCGCGCGGCTCGGCACGTAGGGCGGGTTGCAGACGACCGCATCAGCGCGGCCGTAACAGCAGCGAAGAAGTTCCGGGTCGCGGACGTCGCCGCTGACGACCCGGACGTCGGTCCCGACCGCGTTGCGACGCAGCCAGCTCAGCGCCGCGGACGACTGCTCCACCGCGACGACCTGCGCTGCCGGCACCTCGCCGTCGATCGCCAGAGCGAGTGCGCCGGACCCGGAACACAGGTCGAGCACGACGGCTCGGTCCAGCGCGCACAGGTGCGACAGGACGGCGTCGACGAGCAGTTCGGTCTCCGGCCGGGGCACGAAGACTCCGGGCCCGACAGCGAGAACGAGGTGCCGGAAGGGCGCCGTCCCGGTGATGTGCTGCAGCGGTTCCCGAGCCGCACGGCGGGTCACGTGAGCGTCGTATCTGGCCACGGTCTCGTGCGGCACCTCGGCGCGGCTCATTAGGCGGGACCGCGGAACGTCGAGCACTGCGGCGAGCAGCAGTTCGGCGTCGACGCGCGGGCTGGGGACGCCGCCCGCCGCCAGTCGCACGGTTGCCGCGTCCACGAGGGCCCTCGGATCAGTCATGAGTTGCCGGTCCGCCGGTGATCAGCTCTGCTCGCCGGCGAGCAACGCCTCGGTGTCGGCCTGCTGCAGGGCGGCGATGACGTCGTCCAACGCGCCGTCCAGCACCTGGTCCAGGTTGTAGGCCTTGAACCCGACCCGGTGGTCGCTGATCCGGTTCTCCGGGAAGTTGTAGGTGCGCACCCGCTCGGAGCGATCGACGGTGCGGACCTGGGAGCGACGGGCGGTGGAGGCTGCGGCGTCGGCCTGCTCCTGGGCGCTCGCGAGCAGTCTGGCGCGCAGCACCCGCATGCCCGCCTCGCGGTTCTGCAGCTGGCTCTTCTCGTTCTGCATGCTGACGACGGTCCCGGTCGGGACGTGGGTGATGCGCACGGCCGAGTCAGTGGTGTTGACGCTCTGCCCGCCGGGCCCGGACGAGCGGTAGACATCGATGCGCAGATCGTTGGGGTCGATCTCGACCTCGACGTCGTCGGCCTCGGGCAGGACCACCACCCCGGCCGCGGACGTGTGGATGCGGCCCTGAGACTCGGTCGCCGGCACGCGCTGCACCCGGTGCACACCGCCCTCGTACTTCAGCTGGGCCCATACCGGGCGATCGGCCTTGCGGGCACGCACGGCAACCGTGACCGACTTCTTGCCGCCGAGATCGGTCGGCTCGTCGTCGAGGACCTCGATCTGCCAGCCCTGCCGCTCGGCGAACCGCAGGTACATACGCAACAGGTCACCGGCGAACAGGGCAGATTCCTCGCCGCCCTCACCGGCCTTGACCTCGAGGATGACGTCCTTGCCGTCGTCCGGGTCCTTGGGCAGCAACAGGTGGCGCAGGTGCTCCTCGAGCGCGCGGACCCGGGCCTCGAGAGCAGTCGCCTCAGCGGCGAAGGACGCGTCCTCGGCGCCCAGCTCACGCGCAGCGGCGAGATCTTCGCGGGCGGTTTCGAGCTCACCGGCAGCCGTGCGGACAGGGGATAGTTCGGCGAAGCGGCGACCGAGGGTGCGGGCACGCGCGTTGTCGTTGTGCACCGCCGGGTCGGCGAGGGCGCTCTCGACCTCGCCATACTCGGCGAGCAACTCGGGCAGACGCCCGATCGACCCACTCACGGTTGCTCCTTCGGCATGGCTGCGTCGGCGCGCGGCAGCGTCGAGTAGTGCGTTGAGTCGCGCGATATAACGCGTCACTCACGCGATAGTCGCGTCCCTCAACCGGCTGGACGGCCGAACTAGCGCTCGGGACCGGGCGGATATGGGGACGGCGCCCGCCCGGAGATCCGGGACGGACGCCGTCGGGTCAGCTAAGAGTTTCTTACCCGCTTGCCGTAACGCTTCTCGAACTTGTCGACACGGCCGCCGACGTCCATGATCTTCTGCTTGCCCGTGTAGAACGGGTGACAGGCGGAGCAGACGTCCGCGTTGAGCCGGCCCGACTTGGCCGTACTGCGGGTGGTGAACGTGTTGCCACAGGAGCAGGTCACCTCGGTGACGACGTACTCCGGGTGGATGCCTTCGCGCATGATGCTGGTTCCCTTCGTGCCGCGGGCGACGCTCGCGGTGGCTTGGCCGCCGGGTCGCCATAGACGTGAACCGGAGCCAGGGTGATGATCGACGCATCGGCGCCGATCTGATGAGTCTAACGTCTCGACGCTGCAGGCCATGGGTGCCCGGGCGACCGTCGAGCCGCCGCTTGAATGCGAAAGATGTGTATTGCCACACACCGCCGGGCGCCGTAGCGTCCGGAACGCAGTCGAAACAGGATGTCGAGTTCTGGCGAAAGGCCAGCTCGATCGCACGATCTAAGGAGACTTGCCGGTGTCCATAGACGTCAGCCGAACGGCACCTGCTCGCGGGCGCGCTCGCCGCGTCGCAGCGACGGTCACCGCCGCGCTGCTCGCTTCCAGCGCGCTCACCGCGTGCGGCGGGGGCGGGACCGGGAGTGGCCCGGTGAGCCTCACCTTCTACAACCAGCCGAGCAGCGATGTCGCGACCCAGGCCGCGATCGACCGGTGCAACAAGATTGCCAACGGCGCGTACCGCATCACTTTCAACAAGCTGCCGGCCGCGGCGGACGCGCAACGCCAGCAGCTGGTCCGCAGACTCGCGGCGAAGGACTCGTCGATCGATCTCATGGGCCTCGACGTCACCTGGCCGGCCGAGTTCGCCGAGGCGGGCTGGATCCGCGAGTGGACCGGCGCCAACGAGGCGGCGGTCAAGAAGGACTTGCTGCCCGGTCCGCTGGCCACGGCGACGTACCAGGGCAAGCTGATCGCCGCACCGTTCAACTCGAACACGCAGCTGCTCTGGTACCGCACGGACCTCGTCAAGAAGCCGCCAGCCACATGGGACGAGATGATCAAGATGTCCCAGCAGCTCGCTCGTCAGGGCAAGCCGTCGCTGATCGAGGAGCAGGGCGCGCAGTACGAGGGCCTGACCGTGTGGTTCAACTCGCTGGTCGCCAGCGCCGGCGGCAGCATCCTCAACGCCAAGGGCACCGCGCCGTCACTGGGGCAGCCCGCCGTCGACGCGGCGTCGGTCATGAAACGCGTCGCGACCACGCCGGGGGTCGCCGACCCGTCGCTGTCAGTGAACATGGAGGACCAGGGTCGCCTGGCCGTGGAAGCGGGCAACGCGGCCTTCGAAATCAACTATCCGTTCGTCTGGCCGTCGATGCAGGCCTCCAAGACCGGGAAGGTGAAGACGTACAACGGCAAGACGTTGAAGCAGAACTTCCGGTGGGCGCCGTTCCCGAGCGTGGACCCGGGCAAGTCCGGCAAGTCCACGATCGGCGGCATCGATATCGCGGTGAGCAAGTATTCCCGCCATCCCGACCTCGCGTTCAAGGCCGCACTGTGCCTGACCGACGCGACCAGCCAGAAGACCCTGGCCAACCTCGGCGGCCTGCCGCCGGTCGGCCGATCGCTTTATCAGAACCCGCCGAAGGACTTCGCCAAGGCCTATCCGTTCTACAAGCTGATCGCCCGGCAGCTCGCCAACGCCGCCGTGCGACCGAAGACCGCGGCGTACCAGAGCGTGTCGATCGTCATCTCGCACACGCTGTCACCACCGCAGAACATCGATCCGAAGTCGTCGATCTCCTCGGTCAAGTCCGATATAAGGGACGCCCTCAACTCGAAGGGGTTGATTCCATGAGCGACGCTTGGACAGCGAACTGTGGCCATCGCGTCCGCGGGTGCCCGAATGGATGCTCGAGCGGAGTGAGGGCATGAGCATCCACGCGGAAACTAGCGCCCCGGTCGAATCGGAATCTCGCGCCGAACCGAAGCGCCGCCGTAAGCAGATTTCCGAGGGCGCCCGCGCCGAACGGCGCCTGGGGTGGATGCTGTGCGCGCCGGCCGCGATCGTGATGCTGGCCGTCACCGCATACCCGATCGGGTATGCGATCTACCTGTCGTTGCAGCGCTACGATCTGCGGTTTCCCAACGCCTCGAAGTTCATCGGCCTGACCAACTACGGCACCGTGCTCTCGTCGTCCATCTGGTGGCGCTCCTTGTTGGTCACGATCGCGATCATGGTGATCTCGGTGACGATCGAGTTCGTGCTCGGCATGGCGTTCGCGCTGCTCATGCACCGCACCATCTATACCCGGGGTGCCGTGCGTACCGCGATCCTGATCCCCTACGGGATCGTCACCGTAGTCGCGGCGTACTCGTGGAGCTACGCCTGGACGCCCGGCACCGGATACTTCGCCTCACTGCTGCCAACAGGCTCCGCGCCGCTGACCCACACCTACCAGTCGATCGCGATCATCATCCTGTCCGAGATCTGGAAGGCCACCCCGTTCATGGCGCTGCTGCTGCTCGCCGGGCTGTCGCTGGTGCCGGACGACCTGCTCAACGCCGCACGCGTCGACGGCGCCACCGCTTGGCAGCGCTTCACCAGGGTGACCCTGCCACTGATGAAGCCGGCGGTGCTCGTAGCGTTGCTGTTCCGCTCGCTCGACGCGTTCCGGATCTTCGACAACATCTACGTGCTGACCGGCGGGACAAACAACACCGGCTCGGTGTCGATCGTCGGCTACGACAACCTTTTCACCGCACTGAACCTTGGCGTCGGGTCCGCGCTGTCGGTGCTGATCTTCATCTGCGTGGCGATCATCGCGTTCCTGTTTATCAGGGGATTCGGCACCGCTGCACCGGGCTCGGAGGTGGACTGAAATGGCGCTCGCGGTACGCACGCCGAAGAAGATCGGCTGGGGCTCGGCCAACATCGTCGTCATCGCCTGGTCGCTGTTCCCGGTCTGGTGGCTCGTCTCCCTGTCGTTCAAGAGGCCGTCGGATATCGGCACGGACGGCGGCAGCTTCTGGCCGACGAGCTGGACGACGCAGAACTACTCCGGCATCTTCAAGGGCTCGGTCTTCCTGCGGCCGCTGCTGAACTCGATAGGCATCGCGCTGATCTCCACCGCGATCGCGGTGGTCTTCGCCTCGTTCGCCGCCTATGCGGTCGCCCGGCTGCGCTTCCCCGGCAAGAGCCTGCTCATCGGGATGTCGCTGCTGATCGCGATGTTCCCGCAGATCTCGCTCGTCAGCCCCCTGTTCAATCTGTGGCGAATCATCGGCCTCTTTGATACCTGGCCGGGCCTGATCATCCCGTACATGACCTTCTCGCTACCGCTGGCCATCTACACGCTCTCGGCGTTCTTCCGGGAAATCCCGTGGGAATTGGAAAAGGCCGCCAAAATGGACGGCGCCAGCCCGTTCCAGGCGTTCACCAAGGTCATCGCGCCCCTGGCCGCTCCGGGCATGGTGACGACGGCGATCCTGGTGTTCATCGTCTGCTGGAACGACTTCCTGCTGGCGATCTCGCTGACCTCGACGAACAATTCGCGGACCGTTCCAGCTGCGATCGCATTCTTCACCGGCAACTCGCAATTCCAACAGCCAATTGGGTCCATAGCCGCGGCCGCCGTCGTCATCACCATTCCGATCGTCATCTTCGTGCTGTTCTTCCAGCGCCGCATCGTCGCGGGGCTGACGTCCGGCGCCGTGAAGGGATAACACCATGGCCGAGATCGTTCTGGACCACGTCACCAAACGCTTTCCCGACGGCGCGCTTGCCGTCGACGGCGTGAGCATGGAGATTGCCGACGGTGAGTTCGTCATCCTCGTGGGGCCGTCCGGATGCGGGAAATCGACAACGCTCAACATGATCGCCGGCCTCGAGGACATCAGCGATGGCGAGCTCCGCATCGGCGGCAAGGTCGTGAACGACATGGCACCCAAGGACCGCGACATCGCCATGGTGTTCCAGAGCTACGCGCTCTACCCGCACATGACCGTCCGCGAGAACATGGCGTTCGCGCTGAAGCTGGCCAAGACGCCACAGAAAACCATCGACGAGAAGGTGGACGAGGCCGCCCGCGTCCTTGATCTGACCCCGCACCTCTCGCGCAAACCCGCCAACCTGTCCGGTGGACAGCGTCAGCGGGTCGCGATGGGTCGGGCAATCGTGCGTGACCCGTCGGCCTTTTTGATGGACGAGCCGCTGTCCAACCTGGACGCGAAGTTGCGGGTGCAGATGCGGACCGAGGTCGCCCGCCTGCAACGGCGCCTCGGCACGACGATGGTCTACGTGACCCACGACCAGACCGAGGCGATGACGCTCGGCGACCGGGTGGCGGTACTGCGTGGCGGCGTGCTGCAGCAGCTCGGCTCCCCCGCCGAGCTCTACGCGAATCCGAAGAACCTGTTCGTCGCCGGGTTCATCGGCTCGCCGGCCATGAACTTCCTCGCGGCCACCGTCGAGGAGGGTTCGCTGCGGACCGCATTGGGCGATTTTCCACTGCACGACGAACTGCGCCGCGCGATGGAGTCGCACAACGCTCCGCGCGAGGTGCTGGTCGGCATTCGCCCGGAGGACTTCGAGGACGCCGCGTTGGTGTCGGCCGAGAACAAGCCGCAGGGCATCACGTTGCGCGTCACCATCGACGTCGTGGAATCGATGGGATCGGACAACTATGTGTACTTCGCCCTCGACTCGGAGAACTCGGTGGCGAGCGCGGAACTCGATGAGCTGGCCCGTGACTCCGGCCGGGCTGAGGCCGGCGGCGGCGAGCAGATCGTCGCCCGGCTCGACGCGGCTTCCGGCGTCAAGGAGGGCGCGGAGGCCGAGCTGTGGGCCGACGCCCGCGCACTGCACGTCTTCGACCCCGGGTCGGGCCAGAACCTCGCCATGGAGCGCAGCGAGCCGGCCGAGAACGCTATTTGAAGTCGCGCCGGCTCTTCAGACGGTCGATTACCTCGTCGGTCCACTCGTGGGTGCGGATGAGCCGGTACCGTTCGCTGGCCACGGCCATGTACGCCTCGGCGTCGGTCCGGTTGCCGAGCAGGTCGGCGGCCCGCAGCATGCGGACCACCGGCGTGAACTCCTCGACGAACCACCGCCGGGCGGTCTCCTCCCTGTCGACGAAGACACCCTGGTGCTGCATGGCCCGGTACCCCCACGCCTCGACGTTCTCGCCGAGTTCGGCGTAGGACCACGGGTCGGTGACCTGGACTTCGGCCATCATGTCGGGGGGTAGCGGGACGCGGGCCCGGAACATCCGCTGGTAGTCCTTGACCAGCAGATCGGCGCGATGCAGGATTCCCCGCGATGAAATCGCCGTCCGCACCTCGGTCACGTACGCCTCGATGACGTCTTCTCCGCGCGAGATCGCGATCGACACACGATGGTGGCCGTCCTTGATGAAGTGCAGGTCTCCGACGCGGTACACGTCGATCGGCGGCACTGACTCGCCGCGCATCTGTGCCAGCGCGAGACGTTCCCAGCGCTGACGCACCCGGCCGGACGTCGGCCGGAACCGCCGGTCGAAGTCGCGGGTGGAGTCGACACTACCGACGATGCTGGCCAACTTGATGGTCTGCAGGCCGAGCGAGGTCTCGCCGCGGTAGCCGAGCGCGGCGATCACCTCGTCGTAGGGCAGAACCAGATTGACGTCGTCGGGCTCGCGGCGCAGCTTGTGCGCGAGCCTGGCGAGCACCTGCCGACGGCGCACCCGCAGGAACTCGTTCTCGACGTCGGCCCTCGGAAAGCCGGTCGGCCTGCTCACCATGCCATCTAACCGCGTGCCGCGATCTCGAAGGTATGCCGCCCAACCACGTTGCGAACGATCGTGTCGCCGAGCCGGCGGTCGGGGGTGGCCTCCCCAAAGGGGTGCACGTGCCCGTGCAGCAGCAACGCCGGCAGCAGGCGGGGCACGAGATCGTGCAGGCAGACGAATCCTCGGTGCGGCAGGTCATCGCGATCACCGACCCCGCGCGGCGGCGCGTGAGTTAGCAGCACGTCGACACCGCGCCCGTCGCGCCTGCGTCGCCACCGCGCTCGGCGCGCGAGCGACCGGGCCCGGCTGGACTGCTGACGCTCGCCGTACTGGTTCGGCCCGTCGGCGTAGCGCGGGGAACCGCCCAGCCCGGCGATGCGCAGCCCGGCCACGTCGACGACCCGAGCGTCCGCGTTGACCGCGCCCGGCGGCCACGGAGCAACGGCGGGCAGGCCGGCGCGCACGGTCAGCCCGGATCGGGCCGTGCGGTAGCCGTGGATGTCCGGGTCGTGGTTACCGGGAACGAACACGAGCGGCACATCGAGCGCGTTCATGAGGTAGCTGAGATAGTCGAAGGGCAGATCCCCGCATGCCAGGATCAGCTCGACCCCGACGACGCCGTGCCGGTCGACGTAGAGCGCCTCGTCGACCTCGTCGGAGACCGCAAGCACCGAAACCACGACGTCATTGTCCCTCACTGCCATGCAAGGTCCGGACCTCTACTCCGAGGCGCCGCAGGTCGGACTCGACCCGGTAGATCTCGGCTCGCGGTACCGGGCGGCCCGCGGGCAGAGGTACGTCCAGCTGCCTGCAGGCCCCGGTCAATGTGTCCAGGTAGGCGGCACGGGTGGCCTGGCAGCGCAGGTTTTTCGCCGGGATGTCCGACGGGGCGTTCTCGATGACGTCGAGCAGATCGTGCAACCGGCGCAGGTCCGCGACCAGCTGCTCGATCGGCCGGTTGGCCGGCAACGCAGGGCGGCTGGACACGTATGCGCGGTGCATCCGACGGAGCCCAAGGATGCCGTACCCGACCGCCGTGGGCAGAAGGGCCGCAGCGAGCAGCAGGACCACGGGCTCCACACGTCCAGTGTCGGCGCGGCGCAGACCGCCCGCAAGCGCGGCTCAGTCCTGGCCTGGCGTCGTCTTCGCGATCTGCATCAGGAACTCTATGTTCGTGCGCGTCTTGCGCAGCCGGTCGAGCAGCAGATCGATCGCCTGCTGCGCTTCGAGCGCGTGCAGCACCCGGCGCAGCTTGATCGTGACCGCGAGCTCGTCCGGAGACAGCAGGATCTCTTCCTTGCGCGTCGAGGACTGGTCGACATCGATGGCCGGGAAGATCCGCTTGTCGGACAGCTTGCGATCGAGCCTCAGCTCGGCGTTGCCGGTGCCCTTGTACTCCTCGAAGAACACCGTGTCGCCGGCCGAACCGGTTTCCACCAACGCCGTGGCAATGATTGTCAGCGAGCCGCCATTCTCGATGTTTCGTGCCGCGCCGAGGAACCGCTTCGGCTGGTACAGCGCGGTCGAGTCGACACCGCCGGACAGGATGCGACCACTCGCCGGGGCGCCCAGGTTGTAGGCGCGGCCGAGCCGGGTGATCGAGTCGAGCAGGACGACGACGTCGTGACCCATCTCGACGAGCCGCTTGGCCCGCTCGATGGACAGTTCGGCGACGGTGATGTGATCCTGCGGACGCCGGTCGAAGGTCGAGGCGATGACCTCGCCTCGGACCGAACGCTGCATGTCCGTGACCTCTTCGGGGCGCTCATCGACGAGCACCACCATGAGGTGGGCTTCGGGATTGTTGGTGGCGATCGCGTTGGCGATGGCCTGCAGCACCATCGTCTTGCCCGCCTTGGGTGGCGAGACGATCAGCGCACGCTGGCCCTTGCCGATGGGCATGACGAGGTCGATGACGCGGGTGGTCAGGATGTGCGGCTCGGTCTCGAGGCGCAGCCGTTCCTGCGGGTACAGCGGTGTCAGCTTGGTGAACTCGATCCGGTCCTTGATCTTCTCCGGATCGCCGCCATTGACGGTGTCGACGCGGACGAGCGGGTTGTACTTCTCCTTGCGCTCGCCCTCGCGCGGCTGACGGACTGCGCCGGTGATCGCGTCGCCGCGACGCAGGCCGTGCCGTCGCACCAGGTTCGGGGAGATGAACACGTCGTCGGAGGTGGCGAAGTAGCCGCCCACGCGAACGAACCAGGAGTTCTTCTCCTCGATCGCGTCGACGATTCCGGCGACGGAGACCAGGACGTCGTCCTCGGCCAATGTGGGCTCGGCTTCGTTGCCGCCACCCTGTCCGCCGCCGCCTTGGCGGTCGCGGTTACGTCCGCGCCGGTCGCGGTAGCGGCGGCCCCGACGCCGGCCGCCGTCGAAGTCGTCATCGTCGTCGTCGTGGCGGTTCTGGGTGTTGTTCTGATTCTGCTGACCGCCGCCGCCCTGGTTGTTCTGGCTGTTCGGGTTGTTCTGACGGTTCGGGTTGTTGTTGTTCTGACGGTTCTGACCGCCCTGGTTGCCTTGGCCGCCCTGGTTGCCTTGGCCGCGCTGGCGGTTGTTGCCGCCGTCGGAACGGTTGCTGCCATCGTTGGTGCGCACCTGGTTGTCGCCGTCGCGCTGGTGGGGCTGGTTGTCGCTCTCGCGCGCGGTCCGGTTGCGCTGGCCTTCGTCGGAACGGGTCGCGGCGTCGGTGGCCTGCCCCGTGGCCGCAGGAACGTCGGTGACGGCAGCGTGCGAGGTCTGCGCCTCCACGCCGTTGCGGCTGACGTGACTGCTGTCGTCGCTGCCCGTCGCTGGAGCCTTCGCACGTGTTCGGCTGCGCTGCTGGCCGGCACCGTTGTCGGCGGCCGACGGACCGGCGCCGTTGGCTCCGCCGTCGCCCCGCGCGGCCTGGATGGCGACGACGAGCTCGCTCTTCTTCTTCTTGGTGGTGTTGATGCCGAGGCCGCCGGCGATCTGCTGCAATTCGGGCAGCAGCATCGATGACAGCGAACCGCGCTTCGCGGCCGGGCGCGACGCGCCCGTACGGCCCGCAGCCCCGCTGGTCACCGCGGCCGAGTTCGGCTCGTCGGTGGCAGGCAAGGTCTGCTCCTGGATGTCGGTCAAGTGAATCGGATCCTTCCGAGGGTGGTCGGCGCACCGTTGTTCGTGCCGCGCGACCCGAAATGAGCGGATCAGACCGGTTCGAGACCGACCGGATCCGGATCTCCCGGCGAACCTACCGGGAAGCTTGTGGAGAGTGTCAACGCTCTGGTTCGACAGCGGATCTGGGGCTTCGCCGAACTGAAAATCGAGCGGAGAGGGCGCGAGCCGTTCGGTTCGTCGGCCCTGCCTGACGCGGTCGAGCCTAGACGCTCACCTTGCCAGCAGCAACACCGGCGCGGCCCGGCGTGTTCCCGCGACGCAGGTCAACGCGCACGTTATCGGTCCACGAGGCCGTCCCCTACCACCTCTACTGTGGCATCCGGTACCACGCGGGCGCCCCTCGTGTCGACCACCAGCCTGCGCACCGACCATTCGCTGGGCACCTGCGCCTCGACCCTCTCGGCCTCGACTTCACCTCGAGCCAGGACGAGGACCGATGGTCCGGCTCCGGAGATCACCGCCGGATGCCCGGACGCGCGCAGTTTCTCGACGAGAGCCAGCGTGTCGGGCATCGCCGAACGTCGGAACGTCTGGTGCAAACGGTCCTCGGTGGCGTCGAGCAGGGCCTGCGGGGTGCCCGTCAGGGCAGCGACGAGCAGGGCCGCGCGACCGGCGGCGAAGGCAGCGTCACCGTGCGGCACCGCGGCGGGCAGCAGTCCACGCGCGACGGCGGTGGACGCGCCGTACGGTGGGATCAGCGCGACCGGGAAGATTGCGGGATCGAGGTCGCGCCGAACCGCCCGGGCGGATCCGTCCGCCGTCCAGGCGATCGTCAACCCACCGAGCAGGCACGAAGCGACGTTGTCCGGATGGCCTTCCACCGCGCAGGCCAGCGCGAGCACCGCGCCGTCGTCGAGACGCAGCGCGCCGTCACGCACCAGGCCTCGTGCCAGCAGGACGCCCGCGACTATGGCCGCGGCCGACGAGCCGAGCCCGCGACTGTGCGGGATGCGATTGACACACGACAGGGACAGCCCGCCCGGCGTCTCGCCCAGCGCGTCGAATGCCGCGCGCATGGCTCGGACGACGAGGTGCGTCTCGTTGCGGGCGACCTGCGCATCGCCCTCGCCGTCGATCTCGATGTGCAGCCCGTCGGGCACCACAACGCCTGCGACATCGTCGTACAGCGACAGCGCAAGGCCGAGCGTGTCGAAGCCCGGCCCGAGATTCGCGCTGGTAGCCGGAACCCGGACGCGCACCTGGCCGTCGACGAACCCCATCAACCCAGTCCGAGGTGGACGGCGGCGGCGTGCCCGTCGACCGGCACCGTGATCGGCTTCGGCGCGCCGGAGATCGCCCATTCCGGGTCCTTGAGGCCGTTGCCGGTCACCGTGCAGACGACGGTCGAGCCCCTGGGCAGCCGGCCGTCGGCGACGGTGGAAAGCAGGCCCGCGACCGAGGCAGCGGAGGCCGGCTCGACGAAGACGGCCTCGGTGCGCGCGACGAGCCGGTAGGCCTCCAGAATCTGCTTGTCGGTGACGGCGTCGATGAGGCCGCCCGACTCGTCACGAGCCGCTTCGGCGAACGTCCACGACGCCGGGTTGCCGATGCGGATCGCGGTGGCGATCGTCATCGGCCGGCTGACCGGGGCGCCGTTCACGATCGGTGCCGCGCCGGCGGCCTGGAACCCGAACATCCGCGGGGTCCGGTCGGTGACGCCGTCGTGGGCGTACTCCTGGTAACCCATCCAGTAGGCGGTGATGTTGCCCGCGTTGCCGACCGGGATGCAGTGGACGTCCGGTGGGGCGCCGAGTACGTCGCAGATCTCGAACGCCGCAGTCTTCTGGCCCTGCAGCCGGAACGGGTTGACCGAGTTGACCAGCGAAACCGGGTAGTCGACGGCCAGCTTCTGCGCGAGCTCGAGGCAGTCGTCGAAGTTGCCGTCGACCTGAAGCAGTTTCGCGCCGTGTACGAGCGCCTGAGCCATCTTGCCGAGCGCGATCTTGCCCTGCGGGACGAGCACGGCACACGTCATCCCGGCCCGCACCGCGTACGCGGCGGCGCTGGCCGACGTGTTGCCGGTCGAGGCGCAGATGACGGCCTGGGCACCGTCCTCGGCCGCCTTCGAGATCGCCATCGTCATTCCGCGGTCCTTGAACGACCCCGTGGGATTCGCGCCCTCAACTTTGAGGTACACCGTGCAGCCGGTGCGATCGGACAACCCCCACGCCCGGATGAGTGGCGTGTTGCCCTCGTAGAGGGTGACGACCGGCGTGGCATCGGTGACCGGCAATCGGTCGCGGTAGGCGTCGATCAGTCCGGGCCAATGTGTAAGAGCCATCGTCTCCTCAGTCCCCCGCCATGCCTTCGACGCGCATAACGCTCGCGGCCCGGCCGACGAACGGCATGCCGGCGAGCTTCTCCACCGTGCGGTTCAGCGCCGCGTCGATGGCCGCGTGCGTGACGAGCACGAGCGTGGCGGCATCGCCGCGGCCCTCTTGCCGGACGGTCTGGATGCTCACGCCCTCCTCGGCGAACGTGTTGGCCACGCTCGCGAGTACGCCCGGCTCGTCGTCGACGTCGAGCGCAACGTGGTAGCGCGTGCTGACCTCGCCCATTGGCTGAATCGGCAGGGCGGCGTACGCGCTCTCGCCTGCCCCGCGGCTGCCGCTGACGCGGTTGCGGGCCACGGCGACGAGGTCACCGAGCACCGCACTGGCCGTCGGCGCGCCGCCGGCGCCCCGACCGTAGAACATCAGCGACCCTGCGGCATCGGCCTCGACGAAGACGGCGTTGAAGGCGTCGCCGACGCCGGCGAGCGGGTGCGAGCGGGGGATCATCGCCGGGTGGGCGCGCACGGACACCCGCTCTACGCCGTTCTCGCCGACGGTGCGTTCGCAGATGGCGAGCAGCTTGACTGTGCAGTCCATCGCCCTGGCGCTGGCGATGTCGGCCGCAGTCACATCGCCGATGCCCTCGCGGTAGACGTCCGACATCGTCACCCGGGTGTGGAACGCCAGGCCGGCAAGAATGGCCGCCTTCGCCGCAGCGTCGTAGCCGTCCAGGTCGGCGGTGGGATCGGCCTCCGCGTAGCCGAGGGATGTCGCCTCGGCCAGCGCCTCGTCGAAGCCCGCGCCGGTGGCGTCCATACGGGACAGGATGAAGTTCGTCGTGCCGTTGACGATGCCCATCACGCGCGTGATGCGGTCGCCGGCCAGCGATTCGCGCAGTGGACGCAGCAGCGGGATCGCGCCGGCCACCGCGGCCTCGTAGTAGAGATCGACCCCTGCCTTCGTGGCGGCGTCATGCAGCGTGGCGCCGTCGTCGGCGAGCAGGGCCTTGTTGGCGCTGACCACGCTCTTGCCCGACTCGAGCGCGGCGAGCAGCAGGCTGCGGACCGGTTCGATACCGCCGACAACCTCGACGACGAGATCGACGTCGTCGCGGCGCACGAGCGCCTCGGCGTCCGTGGTCAGCAGCTCGGCCGGGACGTCCGTATGCCGGGCGGGACGCCGTACGGCGATGCCGGCGAGCTCGAGCGGTGCGCCGATGCGTTGGGCGAGATCGTCGGCCTGTTCCTCGAGCAGCCGCACGACCTGGCTGCCCACGACTCCGCAGCCGAGCAGCGCGACTTTGAGCGGCTGTTCCGCCTCCCCGGACTTCACTGTTGTTGTCACCTCCCTGCGCGTTCTGCAGTTTCGCTGTTGCCTACGACTTCCAGCGGGAAGGGCACTCCGGTGTCCAGGGCTAGCAAGTCAGCCTCGGACTCCCGGCGCACGATCGCCGTCGCGATACCGTCGCGTACCGCGACGACCGGCGGGCGCGGCACGTGGTTGTAGTTGCTGGCCATGCTGCGGCAGTAGGCGCCGGTGGCCGCGACGGCGAGTAGATCGCCGGGGCGGACGTCGCCGGGCAACCAGGCGTCACGTACCACCACATCGCCGCTCTCACAGTGCTTGCCGACCACGCGGCTGCGTACGGGGGATGCCGCGGACGTGCGGTTGGCGAGCACACAGGTGTACTGCGCGTCGTAGAGGGCGGTGCGGACGTTGTCGCTCATCCCCCCGTCCACGGACAGGTAACGCCGCGTCGAACCACCGTCGAGCGTGACGTCCTTAACCGTCCCGATCTCGTAGACGGTAATGCCGCTGGGACCGACGACGGCGCGGCCCGGCTCGACCGAGAGCCGCGGCACGCGCAGACCGACGGACGCGCACTCGAGCTCGACGATGCCGTTGAGCCGTTCGAGGGTCTGCTTCGGGGACTCCGGGTCGTCGCCGCTGACGTAGGCGATGCCGAGACCGCCGCCGAGATTGAGCTCCTCGACCTGGACGCCGTGGACGTCGCGGATCGTCGCGGCGAGGCTGACCAACCGGTGCGCCGCAACCTCGAAACCAGCCGTCTCGAAGATCTGCGAGCCGATGTGCGAGTGCAGCCCAGCGAACTCGAGGGAGTCCGAAGCGAGGACCGAGGCGACGGCGCGAGCGGCCGAGCCGTCCCGCAACGAGAAGCCGAACTTCTGATCCTCGTGGGCGGTGGCGATGAACTCATGCGTATGCGCCTCGACGCCGACGGTCACGCGGACGAGTACCCGCTGCCGCACCCCGGCAGAGCCGGCCACGGCGGTCAGCCGGTCGATCTCGTCGAACGAATCGAGGATCACGTGCCCGACCCGCGCCTCGACGGCGCGGGTGAGTTCGAGGACCGACTTGTTGTTGCCGTGCACGCTGATCCGCGCGGGCGGGAACCCGGCGGCCACGGCGACACCGAGCTCGCCGCCGGTACAGACGTCCAGGCCGAGCCCTTCCTCGGCGATCCAGCGGGCCAGCGTGGTGCACAGGAACGCCTTGCCGGCGTAGTAGACGTCGATGCCGTCGAAGGCATCGGCGTAGGAGCGGGCGCGGGCGCGCACGTCGGCCTCATCGAGAAACCACGCCGGCGTTCCGTGGGCGCGGACCAGCGCGGTCACCGGCGCGCCGCCGACGTGCAGGACGCCGTCGATGCGACCCGCCGACATCGGCCAGATCGCGGCGTCGAGCGCGTTCACGTCCTCGGGCAGCGACGAGTCCTGCGCCGACGCCATGACGTCGCCGTGCCGCGGGCCGGCCGGGTGCGCATTGCGACTCACATCCGCTCCGGAGCGCTCACACCGAGCAGCTCGAGACCGTTGGCGAGCACGACCTTCGTCGCCTCGTTGATCCAGGCCCGGGTGCGGTTGACGTCGGTGATCTCCTCGTCCCCCTTGGGCACGATCCGGCAGTTGTCGTACCAGCGGTGATACGTGCCGGCGAGGTCTTCGAGGTACCGCGCCACTCGATGCGGGGCGCGCAATTCGGCGGCCGTCGCGACGACGCGCGGGAACTCGCCCAGCTCGGTGAGCAGGGCCGCCTCGAACGGGCTGGTGAGCAGCTCGGGCACGAACACGTCCAAGGTGATGCCGACGTCGGCGGCGTTGCGCTTCACGTTGCAGGTGCGCGCATGGGCGTACTGCACGTAGAAGACGGGGTTGTCGCTTGCCTTCTTCGTGATCTCGGCGATGTCGAGGGTCAGCGGAGTGTCGGCCGACCAGCGTGCGAGCGAGTACCGCCCCGCATCGACGCCGACGAGGTCGACGAAGTCGTCCAGGGTCACGATCGTGCCGGCCCGCTTGGACAGCCGCAGTTCCTCGCCGTCGCGAAGCAGCTTGACCAGCTGACCGATCAGGACGTCGAGGGTCTGCTCCGGATCGTCGCCGGCACACGCGACAATGGCCTTCAGCCGATTCACGTAACCGTGGTGATCGGCACCGAGCATGTAGACGCATCGTTCGAACCCGCGACCCCGTTTGTCGAGGTAGTAGGCGGCGTCCGAGGCGAAGTAGGTCTTCTCGCCGTTGCTGCGCACTAGTACGCGGTCCTTGTCGTCGCCGAAGTCGCTGGTGCGCAGCCAGATCGCGCCGCCCTCGTCGTAGACATGGCCCTGCTGGCGTAGCCGATCGAGCGCGGTGTCGACGGCACCGCTCTCGTGCAGGGTCCGTTCGGAGAACCAGACGTCGAACTCGACGCGGAACCGTTCGAGGCTCGTCCGCAGCGCCGCAATCACCTGGTCCTCGCCCGCGCTGCGGAACAGGGCGAGCGCCTCATGCTCGGGACGGTCAAGCACACCCGGGTGCTGCTCGATGACCTGCGCGGCGACATCGTTGACGTAGTCGCCGTGGTAGCCGTCCTCGGCGACGGCGTGGCCCTGAGCGACGGCGAACAGCGACGCCGCGAACTTGTCCATCTGCGAGCCGAAGTCGTTGATGTAGTGCTCGGCGGCGACCTCGGCGCCCGCGGCCTGGAGCAGGCGACGCAGGCTGTCACCGAGTGCCGCCCACCGGGTATGGCCGAGGTGCACCGGCCCGGTGGGGTTGGCCGAGACGAACTCGAGGTTGATCCGCTGCCCCGCCAGTTGCTGCGAACGACCGAACGCCTCCCCCGCCTCGGCGACGTCGCGCGCCACCGCCCCGAGGGAGTCAGCCGCGAGGATGATGTTCAGAAACCCCGGGCCCGCGACGTCCACCTTCGCGATCTCGTCCACCCCACGCAGCCGCGCTGCGATCGTCTCGGCGACGTCGCGCGCGGACTTGCCGGCCGGCTTGGCCAGCCGCAGGGCGACATTCGTCGTGTAGTCGCCGTGCTCGCGGTTCTTCGGACGTTCCACGACGACCTCGACGGGAGCCGAGCCTGCGAAGTCCCCGGCGGCGACGGCCTCGGCGACACAGTCGCGCACAGCGGTGGCGAGATCGGCGGGAGTCACCACGCAATCGTAGAGGCCGCCCGACGCCGCGTTTTCCGCCCTCTCACCTGCCTGCGGACCCGGCTGCGAACGCTCGCCGGTCGCCGCACAGGGGCGCACAGCATGTCCTTATGCCCCCGCAACCTAGACTGGAGAGTCGGATTGTCAGCAATCGCGGCGTCCGCCACGTCGCCGAGTCAGAAGGCAGGACCATGGCCCAGCGCAAGTCGACGCCCGCGGGCAAGTCGTCCGGATCGGGCCGGACGGGCGCAGCCTCGTCGCGACCGGGTACGAAACCAGGCAGTTCGAGCCGGGCCGCCACCGCGAGCAGGAGCACGACGTCGACCGTCAAGAGCCCGAGCGGCGGGAAGGGGCCCACGACTCGCCCGCCGGCGCGCAAGAACAACCGCACGATCGTCAATCAGAAGCAGACGCCCTGGGGGTTGATCGCCACCACCGCCGCCGTCGTCGTGTTCGCTGCCGTCGTCGTCGTCATCGTGATCGCCACCCACAAGTCCAGCAACGGCACCAACGCGGCCGACCCCTACCGGCAGCCCGAGGTCGCCGGCGCGTCGAAGATCAGCGGGCTCACCTACCAGGTCGAGCCCAACCACCTGCACAAGACCGGCCTGGTCAAGTACGACTCGACCCCGCCGCGCGGCGGCAACCACAACGCGTTCTGGGCCGACTGCTCCGGCACCGTCTACAAGGCGCCGATCGCCAACGAGAACGCCGTGCACATGCTCGAGCACGGCGCGGTGTGGATCGCCTACAACGCCGGGCAGGTCAATGGCGCCGGGCTCAAGACGCTGCAGGGCTTCGTGGCCGGCGTCGACCGGATGGCCCTTTCGCCCTACCCGAACCTCGATGCGCCGATCTCGCTGCAGGCGTGGGGCTATCAGCTCAAGGTCAAGTCCGCGGACGACCCGCGGATCCCACAGTTCATCGGCCTGCTCAAGAACAACAAGAAGACGACGCCCGAGTACGGCTCGTCCTGCTCCAACCCGGGGTTCAAGGCGCACCCGAGCACCTTCGGGCACCCGGTCAATTCGTAGTCAGGTTCGTAGTCGGGTTCGAAGGAGGAGTGCAGATGACCGTCCTGGACGAAGACCGCACCACTGACGATCTCGACGACGCTCCAGCGCCTGCCTCTCGCGGGCTGCGGATCACCCTCGTCGCAATCATCGCGATCGCGCTGCTAGTCCTCGCGGGCGTGGGTGGCTGGCTGGTACGCGGCGGGTCGGGCACGTCCACGCCATCGGCGAACACCGTCGACGCCGGCTTCGCGCAGGACATGATCACCCACCACATCCAGGCCGTCACCATGGCCGGCATCGAGCGCGACGGCACCTCGGACAAGGAACTGCACACACTGGCCTTCGACATCGAGACCGGTCAGGACTTCCAGGTCGGCCAGATGTCGGGCTGGCTGGACGACTGGAACGTGTCTCGCAACTCCGGCGATCCGATGGCCTGGATGGGCCAGCAGCACATGGCCATGGGCGCCCACGGCCTGATGCCCGGCATGGCTGCCCCGGCACAGATGGATCAGTTGGTGCAAGCCACCGGCACGGCGCGCGACGTCCTGTTCCTGCAGCTGATGATCCGTCACCACCAGGGCGGCATCCCGATGGCGCAGTACGCGCGAGCGCACGCCGCGGAGGGTTACGTCCGCGATCTCGCGCAATCGATCATCAACTCGCAGTCCGCCGAGCTGCTCTACATGGAACAGCTGCTACGCGGGCTCGGTGGCCATCCGCTGCCGCCGCCAACGTAGTGCTGCGATTTCGCGTCGTCCTGGTCACCCTCGCGTCGTTTTCGCTCGTCGCGTGCTCGTCGTCGGCCACCGTCGGGACCGGCCAGCACGGTTCGAGTGTCGTGCCGTCGACCTCCGGATCGAGTTCCCCGACTTCGGGATCAGCCGACGTGCCGTCGTTGCCGTCAACAATCGCCGGGATCATCCACAAGGACGAGCCGAACCGGACCCACGTCGTAGGCGTCGTCAAGTACGACACGACGCCCCCGATCGGCGGCAACCACAGCTACTACTGGGCCGACTGCACGGGCACGGTCTACCCGCAGCCGATCGCGAACGAGAACGCCGTGCACATGCTCGAGCACGGCGCCGTATGGATCACCTACCGCCTGGGGCTGCCGGCCGGCCAGGTTGCGGCGCTCGCGAGGCTCGTCAACGGCAACGACTACACCGCCCTCAGCCCGTACCCGGGCCTCAAGACCGCGGTCTCGCTGCAGGCCTGGGGCTACCAGCTGTTTGTCGGCAGCGTCACAGACCCACGGATCGAGCAGTTCGTCCGGGTGCTGAAGCAGAACCCGCGCACCACCCCGGAGCTGGGCGCGAGCTGCTCGCAACCGACCTTCAAGCTCAGCCCGTCCGCGTTCGGCCATCCGAAGAACGGACCGTCGTAATCCCTGGTGGCGTCCTTCCGGCGCCCCGACGGCGGGATCGGTCGCGCTGCTAGTCTGATCGAGTTTCGCCCCCGTAGCTCAGGGGATAGAGCACCGCCCTCCGGAGGCGGTGGCGCAGGTTCGAATCCTGCCGGGGGCACCACGCTACAGGTCCCATTTCATGGGGCCTGTAGCTGTTTCTGGAGTCGCGGGCGCACCTGCTCCGAGGCCCCGCCGACGACCAGGCTGCGCGCGGTCAGACGGGCCAGGAATCGGGAAGCGACCGCATCGAGCTGGCGCCTGATCGGCCAACAACGGCAGCCCGAGATCGGTGGCCAACCGCACCACCCCGCAGCGACACCAAATTCGGATCATCGAACACGGTTCGCGTCAGCTCCGTGCGGTGTGGGTGATGGGGTGGTGGCTGTGATGGCCTTGTCCGGCGTGTAGCTGCATGGCGCTGGTGACCAGTGGGAAGTGGCTGAACGCTTGGGGCGTGTTGCCGAGTTGACGACCGGCGGTGGTGTCCCATTCTTCGCTGAGGAGCCCGACGTCGTTGCGTAGGTTCAGCAGGCGTTCGAACAGGTGGGTGGCTTGTTGTTGCTGGCCGGCAAGGTGCAGCGCGTCGACGAGCCAGAACGAGCAGGCCAGGAAGAGACCCTCGCCGCCGGTGAGTCCGTCGCCGGCGGCGGTGGTGTCGTAGCGTTTGACGAACCCGTCTTCGGTGAGGCTGTTCTGGATTGCGTTGATGGTGCCGAGGACCCTCGGGTCGGTCGGCGGAAGGAACCCGACGCGCGGGATCATGAGCAGGCTGGCGTCCAGCCCGGGCGCGCCGTAGGACTGGGTGAAGGTGTTGCGGTCGGGGTCGTAGCCGTGCGCCAGCACGTCGGCATGGATGGTGACCTTCAGCGCTTCCCATCGATCCGCCGGTCCTTGCAGGTCCGGGTGGGTGCGTACGGCAGCGGCCATCCGGTCGGCGGCGACCCAGGCCATGACCTTGGAGTGGGTGAAGTGTCGGCGTGCGCCGCGCATCTCCCACATGCCGTTGTCGGGCTGGGTCCAGTTGCCTTCGAGGTGGTCCATAAGGGCGACTTGCAGGTCCCACGCGTCGTCGTGGGGGCTGATGCCGGCGTTGCGGGCCAGGGCGAGTCCGTCCAGGGTCTCGCCCCACACGTCGAGCTGCAGTTGATCGGAGGCGGCGTTGCCGGTCCGGACGGGGCGGGAGTTCTCGTAGCCCGCCAGCCAAGGTAGTTCGGCCTCTGGCAGGCGGCGGGTGCCGTCGATGGCGTACATGATCTGCAGGTCTGCCGGGTCGCCAGCCACCGCGCGCAGCAGCCATTCCCGCCACGCCTTGGCCTCGGTGAGGTAGCCGGCGGAGATGAGAGCCTGCAGAGTGTACGTGGAGTCTCGTAGCCAGCAGTAGCGGTAGTCCCAGTTGCGGGGTCCGCCGATCTGCTCGGGTAGCGAGGTGGTGGCGGCGGCGACGATTCCGCCGGTCGGCTGGTACGTCAGTGTTTTCAGGGTGAGCAGGGACCGGGTGATGGCGTCGTGGTAGCGCCCCCGTACAGGGGTGCCGCTCGCGGCCCATTCGTTCCAGAACGTCAGGGTGTCGCGCAACGCGTCTTCGGCGTTCACCGTTTTCGGTGGTGGTTCATGGCTGGGGTTCCAGGTGAGCACGAACGGAACCCGGTCCCCGGCCCGGACGGTGAAGTCCGAGACCGTGGCCAGTTCTCGGCCTCGGGTGGGGGCCGGGGTGCAGAGCCGGACTCGATCGGGCCCGGCGATGGCCTCCATCCGATCGGCGTGGTGCCGCACCCAGGGCACGACCCGCCCGTAGTCGAAGCGCAGCCGCAGCTCGGAGAGCATGGCGACCGTGCCGTGGACGCCTTCCACGATGCGTACGACGTCGGGTGCGTGTCCGCGTGGTGGCATAAAGTCGCTGACCCGCACGGTTCCGGAGTGGCTGCGCCATTCGGTCTCCAGCACGAGGGTGTCCTGAATGTAACGACGGGTGGTGCAGATCTCGCCGTCCGCGGGAGCGATCTTCCAGTGCCCTGCCTCAGGGGTGTCCAGCAACGCGGCGAAGCAAGCGGGGGAGTCGAACCTGGGCAGGCACAGCCAGTCGATGGAACCGCTCTTGCTGACCAGCGCCGCGGTCTGCAGGTCCCCGAGCAAGGCGTAGTCCTCGATGCGGGTCATCAGGGGATCGTGCCAGTCGGTGATCCCGCGCGCCGCGGGCCACTCAGCGTCGCGGTCTGGAATCGCAGCTGCGCCGGTCAGCCTGAGAAACCGGAACGACGTGTCCCGACAGGACCACGCGAGGATGGGTAAAGCCGTGCCATCGGACTGGCCGCCCGCCAGGTCGACAGGAAGCCAGCCACCAGGAGTGAGCCCGTCATGATGTTGGAAGGTAAGTCGATCGTCGTCACTGGCGGCAACAGCGGTATCGGGGAGGCGATCGTGCTGGCCGCGGCGGCCGAGGGCGCGAACGTCGTCATCGACTACGTCGCCCACCCCGAGGAGACCGTCTCCCTCATCGCGAGGGTCGAGGCTGCCGGAGGTCACGCGGTCGGCGTACAGGCCGACGTGTCCCAGGCCGCGGGTCTGCACGCGATGGTGCAGACCGCTGTCAATGCCTACGGCCGGCTCGATGTGCTGATCAACAACGCCGGCATCGAAACCCGCACCTCGCTGCTGGACACCACCGAGGCCGACTTCGACAAGCTCATGGCCATCAACCTGAAAAGCGTGTTCTTCGGCACCCAGGCCGCCGCGAAGCAGTTCATCAGCCAGCGCGGCGGCGGGCTGGTCCTGAACATCTCCTCCGTCCACGAAGACTGGCCCATGCCGGGCAACATCGCCTACTGCGTGTCCAAGGGCGGCATACGCATGCTCACCCGCACCGCCGGCGTTGAACTCGGTATCCACAACATCCGCGTCGTCAACATCGCCCCCGGCGCCGTCGCCACCCCGATCAACGCCGCCACCGAGGCCGACCCGGCGAAGATGAAAGCCCTCGACGCCGCCATCCCCCTCGGCCGCATGGCACACGCCGACGAGATCGCCGACGTCGTGGTGTTCCTCGCCTCGGGCAAGGCCGGATACATGACCGCGACCACCGTCGTCATCGACGGTGGCATCATGCAAGGCAGCGTTGGCCTATGACCACAGCCCCCGAATGCTTGCGGCCGCCGTCTTCACGGCCTTCCGCCGCATCACCACGCTGACCGAAAAACTCTTCCACGATCCGCGATACCCCCGCACCCTGGCCAGCGACCTCCCCACCGCCAGCTCATGATCCCAGCAGCGTCAGCGCTAACCGCTGAGCGGCGGCGCCCGCTGAGCGGGCGGCGCCGCGACGACTATGGGGGTCTCGGATCGCGAACCCTGGCTACGAAGGATGTCGACGTATCGCCGACGCAGCTCGCCCGATTCTGCGTCACGCGGCACACTCGGCCATCGTGATCATCAGTAGTAATGCTTTCGCCCGCCAATCTCACGGCCGGCGAAACCGGCAATGGCAAGCACCGCACCGATCACTACCGCGATGATCCCAAGGATCCAGATGATGTGCACGGCAGCGACAAAACCGATGATGAGCAGAACAACACCCAAAATGATCACGACACGTCTCCCTTGACGTCTGCGCAGGCTCCACGGCACGGGAGCGAGTCGCAGCTGGCGGTCTACCCAGGCTGCCGTTAGCGGTCACCATTGGACCGCGGACCGCAGCGTTCCTTTTGGGGTGACCTTTCTACCAATATTGGTAGCATTCGCGCCGTTCCAAGTAAACGGTGGCGTTTGAATTAAACGCTGGAAATAGCAGGCTATCGACGGTAATAATTCGGCTCGGATCGTCCCACCTGCTCGCACTCGACAAGGCCGACAAGGGCGACCCGGGACGGCTGCCCGAGCAACTCGCCCGATCGGTGATAGACAACCTGCACCGATTCGTCGTGCCAACATCGTCGGCCCCGCCCGCCTCGTTCCCCTGCGGCCATTAGCGGACTGGGTCTCAGCTGCGAAGCCCTTCGCCAAGCCGCGCGCCGCGGACGACTCCAAGCCCACCAGAGCTCCGACGGCATCTGGCGCACCAACTGGTGAAGCGCGTCGCGAAGTACCACCAGTACTGGGCCGTCAACGCCGCAGTCGAGTCCACGGTCGAGGCGGCCGGGCCGGGCGGTGACCGGCGCGGCAGTGTCGTGTGGCACACGCAAGGTTCGGCAAGTCGATCGAGATGCGGCTCTACGCAGCGAAGATCATGCGCGACGCGCGGATGGTTAACCCGACTCGGGTCTTCATCACCGACCGCAACGACCTGGCCGATCAACTGTTCGGCGCGGTGTTCGCCCCGGCAGAGATCCTGCCCGATAAGCCGGTCCAGACCGACTCCCGAGCCGAGCTGAGAACGCTGCTACGGCGCGCGTCCGGTGCATCGTGTTCACCACACTGCAACGCTGTGCTGACCGACCGGCAACGTGATCGTGGTGGCCGATGAAGCGCACCGTTCGCAGTACGGCTTCGCCGATTCGCTTTACCTCCGAGGGAAAGCTGAAGTCCGGTCTCGCCAAGCACATGCGCGACGCGCTGCCGGGCGCAACCTATCTGGGCATCACCGGCACGCCCATCGAGGCGAACGACAAGTCGACAGTCGCCGTGTTCGGCGACTACATCGATGTGTACGACCTGACCCGCGCGGTCGAAGACGGCGCAACGGTGCGGATCTATTATGAGTCCCGGCTGGCCAAGGTCAGCCTCGACGAGGACGCCTCCGAGACCCTCGACGAGGTGGTCGAGGAGATCAGCGAGAACGCCGAGGCCGATGACGCGACCCGCGCCAAGTCCAAGTGGGCCAGGCTCGAGGCGATTGTCGGCGCCAGCCAGCGGCTCGACATCGTCGCGGCCGACCTGGTCGCGCACTGGGAGGCCCGACGCGCCGAGCTGTTCGGCAAGGCCATGATCGTGGCCATGAGCCGACGCATCGCGGTTGAGCTCTACAAGCGCATCGTCGAGCTGCGCCCGGACTGGCACAGCGACGATCCCGACGCCGGGCGGATCAAGGTCGTGATGACCGGTTCGGCAGCCGACGTTTCGTCCTTTCAGCCGCACATCTACCCCAAGTACGTCCGTAAGAAGCTAAAGTTGCGCGCGAAGGATCCGGACGATCCGCTGGAGATCGTCATCGTTCATCGTGCGCGGGCTCCTGCACGGCTGCTCCTACAACTCCTCGCCTGCGCTGGCACCGGCCGAGCATCTCGCCCAGCACGCCACTGTCCTGGACTTCGTGATGGGTGACCCGGACCGCACCGCCCGCTTCCTCGACCAGGTCCTCGGTTTGGCCAAGGCGTTCGCGCTGTGCGGCGCTCGTGACGAGGCCGCGGCGATCCGCAACGACGTGCGCATGTTCACCGACGTCCGCGCCCAATACTCAAGATCCAGAACCCAGACTCCGGACGCGGGGGCAGTGGCGCCGTCGAGCTCGACACCGCCATCGGCCAGCTCGTCAACGAGGCCGTCGCCGCGGACGAGGTCGTCGACATCTACAAGCTCGCCGGCATCGAGACCCCCGAGCTGTCGATCCTGTCGGATGAGTTCCTGGACAGCCTCGTCGGCAAGGACAAGCCCAACCTGCAGATGGGGCTGCTACGTCGGCTTCTCAACGACCAGATCCGCACCGTCCAGCGCACCAACGTCGTGCAGGCGCGCCGCTTCAGCGAACAGCTCGACGAGGCGATCAATCGCTACACCAACCGTGCCCTCACTACAGCCGAGATCGTCGCCGAGCTGGTGAAGATGGCGAAGGCCATGAAAGCCAACAACGACCGGCACAACCAGCTCGGCCTCTCCGTGGCCGAGGCCGCGTTCTATGACGCGGTCGTGCAGAACGACGCCGCGATCCTGCAGATGGGCGACGACAAGCTGAAGAAGATCTCGGTAGACCTGGTCTGGGCGGTTCAGCAGAGCGCCACGATCGACTGGTCGCTCAAGGAGTCGGTACGCGCTGCCATGCGATCCAAGGTGCGCCGGCTGCTTGCCAAGCACGGCTACCCGCCGGATCTCGAGGAGCGCGCGGTAGAGCTGGTGCTGCAGCAGGCCGAGCTCTACGCCACAAGCGCTGCGCCGTAAGACACAGGCGTGCCCCAAGTTGGCTGGACGTGCCTGCCTCGAGTTGTAGTCAGCGAGCACTCGCTGCAGGATCATTCGTTAGTCGTCGTCGTCCTATCTCTGGAAGTTGAACGTGCCGGATAAAGCCACAATTGCCGGAGCAGTGCGCAACGGGGTCGAGAAGGCGCTTCAAATCCAGCAGCCCACCGTCGATGCCCACATCGCCCGGATGCGCAGGTCGCGCCCGGACGCGCCTCCGACCGAGCTCATCACCTCCCTGGAGAAACAATTCCTCGCGTCTGTATCAGCGATCGGCGCTGCGTCCGGTGGCGCCGCTGCTGTGCCAGGCGCCGGCACAGTTATCGCCATCGGACTCACAGCATTCGAGATCGGCGGGGTTATCGAGGCGACAGCGCTCTTCGCGCTTGCGGTCGCTGAGGTGCACGGGGTCAAGGTGGTGGACCTGGAGCGTCGTAGGACGCTGGTCACTGCGATCGTCTTTGGTGAGGGTGCAGCTGGCTTTGTCGAGAAGGCCGCTGGGCGCGCTGGGAAGTATTGGGGCAGGAACCTCGTCAGAGCCATTCCGATGAGCGCGATCAACGACATCAACAAGAGGGTTTTCCCGCGGTTCATCACCAAATGGGGAACCAAACAGGGAATGTTGGTGCTCGGCCGGGAAATCCCATTCGGCATCGGTGCCGGTATCGGCGCAGCTGGCAATTTTCTCGTCGGCAGAGGCAGCGTCCAGGCTGCCCGGAGGGCGTTCGGCCCGGCACCCGCGAATTGGCCGGGCCTTCCACCTGCGAGTGGTCGCCTGCTCTGGCCTGATGCTCGGCTGTCGTCGGTAGGTTATTGATGCTTGCGATATGCACACAACGCATGGCATAATGCGTTGTGTGAGTACCGCACCTCCTCGACTAGCGCCGATCTTCCGCAGCGACACGCAGCTACAGATCCTTGGAGCCACTTACCTCGAGCCGGAGCGCCACTTCACGATCCCGGAGCTCGTTGAACGATCCAGCCGACCGCAGCCCACTGTTGCTCGGGAAGTCGACAGGTTGACCGAGTCTGGCCTGCTCGAGACCGAACTGCGCAGCGGCCGGCGAAGTGTCTGGGCGAACACGACCTCCCCGATCTTCAACGAGCTCCACTCGATCCTGCTCAAGACGATCGGCCCGAAGGCCGTCCTGGAGAAACAGCTGCGCGGACTGCGCGGCGTCGACCGCGCGCTGATCTACGGCTCGTGGGCGCGCCGTTACCACGGCGAAGCGGGCCAGCTCCCCCGGGATGTCGATCTCATGGTGATCGGCGACAGCGACGTCAACGAGATCCGGGCCGAGGCCGACAGCGCCTCACGCAAGCTCGGGCGCGACGTGAACGTCACAGTGCTGACGGCCGACGAGTGGGACAACAGCCCAACCGGCTTCGTCGCGCACCTCAAGTCGGAGCCGTTGGTCGAACTGGACCTGCTCCGATGACGCTGCCGAAACCTGTCGCCGCACTCGTCACCGCGGGCCGGCTCGAAGGAGTGCCGGCCGACAGGCCAAGCGCCCTCGTACGCCTGACCCGCGCGGAGGAGAAGCTCGAGGCGGCACGCAAGATCGCCGAGATCGACGTCGAGGTCGCGTACGTGACCGCCTACGACGCAACCCGCATCGCCGTCACGGCGCATATGCTCGCGAACGGCTACCGCGTGCGACCCATCGCCAGAGCCCACGAGGCCGTCGGCGTCTATGCCGAAGCGATGATCAACGCTGCGAGCGCATCGGAGTTCCAGCGCATGCGCCGCCGACGCAACAAATCCGAGTACGACGACATCACGATCGGCCGAGCCGACCTCACCGCCGACCTTGCCCACGCCGAGGCGATCATCCAGGCTCTCCGTGGTTCCGGGTGAGCGGTGACCTTGATCTGGCTGGTCACGCCGCATCCCGTGCGGTCGCGTAGGCGAGGATACGGCGTTCGTAGTTGGCTTGGTTGGCGAAGCCGCAGCCGACACGCTTGATCTGCTTGATCGTTCGGTTCGAGCCTTCGGTTCTGGCGTTGGTGATGTTGAGCCGGAGGAAGGCTTCGATCTCGGGCCACCAGGTGTCGATGGTTTCGGCGAGGGTCACGATCTCGGGGATGTTGGCGAACAACGCGCACCAAGCACCGAAACGGTATTTGGCGTTGCTGATCATGTCGCGGGTCGGGCGACGGCGAGCGAGAGCGAGCAGCGCTCGCAGGTGTTCTTTGGCGATGTAGGCGGCCAGGATCTGCCCGGACGGATCACCGTCGGTGACGGCGTTCCACATTCGTGCGAACCGGGCCGGGGTGAGGCGTTCCTTGGCGGTGAGCAGCCGCCTGCGGTTGGCCCACTCCGGGTCGACAAGCCGGCCACGACGGTCGCGGTTGTCCCACGTCACACGGCGCCGCACCTTGGTCACCATGTCGTTGGCCAGGCGGTCCAGGTGGAAGTGATCGACCACGATCGCCGCTTGGGGCAGTGCCGTGCGCACGGCCTTGGCGTAGGCGGCGCAGGGGTCGATCGTGACGACCTCGATGCCGTCGCGCCAGGCCTGGTCGCGTGCGTCGAGCCAGGTGCAGACCATGGCCGAGGAGCGGCCTGGCGTCAGCCCGAGGATCGCCCGAGCTGAGCTGGTGTCGAGATTGGTCAGGCTCGTCATCCACGGCTCCTCACGTCGCCAGGAGCCGGTGGCCGGGTCACGACGCCAGCGGGGCCGTCGGGTGCGGGTCTCATCAATGCCCAGCCACCGCACGGCAGGTGGCTCGACCGGCAACTGTGCTGCGGCCCGTGCCGCGACGTCGTTGACCAGCCACCACGACACCCCGTACTCGACCGCCACCTGCGAATAGGCACGACACTGACCATCAGCACGAGCCAACACCCGACGCAGTCGCTGGCTCGACCGGCGACCAGGCCAGATCTGGTCGCTGCGCTCGACGAACAGCTTCTGCCCGCACGAGGTCTCCGGGCATCGGTAGCGGCGCTTACGCCAGATCACCACCAGCGGCCGTTCCCCGAACGGCAGATCCTTGATCCGCGACTCGCGCGTGTCGTAGGGCTTGCCGCCGACCACCACGCCGCAGCGGGGGCAGCCGTGCTCGCTCGCGACCTGCATGATCACAGTCCTGCGGGCCTCGTCGTCGAGCTCGACACACTCGATCACGGCGAATCCCGGCAGGTCGAACAGAACAGAAGTAGCGTCATCCACGCTCGTGGCCCTTCGACTGGGTGTCTCAACACCAGCCAGTTTTCAAGGGTCACGAGCCCTTCTACCTCAACGCCACGCCCTCACCCCGAACCGCGAAGAGCCGGTTTGGGCTGCTCGACCTGCCAGTTGCGGGACGTTGGTGTGGTCGGCCAGCGGTGATGAGGTGCGTATCGGGCGCTGCGGTTGCGGTCGCTACGGGGTGTCGGTACGCACCGCCCGGCGCATGATCGACGGTGGGGTCAAGCCGCCGATGCCCCGCTACGATCAACTCATGGACAAGCTGACCAGCGTTACCGGGCCCACGTGAGCGACCCGGTGAGTCTGGCGAGCTACGTGGGCTGGCGCTTCGCCGACACCTGGGCGTGGGACCGGCGTGATGCGATCCTCTACGCGTTGTCCGTGGGGGCCCGACCGTCGGTTGACTTGCCGTACCTTTACGAGCGCGGAGGACCCCGGGTGTTCGACCTGATGTGTGC